>NZ_JAYMEI010000016.1:0-91007 GCF_037029365.1 Leeuwenhoekiella sp. CH_XMU1409-2 | reverse complement strand
CAAACACCATATGTGGAAACCTTTAAATTTGCAGCATAAAAATTTGCACAAACCTTAGAATACAGACAGGCTTGCCATAATGTGGTTTACTGGCATCTGCTAAGGTTGATTACTGAAAGGTGGTTTAGTTTATAATAACGTAGCGAGTAGAAAGGTACCTGCTACACATAAAATGATTGATAGGATACCTCCTAAAATCAAAAAATGCTTGAAGCGATAAATACCAAGATTGTAGATCAATGTATTGGTTTGATATCCCACGGGTGTAAAAAAGCTAAAATTAGCCGCAAACATAACCGCCAGAATAAAAGGTTTAGCAGGTAGGTTGAGTCCGGATGCAACGGAAATTGCAATGGGTGCCATAATCACCGCGGTAGCATTGTTTGAAATACTTCCGCTAAGAATCATGGTGATCAAAAAAAGAGCTCCAAGAATAAACAAGTTATTTCTCCCTTCAAATAGGGCAAGTAAATGTTCAGAAAGCCAGAGGTCTGCACCGCTATTGGTCATTGCCACACCCAGCGGAATCATACCGGCCAGTAGAAAAAATATCTGCCAATCTACTTTATGATAAATTTTATTCATCTCAAGGCTATTTGTCGCCAAGAGTAATCCAATTCCTGTAAGTGAACTTGCTAGAATACTCAACAAACCGGAAGCAGCCATGGCGATCACGGCTAGTAAAATCGCTGCAGTAATATATTTACGCTTGTTATTTTTGGCTTTAAAAGGTTCGTGCATCTTTAAGATCACAATACCTTCAAGATTTTCCAAAGTATTCAACTCAGTTTGGGTAATCTCCAATAAAATGCGATCCCCGGGTTTAATGCGTATTTGATTCAGATCTTTACGGATAAGCCGCTCGGTGGTGTTCCTGATGTTTTTCCGTTTTTTAATAGCTATGGGTAAGGCGCCTTCAAGCTTAAGTCGTTTTAAATTATTGAGCGTGCTTCCTACAAAAGCAGAACCGGGCAGCACCAAGACTTCTATTAATTGAATTTGGGTTTCTTTGGACTCTTGTTCTGTTTTCTTCTTCTGATCTTTGGAGAAAGTTTCCGCAGTTTGAAGTGCTTTACTCGCTTGTGTCAGGTTCTCTTCTTGAGAGATACGCTCTATATTTTCAAGATCTGCCATCACGACCAGTTTATCTTGCTCTGCAAGCGTAATATATCTTCCTGGCGCATTGGTGACCACATGGTTGCGAATGAGTTTGAGCAAGGTTACCTCAGGATCTTTAAAAAGAAACGTATCCTGAATGGCTTTACCCACAAGCGGCGAGTTTGAGTTTATGGTGACGGTTGTAATCAGGTTGTTGATCTCGTAATCTACCTCTAAACGTTCTGAAACATTTTTCTTCGGAAGAAATTTTGAAGCAATGGTAACCACAACTATTCCTATTACCAGAAAGATCAAGCCAAACCAAGCAAATTCAAAAAAGCCAAGTTTTTCTATTCCGCGGTTTTGAGCCACAGAATTCACAATGAGATTGGTTGATGTTCCCATTAAGGTGCAGCTTCCGCCAAGAATTCCTGCAAAAGATACCGGTAGTAATAATTTACCCGCTGCTATTCCATAGCGCTCTGCAAGCTGAAAAATAATTTTTATAAAAACGATCACTACGGCTGTTGTACTTATAAAAGCACTTATACCGGCAGTTAGAAACATAAATGTGGGAATAAGCAGGAGTAAGGGGAAAATGCTCAAGCGCTGTAAACCGTCGGTAAACCATGCAATGACGCCATTATCCTCAAGCGCCACTGCAATGATCATCAAGGCCAAAACAGTGATCGTTGCAGTGTTTGAAAAACCACTTATACCTTCTTCGGGAGTGACTAAACCCAACAAAATCAAGGATACAATAATGAAAATAGCAATTTTGTCTACCGGAAATAATTCGGTGACAAATAAGAAAATAGTGACTCCGAGAATGATAAAAACTTCGAGTATTGCGAGATCCATACGATTAAAATAGAACGCTAAATTTACTAGGAAAGCTTAAAGCTTTTTGCCAAAGTTTATATAAACAATTAGTAAATCGTAGTTGAAGTATTATCCCTATTTTTAATCTTTGTGGTCATCCTTTGTTATTAAGGGCGCGTATTTTTGGCACCTCAGAAGGGTATAATACCCAAGATAATTTACGAGCAAATATGTTTGATTCTTTACGGAAGCACTTAGAACAGGTTATTGAAATTTCAGATCAGGAATTTGATGAATTTTGCGGTTTGCTTTCTCCGCAAAAATTCAAAAAAAGAGCTATCCTGATCCGTCCCGGCGATTTGGTTCAGTCAGAATTTTATGTGGTCTCCGGTTGTTTGCAAGTAGTTCATACTTCAGAAAACGGAGATGAGTCAATTTTACAATTTGCCATTGAAGATTGGTGGGTGAGTGATTTTGCTGCTTTTTTTAACGGTACACGGGCACGGTTGACGGTAAGCTGTATTGAAGATTCAACGGTGCTGGAATTGAATAAAAACTATCTCGAAGAGCTCTACGGACGAATACCAAAATTTGAACGTTTTTTTAGAATCAAATTAACAGGTGCTTTTGTTGCGCTCTATGAACGCATTCAGAATGGCTTAGAAAAAAACAGTACTGAACGGTATCAGGAATTCTGTGAGACCTATCCCAATATCGAGCAGCGCGTTCCCAACTATAAAATTGCGAGTTATCTTGGTATAAAACCAGAATCATTAAGCCGAATTCGAAGAGAACTTCAGGAGAAAACGTAATTCTTAACAAGGCTTAACAGGCTTTGTATATTCTTAACAGCTAAACCTAACATAGGTCAATGAACTCAAACGGGAAGGCTAAGTAAATTTGTCTAAACTAAAAATTAAATTATGAGTTTAGAGAACAAAACTGTGATCATAACCGGAGCCTCAAGTGGAATAGGAGAGGCGACGGCAAAAAAATTAGCCGGAGCCGGTGCTAAAGTTGTTATTACTGCACGACGTACAGAGCGCTTGAACGAACTTAAAGAAACTATTGAAAAAGAAGGTGGAACGGCTTTAGTCGTTACGGCAGATGTAACGAGTAAAGACGATTGGAAGAATATTATTGAAAAAACACACGAGACCTTTGGTAAAGTAGATGTTTTAGTAAACAATGCGGGACTGATGCCACTTTCTTTTGTAGAAAATTTGAAGACAGACGAATGGGACACTATGGTAGATGTAAACATCAAAGGTGTGCTTAATGGTGTTTCTAGTGTAGTGCCAGATATGAAAGAGAATAAATCAGGTCACATTATTAATATTTCATCTGTAGCCGGAAGAAAAATTATGCCTGCCGGATCTGTGTATTGTGCCACCAAATATGCGGTAAGAGCTTTGAGTGAAGGTATACGTCTAGAAATGGGACCAAAATATAATACCAAAGTAACTTCTATAGAACCAGGCTTTGTAGCAACCGAATTGACGCAAACCATTACTGATGATGATGTACAAGATATGTTATCACAGTTTGCCGACTTGAAGACTTTAGAAGCAGAAGATATAGCAAATTCTATACATTACGCCTTAACACAACCAGAGCACAGCAGTGTAAACGAGATCTTGATACGACCAACAAATCAGGATTTATAGAATATTCTCAATCTTATTATATAACCAAAAGGTCTGGCATTGCCAGACCTTTTTTTATTGACGCTGCCAAAGGATATAATAATCCCGGATTAGTTACTAGCAGATAAAGGCAATATTTAAGAGTCCTAATAATCCAAGAATCAGAGCTGTAATCCCAATGATTACTTGATACGGATTTAAAAATCCTGCTGCTTTATTGAAGAAATCTTGTAATGATGGGCTGTTCTGAAAAGTTCCTCCCAACAGTGCCAAGCCGGCAAGAATACCTACAATGTCTCTAAATGTACAGAAGGGTCTAAAGAGAAACCAAATACCTAAAATAAGGCATATGCCTCCAATGACGGCAGAAAAGGGGCGAAGAGCACTTGCAGCTTTAGTGAAGATTTGGGTGCTGCCGTCCCATTTGTCTAGTGTTGTTATTCCTAAAAGAATACCGGCGCAAATGAGTGCCAGTTCATAAAGTATTATCATGATGCTTTTGTGTTAGTTTCTCAAAATCGGTAACAGGATCTAACTTGTCACCTTTACGGATAAAATTAACCGCTTCGAGTAAACTCTCAAAAGAAAAAATTTCTCCTTTATAAAAAAAACGTTCGATAACTAAATTATAAATGGCTGTTTTGCGGTAAGTAACAACAGCAAAAACCTTAAATAGATCACGTTTGTTTAAATAGGCCAACCAATCTTGGGGTTTAATAGAATAATCATGAACGCGATTCGAGATGTAATTCACTTGGCTGCCTTTATTTTTATAAAATTTTTCACCAACCTCAAGCACTTTTTGAGCTTTATCCCACTCAAATAATTCGCCTTCATTAATTTCTGAAATGATAAAGTCATCAAAAAAGTAAAATGACCCAAAATTAAAACGATGTTCTTCTCTTATTAAATGTATTAAATGGGTGTTCTTTACTTTCATAGTCTTCAGCATTTTCTTTTTAAATTATCAAATCTTCAAAGAGATAGAAAATAGTTTAACAGACTTATACGATTAAGTATTAAAAAAAAGCCACCATTCGGTGGCTTTTTACAAGTATTTCTAAATATTATACTAGTCGGTCGAACTTACCATCGATAGGAATTTATCTAAATTAGGTAAGATGACAATTCTTGTACGGCGGTTCTTAGCACGATCTTCTTTAGTGGCATTATCTACAAGTGGTAAGTAACTACTGCGTCCTGCTGCGATCAGTTTAGCAGGATCAACATTATACTTGTCTTGTAACTCTCTAATGATCGCTGTAGAACGCTCTACTGAAAGTTCCCAATTGTCTTTAATGTAAGCACCGGGTTTTACCGTTTGGTCATCCGTATGACCTTCAACCATAACTTCGATTGCAGGTTCTGAATTGATGACATCTGCCAGGCGTTTTAATAAACCGTCTGCTTTATTACTTACACGATAGCTTCCGCTATTGAACAGCAATTTATCAGAAACATTGATCATTACCACAGTCTCATCGATATCGACCTGAATATCTTCATCTTCCCCCACAGAATCATCAAGATTCTTTTTAAGGTTATATGAGATCGCTAGGTTCATCGAATCTTCAAGACTCTTGGCTTGCGCCAATTCGTTTTGATCTACCTTGCTTAAGGTTTCACGCATTTTATCTTTAGTACTTTCAGACATAACAGCAAGATTTTCTACTAAGTCAAGCTTTTGATAGTTGTCATCTCTTAAAGAATTTATTTTGCTGTTGTAGTCAGCAACCCGGTTTTCGATGGCGCTGTATTTTGCTTCTAATTCTTCTTTCTCAACCTGAGTTTTGGTAAGCGAAACCCGCGTGTCGTCATATCTGGTTTCTAATTCGGTGTATTTTTTCTTAGACACACAAGATACAGTAAGTATGGTCGCGCTTAAAAGCGCAACAGTATTCATTTTTTTCATTATTCATAAATTTAGTTAGACCTCTATAACAGGTGCGTCCTAAATTTATTTTTTTCAAAATGCTATAATTCTGTTAAAGCATTTCGTCTAGCCTTATTGATTTGAATGAAAAAAGTCCGTAAACACAGATGTCTACGGACTTTCAAGATTTATTTAAAAAGCTATTATTTGATATCTACAACTTCCAGGTCAAAAATGAGATCCTGTCCTGCAAGTGGGTGATTGGCATCGATCACGATACTTTCATTACGCACTTCAGCTACACGAAGTTGACGCTCACTTCCGTCAGGATTTTTAGCAACTAAGCCCATTCCTACTTGAGGATCAATTTCCTGTGGAAGATCTGCTTTTGGTACTTCTTGAAAAAGATCTTTACGCACTTCGCCGTAGGCTTCTGCTTCTGGGATCGTGATCGTTTTCTTTTCACTAACTCCCATATCAATAAGACCTTTTTCAAAACCGGGAATGATTTGTCCCTGACCTAATTGAAATTCTAAAGGTTGCTTATCTACAGAGCTGTCAAAAATTTGACCATTTGTTAATTTTCCTGTGTAATGCACCTTTACGGTATCGTTATTTTTTACTGTACGTTGTGTATTTTTTTCCTGTGTTTCCATAGTGCGGAAGCTATAAAACAGGCTGTGCAATCCCTAAGCAATTGTGTTAAAATAAAAATTTTTATCAGTATAAAAACAAAAAGCATCAAACCTTTAAAATTTGATGCTTTTACGTGTTATTTGTTTAAATATTAGGATTTTGCTTTCCTGATCTTTATGACTTTTGAGATTACAATATAGCCAACTATGGCAATAATAAAGTAAATAAAGTAAGAAACCGGCTTGCCATCGCCACCAACCGTCGTAAACAAGCGTTCCCAACGAATTTTTTCCATAATACCGGTGCCATTACTGTCCCAACTAAACCAAATAAATACAGGTTTACCTACGATATGATTTTCAGGAACAAAGCCCCAAAAACGACTGTCTTCACTATTATGACGGTTATCACCCATCATCCAGTAATAATCTTGTTTAAATGTGTATTCGGTAAGTGGTTGACCGTTTAAGGCAACTTCAGTTCCATTTACAGTGATCTCGCGTTGTTCTCCCATTTCTTCACCCTCATAAACTTCAATTAGACGTTTATAAAGCGGAAGGTTTTCAACAGTAATTGGCGCTGTAGCTCCAGCTTTAGGAATATAAAAAGAAGCCATCTGATCGCGATTTCCTAAACTAGCATTCCCTTTCGGAAAGATAGAAGCATCTTTTTGACCTGGATCTGCAATTAACCGTTCAAGGGAAGCTACATTTGGATGATTGCGGAAGCGCTCTGCATTTTCAGCAGTAAGCGCCTGAGTATGAAATTGCGTTGAATTATAGAACGAAAGATTAGTTATCTTATATTGATCGTAAAGGTTCTTTGCATTAAATCCGCCACCTTTTGCTGTACCTATATAACTGTATTGTGGTTGTGCACGGCCAGGTAATTCCAGAGGAGCATTGTTTACAAAAACTTTTCCGTCAACGATTTTCAAACTATCCCCAGGTAAACCTACCGCACGTTTTACATAATTCGATTTTTTATCTATGGGTTTATGATAGTATTTTCCGTCATCCAAGCCGTAGAAGCGATTTACCGTATCTACCGGCCAGCTAAACACCACAATGTCGCTGCGCTCAATATCTTGAAACCCCGGAAGTCTAAAGTAGGGGAGTTGGGGTTTGTCTAAATAGGATTTGATCCCTACACCCGGAATGGTGTCATGAACCATCGGGAAACTTACGGTCGTCATTGGCGTACGTGCCCCATAATGAAACTTACTTACAAAAAGAAAATCTCCTATGAGTAGAGTGCGTTCTAATGAACCGGTAGGAATCGTAAAAGGTTGCATCACATAGGTGTGTACAATGGTTGCAGCCACAACTGCAAAAAGAATAGAACTAACCCACTCACCAACAGCACTTTTAGGCACTAATGAGCGCTCTGTTTTATAGGTTACCGGCGCAGCATAATTTAAATAATAGAGGTAGAAGCCCAGCGTGACAATAACAAGTACTGTGTCTGTCGTTGAGTTTTTACCAAAGCTTCTTGCAGTTTCTACCCAAATTACCGGAAACATAATCAGGTTTACGATGGGGATAAAAAGAAGAATGGTCCACCACCAAGGGCGACCAATTATACGCATTAGAATAACCGCATTATATATGGGAACGATAGCTTCCCAAGCCTGACGTCCTGCTTTTTTATATAATTTCCAGGTTCCTAAAAAGTGGATGACCTGAACCAGCAGGAAGAATAAAAACCATTGCATCATTGTCATAGGTTCGTATGTTTTGTTGTATTTGTATGTTTTTCTAGTAAGATGTTACTCATTATGATAAATTGAGTACATCTTTCATACTATAAACACCTGTTTTATCTTTTAACCATTCGGCAGCGATGATTGCACCTAAAGCAAAACCATTGCGGTTATGTGCCTTATGTTCGATAGTGATCTCATCAACTTGACTTTCATATTTTATAGTATGCGTTCCTGGAACTTCACCTTCGCGTTCTGCTTTAATGGTGATTTTGTTCGCTTCTTGCTCATCAAGAATCCAGTCGTTTTTCTCTGAATGCTCCAAAATCCCTTCTGCCAACGTTATTGCGGTTCCGCTAGGGGCATCTAATTTATGAATATGATGTACTTCTGTCATAGCTACATCATAGTCTTTAAGCCCCTGCATCATTTTGGCAAGCTGCTTATTCAGTTCAAAAAAGATGTTTACCCCTACGCTAAAGTTTGAGGCGTAAATAAAAGCCCCTTTATTTTGCTCGCATAGCGAAACCATCTCGTCATACTTATCAAGCCATCCCGTGGTTCCTGAAACTACCGGAATATTCGCTTCAAAACAGGCTGTGATATTTGCTACGGCAGCAGAAGGAATACTAAAATCGATAGCAACTTCGGCACCATTAAAATCATAAGAGTCATCAGCGGCATCGATGGTTTTCACGATCTCGTGACCGCGATCTGTTGCGAGTTGCGCTATAGTTTTTCCCATACGGCCATAACCAAGAAGGGCAATTTTCATAATCTAAAAAGTATAAGTGATACGCATCCCAAACGTGTTTGAGTAGTCAAATTCATTGCGTTGCATAAATGGAGCAAAGCTCAATCGGTCTTCCACTTCATATTGTGAAAGGTGAGCATCTACGTTTGCTTCAAGTATTTGCAATACATACAACCCTGCGGTAATGAGTATCGATAGTTCTTTGTTTCTTCGGTAAAAATCCTGGGCTCTCAACAATTGATCTTCTGTGAATAATTCACGCGTATTCCCATTTTCATCTACTATAGTAAATTCATCCATACGTCCTGCAATACGATCTTTGTATGCGGTACGATATTGTTGAAAGAGGTCGTGATTGTAAACGGCAATTCCTACACCGGTACCAATAGCACCGTATACGATAGGAATTTTCCAGTAATCTTTATTGTAAGCTTGTCCTAATCCCGGAAGCACCGCAGCGTAAAACGCAGCTTTGGCCGGTTTAAGCGCATCATATTCTTGAAAAGCGGCATCTATTTCTTCGGCTTCAATTTGAGGTTGTTCCTCAGATGGCGTTGATTGGCTTAAAGCTATACTGCAGAAAAGGAGGCAAGTAAATAGTATTAATTTATTCGGCACCAGATATTAATTTTTTAAGTCGCTTAAAATCTTCTTCTGAAGAAAACGGAATTATTAGTTTTCCATTGCCTTTTTGAGCAACTTTTACATCTACTTTGGCTCCAAAGTAAGAAGCAAATTCTTTTTTTCCTTCCTGAATGAAGTCAGGAACTTTAGATTTAACCGGAGTTGACTTCCCTGATTTTTTCCCTTCTTTATAATTTTTTACAAGGGCTTCTGTAGCTCTTACCGAAAGTGAATCCTGAAGGATCTTCTCGTATATATCGAGTTGGTCTGAAGTATTTTCAATATTAATCAGCGCACGACCGTGGCCCATAGACAGAAAACCATCACGCATTCCTGTTTGAACGATCGGGTCTAATTTCAACAAACGCAAATAGTTAGCAATCGTAGATCTGTTTTTACCTACACGCTCGCTCATTTGCTCTTGGGTAAGATTGATCTCTTCGATCAAACGCTCGTAAGAAAGTGCAATTTCTATGGGATCAAGATCTTCACGTTGAATGTTTTCAACAAGAGCCATCTCAAGCGACTCTTGATCATTAGCGATACGAATGTATGCCGGGATGGTCTCTAGACCAACTAATTTGGAAGCTCTAAAACGACGCTCTCCAGAAACCAATTGGTATTTACCAAACTCAATTTTACGAACGGTTATGGGTTGAATGACACCCAACTCACGAATGGACGACGCAAGCTCTTTTAAAGCATCTTCATTAAAACTGCTTCGGGGTTGAAACGGGTTTACTTCAATATTGGCAAGTTCTAGCTCTACAATATTGCCTACAACCTTATCTGCGCCTTTATCACCGGCGGTTTTTATATCATTGTCAGGATCTTTCAATAAAGCTGAAAGACCACGACCCAAAGCTTGTTTTTTAACTGCTTTAGCCATCTTTACGCGTCATTTTTAGTAATTATCTCCTGAGCTAAACTTAAGTAATTTGCGGCACCTTTGCTGCCTGCATCGTAATTAATTATGCTTTCACCATAACTTGGTGCTTCACTCAAGCGAACGTTTCTTTGGATAATGGTATCAAAAACCATCTCATCAAAATGCTTTTGTACTTCATCAACCACCTGATTTGAAAGTCTCAAACGAGAATCAAACATCGTTAATAAAAGCCCCTCAATATCTAATTTTTGATTGTGGATTTTCTGAACACTTTTGATCGTGTTCAACAATTTACCAAGACCTTCAAGTGCAAAATATTCACATTGAATAGGTATAATCACAGAGTCTGAAGCGGTAAGTGCATTGAGTGTTAATAATCCCAATGATGGGGCACAATCAATCAAGATGTAGTCATAAGAATCTTTCAAGTGTCTTATGGCACGCGCCATCATATATTCGCGTTGATCCATATCTACCAATTCGATCTCGATAGCTACCAAGTCGATATGTGCAGGAATCAAGTCGAGATTTGGAGACTCGGTCTTCATAATGGTTTCTTCGGCCTTGCTAGAATGTTCCAGCAGCTGATAGGTACCCATCTCGATCGTTTCAACATCTATACCCAATCCCGATGTGGCATTTGCCTGAGGATCTGCATCAATTAAAAGTACTTTTTTCTCAAGCACGCCTAGCGAGGCTGCAAGGTTAACCGATGTTGTAGTCTTGCCTACACCACCTTTTTGATTAGCAATTGCTATAATTTTGCCCATAGAGTATATTGAGGTATTGCACAGCGAAAATACGATTTATAACGGGCAATTAAAATGCTTTTTGTTAACAGGTTTTAATAGTTTTAGGAGAATCACTTTTATAAAACACAGGATTCGAGTTTAAAAATTCTTAAATCCTTTATTTATTGCGCTTTGCTTTAACCATTGCCTCCAATTGATCCCATAATTCTTCTGGAATATCTTGTAATAAATTGAATTGTCCCGCACCTTCAAGCCATTCACCACCATCAATGGTCACAACTTCACCGTTGATGTACGCTGAAAAGTCTGAAACTAAATACGCCGCGAGATTGGCAAGCTCCTGATGTGCTCCAACTCTGCGCAAGGGTACTTTCTTAGACAGATCAAATTTTTCAGCAAGATCTCCCGGAAGAAGCCGTTCCCAAGCACCTTTGGTAGGGAAGGGGCCAGGAGCGATCGCATTAGAACGTATACCGTATTTGGCCCATTCTACCGCTAGTGAGCGTGTCATAGCAAGCACTCCGGCTTTTGCCGTAGCACTGGGAACCACATAAGCAGAACCGGTCCAGGCATAGGTCGTAACGATGTTTAAGATGGTTTTGTTGGTTACCTTTTTATCAATCCAATGCTTACCAAAGGCGAGCGTGCAGTTTTTACTT
This sequence comes from Leeuwenhoekiella sp. CH_XMU1409-2, assembly GCF_037029365.1. Taxonomy (NCBI): domain Bacteria; kingdom Pseudomonadati; phylum Bacteroidota; class Flavobacteriia; order Flavobacteriales; family Flavobacteriaceae; genus Leeuwenhoekiella; species Leeuwenhoekiella sp. CH_XMU1409-2. The sequence continues at coordinate 79,552 of NZ_JAYMEI010000016.1, read as the reverse complement.
CCTTTTAAGACGATATCAATAACCACATCAAAAGCGTTGGCAGAAAGTCTTTCAGTTGGAGAAATGAAATTACCTGCGGCATTATTCAACAGCACGTCAACACTACCAAATTGCTCAATTACCGCATCGCGCATCGCGACGACTTGCTCATAATCGCGTACGTCGCATTGCACCGGAAAGCAGGTTCCACAGGTTTCAGCTTCTAAAGCTTCGGCAGTAGTTTTAAGTTTTTCCAAATTTCGCGAAGTAATAGCAACCTGAGCCCCTAACTCCATAAAGTATTTGGTCATTGCTTTTCCCAGACCGCTTCCGCCGCCGGTTACCACAATTGTTTTTCCTTGAAGCGCATCGTCACGCAGCATTTTATTTTTAAAATTCATAGCTTTTATTTTTAGAGGGAATCAATCTTCAAAACTCTGCAGCAAAATCTCTAAAATAGAAATTGCTGCTTCACTTATTTTGGAGCCGGGTCCAAAGACTGCAACTGCTCCTGATTTAAACAGGAACTCATAATCTTTACGCGGAATCACACCGCCCACAATGACCATAATATCGTCGCGGCCTAAGTCTTGAAGGTGTTGAATTACCTGTGGAACCAAAGTTTTATGGCCGCCGGCTAAGGAGGAGATACCAAGAATATGCACATCGTTTTCTACGGCTTGTTTAGCCACCTCTGCCGGAGTTTGAAATAACGGACTGATATCAACGTCAAAACCTACATCTGCATAACTTGTAGCTACTACTTTTGCGCCTCGGTCGTGACCATCCTGACCCATTTTTGCGATCATAATGCGCGGGCGTCTGCCTTCGAGTTTAGCAAACTTATTGGCCAGCTCTTGGGCTTTTAAAAATGTCTGATCCTGTTTTACTTCTTTACTGTACACTCCGCTAAATGATTTTATTTGTGCTTTATAACGGCCAAATACATCTTCGAGCGCTTTTGATATTTCGCCTAAAGTCGCACGTTCTCGTGCCGCTGCAACACTTAAATTTAGCAAATTCCCGTTTCCTGATGTTGCACAAGCTGTTAATTGCTTCAGGGCTTCATCAACTTTTTTCTGATCTCGTTGGGCTTTTAGGTTTGCAAGACGTTCCAATTGTTGCTCACGAACTTTAACATTATCCACCTCAAGAATAGCGAGTTCATCCTCGTGTGCTAAAGCAAATTTATTGACACCAATGATGATGTCTTTTCCGCTATCTATGCGCGCTTGCTTACGTGCTGCCGCTTCTTCAATGCGCTGCTTAGGAATGCCTTTCTCAATAGCTTTGGTCATTCCGCCTAGTTTTTCGATCTCCTCGAGATGTTCCCAGGCTTTATCTGCAATTTCCTTAGTTAGTTTTTCAACATAATGACTGCCGGCCCAAGGATCTACTGTTCGCGTAATTTCGGTTTCTTTTTGAAGGTAGAGCTGTGTATTTCGCGCAATGCGTGCAGAAAAATCGGTTGGTAAAGCGATCGCTTCATCTAAAGCGTTTGTATGCAAACTTTGAGTTCCACCAAAAGCGGCCGCGGCAGCTTCAATCGTGGTGCGCGCCACATTATTAAAAGGATCTTGCTCTGTAAGCGACCAGCCACTGGTTTGACAATGTGTTCTAAGCGAAAGGGATTTTTGATTCTGAGGATTGAATTGTTTTACAATTTTTGCCCAAAGCATACGGGCAGCACGCATTTTTGCGATTTCCATAAAGTGATTCATTCCTATTCCCCAGAAAAAGGAGAGGCGCGGAGCAAAATCATCGATCTTTAATCCGGCTTCAATTCCTGTGCGGATATATTCGAGACCATCTGCCAAAGTATACGCTAATTCAATATCTGCAGTGGCACCTGCTTCTTGCATATGATAGCCCGAAATCGAAATGCTGTTAAACTTGGGCATATGCTCTGAGGTATATTTAAAAATATCAGAAATGATACGCATAGAAGGGGCTGGCGGATAGATGTACGTATTCCTAACCATAAATTCCTTCAGAATATCATTCTGAATCGTGCCTTGCAATTGTTTGGATTGAACGCCTTGTTCTTCGGCTGCTACGATGTAAAATGCTAAAACAGGAAGTACCGCGCCGTTCATCGTCATCGAAACGCTCATTTTGTCCAGCGGAATCTGATCAAACAATAACTTCATATCTTCCACTGAATCTATTGCCACACCGGCTTTTCCCACATCACCTTCTACGCGCTCGTGATCGCTATCATACCCGCGATGTGTAGCCAGGTCAAAAGCTACGGAAAGCCCTTTTTGACCGGCTTTTAAATTACGTCGGTAAAAAGCGTTGCTTTCTTCGGCAGTAGAAAATCCTGCATATTGCCTGATCGTCCAAGGTTTACGCACATACATCGTGCTATATGGGCCACGCAAGTACGGCGGAATTCCTGCAGCAAAATCCAAATGTTCTAAAGCTTCAGTAGAAGTATTCTTTTGAACCGAATCAGATTTGAAAGTATCTGTAATACGGAGATGTTGTATATCCTTTCTACTCATCTTTCAATCTTTTTTGTTCCATTTGTTCGGCTAAACGTTTTGGAATAATGGGTTCAATCAAGGTCTTACGCGGATTCATTTTTACAAATGGGTACAGTTCGAGTTCTGACTTCATTTTATCCTCGCTATTAATGAACGCATTAGTGCCTACCAAAACCTTTTGTTGTTCATCAAAAGCTTTCTGTTCTTTTGCAGCAGAATCCTTTATTTTCTTCTGAATTTTTCCTTCTATAAGTTGGGTTACCAATCCGCCGCCGGCTTCAATTTCTTTGAAGAGGGCTAAAGCCTTTTCTGCAAATTGTTTGGTGAGATTCTCGATATAATAAGTTCCATCTGCAGGATTTTCAATTTGATCAAAGTAACTTTCGTTCTTTAAGATCAGGAGTTGGTTACGCGCGATACGCTGTCCAAACTCATTGGTTTTATGATAAATCGCATCATAAGCGGTATTGCAAATAGTATCTGCAGTTCCCAGGATACCACTCATTGCTTCGGTGGTAGTGCGTAGCAGATTGGTGTTATAATCATAAAGTGTTTTGTTGCGTAATCCGGGAATAGCAAGAATATGACATTGCGTATTCAGGTTGTATTCATCAGCCAGCCTAGCAAAAAGTAAGCGTAAGGCTCTGAGTTTTGCAATCTCAAAAAAGTAATTACCCCCTAAGGCAACTTTAAAAGTTATTTGTTGGTTTCCTAAAAGAGCGCCGTAGTGATTGAAGTACTCATTTACGTGTGCAAGAGCGTAAGCAAGTTCTTGAATACTATGGGCTCCTGCATTATGATAAAGCGTCAGGTCAACGCCTATAACGTTATCGTTTTGGGGATTTAAAAAAAGTTGCTCTAAAGCTTTATGATCCTCTTTTTGAGAAGTATACCAGTTTCCTGAACATGCTAGATTACCCAGAATGTCAAGGTTAAGATGACATTGGAATCCTTTTGAAGCTGTTTGCTGCAACAGGGCCTCATTAAAGGCAGAATCTAAAAAGCTAAAGTTAAAATAGAGCACAAGTTCCTGTTGTGGTAATTGTTCAAGGAGTTGAGCAATGTCGAACTTGTTTTCAGCTTTAAAGAATAGGGCCTCCGCACCTTTGTCCAGTGCTTTTTTTGCTGTTGTAGCAGCTGTTTCAGCTTTTAAAATAAAAATCTCTTCTGCGATAGACCAGGTTTTGGGTTGGCCGGGGATAGGCAAAGCTTGAGTCTCTTCGCGGTGATAGAAAGGTTTAACCGAAATACCTTCTGCAGAATTCCAGACCAAGGTCTCGTTATATTCTGCACCATCAAGATCGTACTGGATCTTTTGTTTAAAGGCTTTTGCCGATACCGGTGAAAATTCAGAAAAAAGGGGTTTACTCATCATTTTTAGTTTTTAGGCTGTCTTCATATTCAATGATAAATAGTTCCTCGTTTTCCTTTTTCATATAATATTCTTCTCTGGCAAAACGCTCTAATTCTCGAGCGTCTTTTAGTTTATTGATCTGGTTTCGATCTGCTTTGATCTCCTGTTTGAAATAAGCTCGGTTACCTTCGAGTTTGTCAATCTCATCATTCAGTTCTTTGTGAATGAACCACGAATTGGTATCAAAAAAAACCATCCAAATGGTGAAGATCACCAAGATGAGCACGTATTTATTTCCCAAAATACGGAACCATTTTTTCTGACGAAGCTTTTTGAAAAAGGACACAGTTGAGCTTTTTGAATTATACCAAACGTTGATTTATAATACTACGAACGATATCTATCGCAACATTGTTATATCGGTTATAAGGTATGATAATATCTGCATATTCCTTAGTAGGTTCGATAAATTGTTGATGCATGGGTTTTAAGGTGGTCTGATAACGCGTTAAAACTTCTTCAAGGTCACGGCCACGCTCGGCAATGTCACGTTTCAATCTACGTATAAGACGCTCATCAGAATCTGCGTGAACAAAGATTTTAATGTCAAAAAGTTCGCGTATTTCAGGATGTGTTAAAATCAAAATTCCTTCTACGATAACTACTTTTCGCGGATGCGTGATCACTTTATCTTTGGTACGGTTGTGCTTTACAAAAGAATAAACCGGCTGTTCAATAGTTTCTCCATTTCTTAGCTGATCTAAATGCTTACAGAGCAATTCAAAATCTATAGATTTGGGATGGTCAAAATTAATTTTTACACGATCGTCGTAAGAAAGGTGTGAATTATCACGGTAGTAGGAATCTTGCGAGATTACCGTTACTTCACCTTCAGGTAATTCCTGAACAATTTGATTAACCACGGTCGTTTTACCGCTCCCGGTACCACCGGCGATTCCTATGATAAGCATAACTCTGAATTTTTTGCAAAAATAGGAAACTTAGACCATAAAGAAGCTTAAAAGCATTGGGGCTTCTCTTAAAAATAGCACGCAAAGCATTTGGGTGTGCTAAGTGTTGACCAACAGCAATATAGCCTTAAAAAAGAAAACTTCTCATAAGTCCTAGCGCATTAACTAAAAACTCAAGAGAAGTCTCAAATTATCAGTTGTACTTTTTCTAATGCGGAAGTTTATTTTTGACCATTCCGTAAACAAATGTGCCCAGGAGTGCGCCAAAAATAACGATGAGTATAGAAACATAACCTGCACCTGTAAGTACATACATAGGTCCGGGGCAGGCACCTGCCAACGCCCACCCTAAACCAAACAAAACCCCGCCAATAGCGTAGCGGGAAACACTCTTATTTTTTGGCTTAAGGTGCATGTCTTTGCCGCCTATAGCCTTTATGTTGAATTTTTTGATGATCTGAACGCCAATAACGCCCAGTACCAATGCAGAACCGATGATGCCATACATATGAAAAGCACCAAACTCAAACATTTCAAAAATGCGAAACCAAGATGCAGCTTCAGATTTGTACATTAAAATACCAAAAAAGGTTCCTATAAAGAGATATACTAGCGTTTTCATTATGCAAAAATTAAGGGAAAAATAAAATGAATCATCACAAGACCACCAACAAAGAAGCCTATAACAGCAATTAGAGATGGAAGCTGTAAATTACTCAATCCGGAAATGGCATGACCCGAGGTACAACCACCTGCATAGCGCGCACCAAAACCAACAAGAAACCCTCCAATGATCAAGATCAATAGGTTTTTAGGATTACTTAAAGCTTCAATGCTGAATAATTCTGTAGGTAAGTAGGCTTCTCCAGCGCTGTTTATTCCGTATCCCTGAAGGGTAGCGACCACGTCGTCTGCGATTTCAACCGTATTATTTGAGAGATACTGTGATGCAATGAAACCACCTATTACAGCACCTATCATAACGGTCAAATTCCAGCGTTCATTCTTCCAGTTAAACTTAAAAAAATCAGCTTTTTTACCACCACCGGCAGCAGAACATAATGTTCTTAGGTTTGAGGACATTCCAAATTGTTTACCTACAAAAAGCAGCACAAACATCGTAAGGGCAATAAGCGGACCTGATACATACCAAGGCCAAGGATCATAAATCCAATTCATAGTTTAGGGGTTTAAAATTCTTTGTTCATAGTTTTAACGATGCAAATAACCTAAAACTCGCAAGCTTTATACGTAACAAGTGTTACACTAGTTTTCTCGATTATCGAGATTGAATGCTGCGACGTTTCCTTTTAAATAAAACTGAATTTAAATGAAATGTTTTATGTGTTAGTTCTGAGGAGTTTGACTAAATAAAAAAGCCTTTGCAAGTGCAAAGGCTTTCTATTACAAAGTTTCAAAATTTTTATTCTGAATCCATCAGGCTTATAGCAAAACCGCCGCCGGCTGCCATTTGAATGGTATGTGTAGAATTTTTGGTCACTTCTTTTTCTTCAATCATATACTCTTGTGGATTATTTTCCCAATCGGCATCAGGACCATCTTTATAAATAAGGGCTTTATAGGTTTTATTTTCCTCTAGAAAATCAAAGTTTATCTTAAACGTTCTTGCGTTTTCATCAGTAATACCGCCTATAAACCAATTATCAGTTTCGCGCTCTTGTCTCGCAATAACTACATAATCGCCTACTTCGCCATCAAGAACTTTAGACTGTTGCCAATCAACGCCTACATCAGTAATGAATTGAAATGCCGGATGTACCTCACCATCAACCAAATAATGTTCGGGAAGGTCACACGCCATTTGAATAGGACTGTAAATCACTACATATAAACCCAACTGATGTGCAAGCGTAGTATTTACGCGATTTCCTTTCTTATAATCATCAAATTTGATGTTAAAAACACCAGGCGTAAAATCAATAGGACCAGAAAGCATTCGCGTGAAGGCGACTGTTGGCAAGTGTGCGGGTGGGTTACCACCGTCTGAGGCCCAAGCATTAAATTCTTGACCTCTCAAACCTTCGCGGGCAATAGCATTGGGATAGGTTCTGCGTTTTCCGGTCGCTTTTATAGGTTCGTGCGCATTGACTGCAATTTCTTTTTTTGCTGTTTCGTTTAAAACTTTTTGATAATGCTTCACCATCCACTGGCCGTGATGATATTCTCCTTTCGGAATAATTTCACCTACATAACCTGTTTTAACTGAGTTGATATCGTTTGCCTTCATAAAGTCGTAAGCAGCTTCCATCTGTTTCTCATAGGTGAGTGGGGCAGCTGACGTCTCGTGATGCATAATCACTTCAACACCTTTATCTTTTGCATAAGCCATTACTTCGTCAAAATCATAATCAGGGTAGGGTGTAATAAAGTCGAAAACGCCTTCACGGTCGTCGGTATTGATCCATTGATCCCAACCGGTATTCCAGCCTTCAACCAATAGTCCTTGGATCCCATTTTCAGCAGCAAAATCAATATATTTTTTAGCATTCTCAGTAGTTGCACCATGTTGTGAAGAACCTTTTTCTCCCACAGTGAAGGTATTCATGTCTTGGGTGCCTTCCATATCCCAGGTAGATTTACCGATGTGCATTTCCCACCAAATACCAACGTATTTCATTGGAGTAAAATAATCTACATTACCTAAGGCATTAGGATCGTTAAGGTTTAAAATCATTTTAGACTCGATGAGATCGCCGGCTTTGTCCGCTACTTGTATCGTGCGCCAAGGTGTGTTGAAGGGTAATTTAATTTTAGCTTTTCCGCCCAAACGCTCAGAGCCTACGAGTTCGCTCACCATTTTGTTTTCAGAAGGATGTATTTTTAAAGTCATTCCTGCATAATCGGTAAGATCAGCTTCGTGAAAACTCAAATATAAACCGTCTTCCGTTTTCATAGTTACAGGGGTGTTTACTGCGTTTTCTGGAATGTATGAAGCATTCAAATCTTCATTATTTGCTTTAGAAAGTGCATCTATTTCAGAAAACTTGGTCTCATTATAAAGATGCTCGTAGATATCCCAATCTCCCGGAATCCACCAAGTTTTATGATCGCCGGTTAAAGAGAACTCCGTGTTTTCATCAGTAATTAATAGTTCATCTAGATTGTCTTGCTGCGGAAATTCATAACGAAAACCCACACCATCGTCGTACACTTTGAAATGAATATTCAATTTTCGTTGCTCAGGAGTATTTTCTTCAAGATACACGATGAGTTCATTATACTGGTTTCTCACTTCAAGTTGTTCGCCCCAAGGCATAGCCCAGGTTTCATCTAGCCCGCCGGTTTTAGCATCTATAATGCTGAAATTTTTACTCAATGTATTCAGGTCTTTAAATTCAAAACCCATAGCAGAAGTATCTATTACAGTTTTTCCGTTGTGCTTGAGCGTGTAGGAAGGCTGACCATCTTCGGTTAGTTGGAAGGTGATTTGGTTTGAATCGTTAGGGGAGGAGACCTGTAAAGTCTCAAACTTGTTTTCTCTCTCGCAGGATGATAAACTTATAATAGTAAGCAAGGCGAAGGCGTATAAAAACTTATTCATAGTTGATAATTAAAAATAAAGATGGTAAAAACTGAATGTGTCTTAGATCTAGTATCAGATAAATTTCTAATAATGAAATAAAACCCTTCAGAAAATAGGCTATTTTAATTATTTAATAAAATTTAATCGTTGAAATTGAGGTTATTGTGATTTGAAGTCGCGTTTCTAGTAATACGTTAAACTCAAAATAACCCTAATTCATTTGGAGAATTTTTTTCGACTTCCTGCCCTATATCCCACATCTCAATGACCTTATTGTTCTGGAATTTAGAAATATGTACTACTACAATTTGCATTGTTTTCTTAGTCACCAGACTATGGGTGATGACCGTATCACCATCAGCATAAATTTTTTTAACCTCAAAACCTGTGTTAGGATTTGCTTGATGATCTTCTTTCATCGCTTGAATTAAGGCATCTCGTGAACCTTCGAAGTATTGATTGTGATGGATGAAATTCTCGGACACATATTTTGAAAATGCTTTATCAATATTGCCAAAGGCAACTTCCTTTAAGAACGCAGCAGAAATAAGTTTAAGGTTGGCCATGGCTTTCCTATTTTCTAAGAATTTTGTCCATAGATTTGCCCTTTGCTAACTCATCTATGAGCTTATCTAGATAGCGTACCTTTTTCATCAAGGGGTCTTCAATATTTTCAATGCGGTGCCCGCAAATTACTCCGGTAATCTTAGAAACATTAGGGTTGAGTTGAGGCGCTTCGTCAAAGAAGGTTTCAAAATTTGTCTTTTCAGATAAAATACGCTCCAAAGCGTTTTCATCATAACCGGTTAACCAAAAGATTATTTGATCAACCTCTTCTTTGCTTCGTCCTTTCTTTTCGGCTTTTGTGATGTAGTGCGGATAAACTCCGGAGAAGGCCATTGTGTCGATTCTGTGCTTTGCCATAGTGTGCCGTATAAGTCTTAATCAAATATAGCTAAAACATCTTTTCTTCTTTTTTGTATTCGCGCTTGAGTGCTCTGAGCAAAATGTCTTTAGTAATGATCTGGGTGTTTTGATCTAAAGCTTGTAAACAACAGTAATGCATAACATTGCTAATATGCGCACCCGTAATATCGTAGGTTTTTGCAATGATCTTTAGATCGATCGCTTTTTCAAATTTGAATCCTTTGGGCAGTGCTTTTTTCCAGAGAACCAAACGTTCCTCATATTCCGGCGGTGTAAAGTGAACCAATGCCTGAAAGCGTCTGGTAAATGCTGCATCAATATTATTTTTAAAATTGGAGGCTAAAATGACGAGTCCGGGATGCTCTTCTAAACGTTGTAGAAGATAGGAAACTTCTTGGTTGGCATATTTGTCATGCGCATCGCGCACTTGAGTGCGTTTACCAAAAATAGCATCGGCTTCGTCAAAGAAAAGAATCCAGTTTTTATACTGGGCTTTGTCAAAAAGTTTAGCCAAGTTTTTTTCGGTCTCACCGATGTATTTTGAAACTACGGTTGAAAGATCGATACGGTAAACTTCGCGGTCTGTATATTTTCCCAAGAGACTTGCGGTTAACGTCTTTCCTGTTCCGGGCGGACCGTGAAAAAGTACGCGATAGCCTTGCTTAAATCTGCTTGTCGTGTGGTGTTTTTGCTGAAGCGTTTCGTTATGTTTCAACCATATTTCAAGGTCCCGAATTTCTTGTCGGGTTTCGGCATTAAGAACCAAATCATCCCAGGTAAGTTGTGTTTCGATCTTTGAAGCAGGAAACTCAATGCTTAACTCAGGTTCTGGTATGTTACCTGTAATGAGCAAAGCCGTGTATTCAGCATCTAAAATCAATGCTCCACTCATTTTGGGTTCGTTCTTTTCGGGCTTTTCTAGTTGAATGATCTTATTTGCGATAAGTTTACTATGCTTATCAAAATATTGCCAGCTTTGGACTCTCGCTTCTATATTTACCCCTGCGATGAGAAACAGTGCAGTCTCTGCAGTGGGTAAGATGCCACGGTGATTTTTGCCTTGTATTCCTCCAAGTTCGGGAAGCTCGCCACCATCAGGGTAAACTTGATTCACACAAAATTTTAGAAGTTCTGGTGAAAGGTTAGGAGCCATCACAAGTAAGAGTATTGCGATTTCTGCAGAATCTAATTCTAAGACTATGATAAGTTGTTTTAATAGCGAGTCGGGGAGGGCTTTACGATCTAATTGTGGTGCTTCGTCAAAGCTCAAATCAGGATTTCTCAATCGCCAAATTACAAGCTCTTGCAAATGCTGCATAATTGTATCAAAACCTAAACGTTGTATTGTACTCATAAGGCTTATGAGTATTTAGCATAGGCTTTTGCCAGTTTAATATCGTATTTGTTTGCAGCGTAACCGGGACCGTTATAGCCTCTGGCGAAAGCTGCCCAATTTTTTGAGCGTAAATGTTTCAGGAGTTTATTGACCTCTAAAAACTTCCCAAAAGCCGCCAGATGTTCGCGCTCGTGTTCAAACATTTTTTCTACAAATGCATCAACCGAAGTATAGCCTAAACTTTTAAAATGATAGCCCATTATTTGAAACATCCCCCAAGATGCCGAAGCTTGAGCCGAAGCTTTAAAGTCAGGATGGTCACCTAAAGCCGCAGCTTTATTCATACGGTCGTATTCTCCCAAACCGCCCACATAATAAATGCGTGTCCATTTTTTATAAAGCACATTAGCGCTCTCTTCAGAAACATAGTTTTTGGGATCTATTCCTTTAGCTTCTAATTGTCGCCAAAAAATATGACCTTCAAAAAGAATACGCGGTTTATCACCTACCAGAAAACCTTTACCGTTACTCTCAATTTCATTGACAGCTTTTACCGCAGCCAATTCTAAGTCATAGCGCTGCGCGAAATCAATCAGATCTTGTTCACTAAGCAATTTTGAATTTGCATCAAAAATTTGATTTTCCTGAGCCAGCAGTTTACTCCAAGTCTTTAAGCCTACGATGCCGTCAACAACCAGATTATTTTTTTGCTGAAAGTCTTTAACAGCATTATTGGTGTCTAAGCCAAAATAGGTAGAGACGTAAACCTCATAACCTAATTTCTGCAGGAGTTCTTCTAAAAAATATACTTCTTGACCTCTAGAGCGATAGCGTAATGTTTTCATGGTGTTGATGGGTTAGTTTTTCAGACTTTAAATTAGTTATTTTTCTTTTAAAAGCTTGTTTATGAGATCTGTATATCCCGTGTCAATACCTATGCTTTTGGTGATGTTCTTTTCTTTCTCACCAGCTTCAGGATTATCTGAGTCCATAATTTTGCTATTAACTTTATAAAGCACATTTTGAAACTGTCCTGGTTTTCCTAAGATATCTTTTCTTACAAGTGTGGTAAGGTCGTTGGCCATATCTCTATTGATATCAGTCACCTGCAGTTCATTGTCTTTTTTAGCTTCTTCATTAATCATAGCTTGTAAAGCAGAACGATTTGCTTTTTCTCCTCGTATTGTAGCCTTTACAGACATATCAAAATTAGCTGTACGATGTGTCGAACTAGGGTTAGACAGAAGGTTGGCAATAGTATCTTCTTTACCTTTCATATCTTTTGTATTATATAGTGGTGAACTTGGGTAAATATTCATCGCACTATTTTTACCAGATCCTCCAAAGCGATCAGCGATAAGATGGGCATTGTGGAAACCTGCTTGTGCACTATCTGTTTTTCCTCTACCTCCACCAGTAGGCTTTAATTTGAGACGTTCTCCTTTTACTTGTCGTGTTTCAATTTCGTCAGGGCTGCCCTCTAAGGCCTGCGCGTAGGTAATGTCTATTCTAAATTTAGGATCAATCCCTTCTTTTATTTCTTTACCTTCATCATCATATTTCTTAGTATGATATTCGACAATATATTTTCCATTTTCTTCCCAGACTTTTTTCTTTTTTGGAATATAATTGGTGTGTTCTGGCGTACTTGAACCACTACTTGAACCTAACTTCAATTTTCCTTCCTCGTCAAAAGAGAGTTTAGGGAATGCATCGGAAGCTTCTTTTCGAACAATAATCTTTTTGTTATTGCTTGAGCTAAAATGATATCCACTGGTATTAACTAACGCTTCGTGATTTTGCCCATAGACGCTTAGCTCTGTATTATTCTTTTTGAGGTATTTTTTTCCTATCTCTTGTAACATTGCATTATCACCGGTTCCGACAGATCCTGGTTCTACTCCAATAGTTTCCAAATCATCTGCTGTAGAAATAAGCTTTTGTTCTAATTTCTCTTTACAGTTATCAATTTTAGTGGCGTCAGGTGCACCCTTAGCTTCTTCCTTGTTTATTTTTCTTGTAATTGCTCTGGTTTCACTTAAATAGGTATCAATATTAGCCTCGGCAACCAATCGTTTGTTTTTTTCTTCTCCATCATCCATGGCTTGTGTTTCTTGTTTTGCTTTGAGCAATCGCTCACCTACAAGCTGCTTTTCGCTTTGAACCATGATCTCTGTTTTTCCGCCTTTTTCCTCCAGAAAAACTTTGTGCGCTTTACCATCTTTTGTTTTAAAGCGTTTTTTGATACCTAACCAGTCTACAAATTTTCCAGCAGCTGCTTTTCCTTTACGCACTAATTTTGAAAACGCCTTCTTTGCCTTAAGAATCAGTTTATCAATAGCCTTGTCTATGCGTTGACGTATGCGCTGAATGAGGTTTTGTACTTTGCGAGCGAGTCCGCTGATGCCTAACAACGAAGCTAGGAAGCCAATGATTACGGGTACGGCACGCCCCAATGCTTCTTCAATTTTAGAGGCAATAGCCCCAACGTTTCCTGAAGCCACTGCTTTTACACCTTCGATAAATGCATTGACCAAAGCCATAATTTGACTTCCCCGTTCTATAAAGAATTTGACAATGTCGATGATCATCATCGCGGCTTTGACAAAGGCACCCGCCGGACTCATCAATCCTAAAACCCATTTGATTCCGGCGTCAACAACGGTGGTAATGATCATATCTTGTATGCCTTCGATCACCGTTTCTTTTAGATCAGTAAACTGTTCTTTAATGTATTCCCAAATACCGGCAATTCCTTCGGTTCTGATGATTTGAAAAAGTTCAAAACCCAGTTCTAAAGCTTGTACTACCGGTTCACCCAGAAGTTTTACTGCTTTTTGTCGCATATAATCCCAGGTGAGCCCGAGGACTTGCATTACCAGACTAAATATTCCTTTCAAGCTGAAGATGTCTTCCGGGATTGTAATTCCCATTGGCCCTAAGGCACCGGTTAACCACGTCACTAAACCATTCATCAAGTGCGTCATGATGTTGGTACCGAAATTCAAAAAGCCTTCTTTCACACCGCGTATCAAATTCATCAAAAACCCGATAGGATCAGATATGATCGCACCTATCGCTTCTAGTGCTGCACTCAATAAATTAGTGAGCATATTCTTGATATTGATGATCGTTTGAATGACGCCCATAACAGCACCCATCGCCATATCAATAAGTCCGCGATTTTCCGCTTGCATTTCTTCAATACGCGCATCTATTTCAGCAAGACTTTCCTGATATTGTTGTGCGAGAGATTCAATAAGTTCGTCTTGCTTGCTATTTACAGCATTTTCTAGGTCGTCAAACCTGCTTTGAATAGTTCCCGCGGCTTCCTCGGCGATATCCTGAAGCTCCTGAGGCTGACTTGCAACATAGTCTGCAATTTGTTGTTTGCCTTCAGTAATCTTGGTTTTTGCTTCGGTGAGTTTCTGAGCGATATATTCCGCCATACTTGTAAGCTCACTATCCATCGCTTCGATGTATTTTTCTCTGCCTTCTTCAAAAAAGGCATTGACTTCTTCGGGTAAACCGGTAAATGCATCTCCCACCCAAGTGACCGCACCACCTGGACCACTGTAGCGTTCAGCTTTATAAGCATCAATTTTGCGTGCTACATAATCCTCAAATACCTTCTTGGCCTTTTCTGCTGCAGTGGTAAACTTAGATGCAACCTGCTCTTCGAGTTCACTTAAAATAGTCTCAACTGCATTTTTTGTGCTTTCAAACAGCATATTGATTTCTGATGCAATGCGTTCTCGGGCAGCGCTGTTAGCAGTTGCTGTGTTTTGTTGCTCCAGTTGAGCACTTCCCAGCGAGGCAGCTCTGCTGTTATGCATAGCGTTAAGTTGGGAATTGCTGTTTTGCTGCGCAGAATTTTGTGCGGAAGTTAAACTTGCGTGCTCTGAGGCTCTAAATGCTGCAGGAGCTTGATTCGCGTGGTCACGAGCTTCGTTCGTTGCGTTTAATGCGTTACCGAAGGCAGGTTCGTTGCTGTTATGAAGCATATCGTCAGTGACTTGATTTGCCTCTAATTGCTGATCTATTTCATTTACGTTTTGTTGTAAAGGAGCCTGTACTTGACTGTCAGGACGGGGAGGAGGTGCAGCTGCGTTTGCGTTTACAGTTGCGGGTCGCTGACCTACGGGAGCCTCAGGAATGTTTGCAACCTCACGTTGTGCAACCGAATTAGGATCTGGTGCTGTGCTTGTCGCTTGGTTAATCGCTCCAGATGCTTGCTGACTTTCTGCATTGGCCATCCCAACTCCGGCTTGAGTGACCGAATCAATATCATTATTGCTCTCAAAGTCATCTGCCTCTTCTTCATTTGCCGGAAGTTGCATCGCCTCAATACGTTCCATCAGGCGATTTTTGAAACTTACAGCATCAAAAACTCCCGGTTCTTGCGCATTCATTACCTCAACTTGATTGGCTTGAGCACCGCCCATTTGTTCATTAGCAGCGCGTGGTGCAGCTGCCGCACCAGCTTGAGCAGAAACGTCGGCATCGGGCGTTGTTTGAGCAGCCCTTGATCTGTTTGTTATAGATTCGGTTAATTCCTGAAAGGCTTCATTTTCTTGAGCAGAAGTAGGGTATTTAGGATCTTGAGTTTCGGTTTGTGCTGAATTCTCTTGAGATTGAAACCCTTCTTTCTTTGTTTCTTCTGAATTTTGCTTCACAGGTTCTGAAATAGAATCCTGCTTTGGAACTGCTGTTTCCTTTGATGAAACAGTTGCCTTATTAGGTTTTACCGAATTGATTTTTATCGATTTGTTAGTAGCAATTGCACCTTGCTGAATCGTATGCGTCAATTCGTGTGCAAGCAAGCCATCACCTTCGGGTGATCCAGGCGTATATTTTCCCTCATTAAAGTAAATATCACGACCAGAAGTGAATGCTTGCGCTCCAAGATCTGCACTCATTTTTTGGGCATTGGCATCGGTGTGAATACGCACATCAGACAAGTTGGTGCCGAAATTCTGCTCCATTCTGGTTTGCGTAGCCGGAGCCATAGGTTCGCCATTATGCTTATTATTTTTTAACCGTTCCTGAATACTTGTAGATGGAGTGGCAGTAGTTTGCGATTTTGCTTGAAGGGTTTCTTCCTCATTTTCTTCAGTTTTAGCTTGTACTGTTTCCTCTTCTTCTTTTGCCTGAACAGTTTCTTCCTCTTCACTTTTTTTCTGAACCTGGTCTTCCTCCAGCGCTTTGAGTTGAATCCCCGGTTTTATGGTTTGTGCGAGCGGCTTCTGTTGGACTTTGGTTGCTGAATTTCCATGGGTGTTTTCAACAACTTGTTGCGCTACCGTATCTGCTTCCTGCTCATACTTATCTCCAGATTGCCCCATTTTGAGCTTTGCCTGAACTTTAAAAAAGGCAGCTTTAGAAGGTTTTTTGGTATCTGTAGACGGAGTTCTATTTTTAGCAAAAGCAGGCATAACTTAAACTTTTTACAGAATTAGGGTTACTGCTTTACTCACAATGAGTTTAATAGCGGCGTTCTTAAAAAGACCTATTTTTATCTTTGACACACCAGCTTTTTCAAGGGTTTGAATGATCAAAAGGTCTTTTTGACTTTGCAGTAAAAGTTCAAATTCTGCAGGAGTGATGGCACCTTGATTGAGTAATAAAACCCAGCGTTCTAATTTATCTTTTGACTGCTCTAAGAACAGATCAACATCGTTTTTAATAAGGCTGCTTTCTTCATCAAAGCGTTCTTTGACCAAATCAAGAATTCCCGCTTTTATCGATTTGTAGAGTTCTTTAAAATCCATAATTCAAATTTTTCACATCGTGATTAAGTCTAACAAAGCAAGCTTAGACTGTTCGTTCTTTTTATTTTCATAATTCGCCATCAGATCAAAGATCTTGGCAACTTGCGGCTTAAATTCAGCCTTAAAAGCAGTGCTTAAAGTGCCTTGTGTTTCCCATAAATCCAGAAATTGTTGGATGCTGCTTGCGTCGCTTTGCAAATACTGCCACATCTGTATGGTAATTTCATTCTTCGATTTAGCCTTTTCATAGCTTACCATCATATCAATTTTATTGATCAGTGCCTGAGCAGCGACTTTGTGTTGCTGGTATTCTTGATCTGAAACTTCAACCAGACTTAAGGCATTGGCTTTAGTCTCAAGGGTTTCAGTAAAACTGTATTGATCATAAAAAGAAGTGCCACAGCTCGATAGCAAAAAGCAGATGAGAAGGCTAGAACTTAATAATTTGAGTGTTTTCATAGCGTAGTATTTACCAGGTTACATAAATCATTTTTTTGAGCCAAGGGAGTTTTACCATAGACAGCCCCCAAGGCAATTGATCGAGTAGAATGTCTGCAGTTTGCCGCTCGATAAAGAGTTCGATTTTTTCATCGGTTGTGACCCATTTTCCAGAGCGGGTTAAAAATTGTCCGCGCAGTCCCGATGCCGTTGTATTTTTTAAGGCACTCCAATAGTTGAGTACGGTTTGAATGAGATTAAACGCTTCCTGTTTATGCTTTTCTAGCAAGACGCTTTCTTTTTTTATGGGGTACGAACTAGGAACACCACATAATTGTTTAGCGGCGCCAAGTTGCTGTTCACTTACATTTTCTTCACCTGTGGCAATAAAATGCAGTAATTGTACAACGAGATCATAATGTTCTTCAGCAATCTGTTTTTGCGGATTTAGTACACCTAATTCTTCAAATAAAATGGAGAGGAAGGGATGCAGCAAAATGAGACCGCAGTTGGGCAGAATCAAACCTTGAGATTCATCAGTTTCTACCGAATTGTTCTCGATTGATTGTTGTTGTTCAATAGTATCATCAGAATCAAGTGTTGGTCTTTGATGCTGAAATTTTACAGGAGTAGATTTCAGTCTTTTTTCGATCTCTTTTCTAGAGATATCGTTGCTTTTGTGGAAACTTATTTTTTCTGACGGCTGAAAAACCAAGGTCGCCTTTTCAAGATTTTGAAAAGAGGCTATTAAAACTGTTGGTGTAAAGCTTATATTAATTTTCAGGTTGAAAAAGTTAGAAAGACTCTGAAGCGTTTCAAGTGATAAACCGCTTTTTGATTTATAATGTTCAAAAAGCTTGATCAAGCGTCGTTCGCGTTCTAAAGCTGATAAGCGATCGTATTGAAACAGACTCGATCCTAATTCTTCAAATATGTTTTTTTCTTCAACTTTAGAGACTAAAGCGACCAAGCCATTGACTCTACTTTTCGGTATTTTTTTTAATTCGGCATAAGTACGCCAAACCGTCAACATAAATTTTGGATGCTCTGCAAATTGATATACTAATCGTTTTTGAGTTTCAGTTTTACTTAAACATTCGGTAAGTGAATGTGGCTGTGTTTCTTTTAAAAATAAAGTCAGTGCTACAAGATTCAAAGTTTCTCTTTCAGCAAAAAACCAAGGATACCTTCCATTTTCTAAGAAATAAATAAAAGCCTTATAGTTCCGCTCTTTTTTATCGTTAATCAGCTGATTGTTATTAGATAAGTCATTTCTATTTAAACTTAAAGTTTCAGTAGTTTTAGTGCTTATTTTACGGGTGATTTCCGATAAATTAGATTCTTTTAAAAAGTCTTTTTCAAAAGCGATAGCGACTTTATCTATAGTGTAAAACTCATCTGAAGTGTCTAATACGTCAAAAGCTTTACTTAAATGCGTACTGAGTTTTATAGTTATGAATTGGCCTATATTTTGTTTTAAGCGCAAAGCTTCCTCCATCGAGCTGCAATCGACTTCTACAAATACTTTATTGATGATATGTGTGGGCTGTGTAGTCATAGCTTAGCTTGTCCATCTCAGTAATTGATCAAAATGAATTTGATAGCGGTCTACTTTAAAATGAGCACTATACTCGTTAAGTAACGCGTACCAATTTTCATATTTAATTCCTTCAAGTAGACTTATGGCAATATCAAACTGTGGATTGAATTGGTTTTCAATTAAGTTTAAAATTGAGAAGATCAAGTCATTATCAAGAAACTGTTCGTCTCGGCAATAAATACTGAGATAAAATAATTCCTGCAGTTTGAGGTATAGGTTGAAATAAGGCTGGCGTTGTTCTGGTTTGTTACGGAATATTTGCTCAGCGATCTCAGAAAAAATTAGTTCTAATTTTTCTTTTAAACCGGTATCATAATCACCTTTGAAAAAGTCTGGCTGACTGATTAAAGCATCATAGATTTCTACAACTTGCTGCCCTATATCTCTGATATTTTGATCATCGATTTGTTTAAGTGCAGTTGTGAGCTCTTCCTTATTTTTATTCAGTTTTTCTAGCACTTCATTTGTGCAAGTATCAGGTTCTGGATCAGGTTCTGGATCAGGCTCGGGTGTTGGGTCTGGTTCTGGATCCGGATCAGGACTGTCTGTTTCTAAAGCCGGGATTATAACTTCTTGATATTCAGATTTAAGTGTGCCACAAGCTAAAGTTTTAACAACCACCTGTATTTTTAAGTGTTGCTCTCTTTCCTCTTGTGGAATTTCAAAAACAGGTTCTGCGGTGGATGCGAGTAGCTCTTCATCGTTAAACCAACTGAATTCTTCCGCCTGGATAGCTTCATTGACTTGTAAGACCATTACATTATCCTTTAATTCAGCCTCAAAACTTATGGTTTCCGGAGCATTATACACTTCAATGGTAATGGGATCAATTTCAGCAAAATAAATAGTGTGGTTGCCGGGACCTGCTTCGGCGGGAATAAAATACCAAGTATCATCTTCGTTGTATATCCCTTTTACGTCGTCATTTACAAGTTCAATTTCGCTTCCATCTGGAGTTATCGTAAACGGATGTTTATCTTCATCATTTGCGCAAAATGGGACATTCTCAATACTGACTCGTATTTCTTCCGGCGTATCGATAATAACTTCTAAGGTATATTCAATGGTCGTTGAATCACACAAATCGTTAGATAGCGTGAGTGTAACCGGTATTTCATGAATAGCACTATCAATACTTTGAGGAATAGGAAGATTCACTGTTGGACGTTCGTTAGAATAGGAGCTACCGTTTATGGTCCAATTAAAGCTAAACAAATCGGTATTGAAGTTATTCAGATTTTCGATAGTGAATTGAACGGGAGGTAACGTACTTCCCGGTAAGCCACTCACGCGCTCCGGATTTGTGGTTATGCGAGCTGCTGCTTTTTTGGTTGCTGTAAGGTTGGCTGTGGTCAATTGACCATTTACCGTAAACTGAATAGGTGTATCAAAGGCATTAAGCTGATACGGCGTAATAAAAAGTTCAGTTTCTGAAAAGCGAATACCTTCAATATTTTTATTGAGCAATGCTAAAATTCCATCGGCCGGACTTTTGGTAAAACCAATCTTAATTTCAGTTTCAGCATTGGTGTCTATACATATCCTACTTTGGTCTAGAATAAGGCTGCTGCTAGTCGCTGCGTCAGGAATTATAAAGCCTATAGGCGCACAATCTGAACAACACAAGTAAGGCAGTGCAAAATCTGCAACTACAGTGTTTCTGGGAATTTCTTTATCGTTGGAATTGCTTAAAGCACCCGTGTAAACCATAACGAAGGTTCCTCCAATGGGAACACCGGCTTTATGCTCAAGACCCGGATGTTTTCTCGCAAAGTTTGAGAAAATAAGTTCGTCAAGAATTTCTTCTTTTTTGGTCTGAATTTCATTCAGAATAATCTCTAAAGAAGATGCGGCACAGCAATTGGCTTCAAGACGGTCTAGCATAAACGTATAAAGCGTCTCATACCCAATATGTGTATATTCAGCTTTTGGATTGTAGAAGATCTCGTTGATGATCGCGCGAGACTTTTTAGCATAAGTACATAAGTCCTGCATCGCTGCACTGAATTTTTCTTTAAGATCATCGCTTACATCATCCAGATTTTCTGGAATGTAAGAACTTACGATCTGTAGACGTGAGAGAATTCCGTTAGGAATGGTAAAACCTACTTTCAACAGATTTTGTTGCTCAGGATCTATTCTGGGATAAAGTTCTTTTCGTTTAAGGTCTATGGCTTTTTCAATTTCGGTAGCGCTGCCAATAAATCCTTTATCAAGAATACTATTCATCACATAGCCAAGGTCTGTAGCTTCCTTTTTTAAATTCTCAGTAACGGTAGCATTCACCTTAGATTCTTTTACAAAGGGAGTGTAGGCCTTTACACCGGTATTGAGTAAAACATTAAAGCTAGATTCTGATTTCTTTTCAGTTTCCCTAGTGGATACTTTCATCAGTTTCGGCTGACTACTCACACGTTTAATAGCATCCTTAGTGTATATTTTAGCTTCATCTCTGTTGAGCACTTCAAGTTTCTCGCCTAAAACCAAAAACGGGGTTTGATATTCATTTAATACTTCTTCAATAGAAGCTCCTTTAGCGATGCTGTTTTGTGCTTTATCTAATAATGCAATTAAGGGTTCACGATCGCTTTTATCTCGTTCAGCTAACAAATCGGCATTGATATTAAGCTTTCCTAAAATGGATATTTGGTTATTAGAGAATAAAAAATCTTTTGGTTTTTTGATTTTATCCGGGTTAACCAAGACGTCTTTATCCAATAGATCATCGCGATCAAATTGCTCAAAAGCATAATTGTGATTACCTAGATCGTCAACATTGAAACCACTAAAAAACGCTGTAATATCTTTATTGATACAGTTTTGTTCTTCGCGCCAGGTTTTTAAATCGGTATGCAGGTAATTGAAATGACAATTGTATTCATCAAGATCGATGTCTTCAATTTCCTGATCAATATTGATCGCTTTTACGTCAAAATTGAGTCCGTACGTTTTCTTATACTGTTCTATTTCTTTTAAAGCTTCATCGTACGCCATACCGTGAATTCCTTCGATTCTTAAAAAATCAAAACTGCTTAGATCATATTTTAAAGGTTCCTGATAGGCGCTATGATTTGCTAAATACTTTTTATGATAACTCAACTGAAATGTTTCATTAAAGCTCTGGGTAAGTTTAAAATTCCACTGTAAGACCAAATCATCTGAAGGTGTATAGTAAAACGGAATAGCACCCCCGTCTGTATTTGAGGAATAACTTTGGGAAGGTGTGATTTCTAAACTCACAGGAACATTCCCCTCAAATGCTTTTAAGAGTAAGAGCATTTTGTGCAATAAGAATTCTGCTTTTTTAAGAGGAAGCCTGGCAGAAGCACCAACTGAAGCAGGGTAGAAGCGATGTCTATATTTTCTTAACCTTGATCTGTCGTTAGGTTTGCCTAAAATCAAATGCTTAGGAAAGGCTTCAATATCAGGACAACATTCACTTTGAATTTCTAAAAGCAATTCGCGTAGTGCATTGTAAACCGAAACCAAATCTGAAACGTGATCATATCGGTATTGTACATCAGTCATTTCATCCTCTACAACAGCATCCAGTGCTTTAATACTGGACTCCAGTAATGATGAAGCATTTGTGAAATTTAAGAGTGCTCCAAAATTCTCAAGTATAGTGGTTAAAGCTTCTTGCAACTGCGGAATTACAACTCTTATTTTTTCTTCATAAGTGTTTGCGAGCGCAACATAAGATTTAGTGTTAACCGTTGTTTCAGATTGTGTCTTAACACTATTTGAAGTAAAGGAACCAATTCGGTCAAAATTTCGCTCTAAGGTTTTTGCTCCCAGCGTGAGCGCAGGCTTTTTAGAAAAGTTGAAACCGCTTGTATAGTTCCCTATAATTTCTTTTTGATATTTACCGGTTAGCTGAAGGTCTTTTCTCAACTTGGATACATCTAACAAATCCATAAAATCAACCTTTATTGCCGTTTCAACCTCTTTTGCACCGCTGTTGAGTAAAACACGAGGCATTTTAATAGGCGCAAGCTTTTTATAGCTATCGAGAATATCATATTTGCGATAGATACTATCATTGGATAGCATTTGTTTCATATCTTCTTCAGCAACAAGTAAAACCCGTAATCGTTGAACTTGTTGTTCTCCTAAATTATCACAATTGGTTTCGGTACAAATGTCAGGAGTTTTAGGATAAGCTTCGAGGTAGAGCATCACCACTTTATCAGTTAAATCGAGTGTGGTGAGCGAACTATCAGTAGGTTTAGAATTTCCTTCAGAAACCAACTCGTAAAGCGGGATAGTATTTGATGAGTCGCTATCAGAAGTCCCAGCTTTAAAGGCTTTGTATCTGGCAAAATTATCATCAAAATTTCTGAAATGTGTATAGCTTACGGCTTCTTTCGCAAGGCTTTTAAAGGTGCTTGTTGATTGCGTTTCACTATCTGTGGTATTCTCTTCCGTGTTAACCAATAATTTGATTAAATCACCATCGGTAGTGATACCGCAGCCCGGAGTTATGGTAATGGTTTTATTGGCAGTATTCAAGCTTACTTCAAAACCACAGGTAATTCCCACCCCGTAAAGAAATACACGGGTTAGGCGGTGTTGATCCTCAAAGTATTCAAGAAATTCATTGAGTTGACCAGAAGTTAATACTTGGTCATCTACAAATGTTCTGTAATCTGGCGTTATTTGTTGAAGTAATGATCGCATAGCCATAGGTTTTAAAGTTTGCCAAGGTGGGTACGTCCCAGAATGACTTTTTGATTTGTTTTTTGCTCGTTAGCTTCAGACTCAGGGGGTGTACAATCGTAGAGGCGGCCTTGATGATAAATGGTGTGCAGACTGCTTATGATTTTATTCAGTGATGTAAGGGCGGCTTCGTCCTGTTTTTGACCACCGTTGGTCTTAGAAAGGAGCCAGTTCTTGTAGGCGGCTTCAAGTAAAACCATCTCGTTTTCTTCCGGTGGGTTTCCATCGGGGTCGGTGTAGTTTTTAGGGTAACCGATCCAGCATATTTTCGGTAGTATATGCGCAGGTAATTCTCTACAGATTAAATCCTCGACATATCTTCTAAAATCAATATTGCCAAAACGTTCGGTCCAACCTGGCAGTACGATACTCACTCTAAAGCTATAGGGATCAAGAGGTTCACACGCTTCTTCTATTTGTTCTTTACAGATGGGTAAAAATGTATCTTCTGCAGCTGTATTTTTGGTCACATCGGGTCGTAAAAGCATATGTTCTATTAAATACATCCCCTCATTACCACTAAAGGATTTGATCAGGTTAAGTACCGCTTTACTGGCTTTGAGTGCATTTGCTTTACTCTTATATTGGGCAATGCGCCGTGCGATGATATAATCTTCACTTTTAGTGTTGGTTACCGTTGGATTAACGAGAACGAAATACCATTTATCTGCATCCTCAGGATTCTTTTTCTTTATTTTTCTGAACTTATAATTGGCACTGTCTGTTGCATAGCGTTTAACCAGAATCAGCTCTTGATGTAAAGCTTCTAGCGTTTTATAATTTTTTGTTGCTGAAGATAAAATGGTTTTTGAACCGTCCTTGATGCGCCAGCGATACTCCAATTTATTATCGGAATCCTTCTCTTCGTAGATCTCGATATAATCTTCAGAAAGGTTTCTACGATCGATGTCTGTAATTCCAAGAAGGAGATACAAACGTTTTTGCAGTGCCGAAATATTGTCGGTATCCCATAAATTGGTTTCTGATTGTTGATACCAATTAAATGCTGCAGATCTTGAATAACTGGTTTCGGCATACTCGCTCAAAAAGCGTTCTTTTGTGGCCAGTACCGCATCATCGGCGAATTCTCCGTATATTTTTTGCATTAAGAAGGCATAATCACCAAAACTTTCTGCAAAACGCGCTAGTAAATGATCTAGAATTTCGTTTCGTTTTTTTTGATTACGATCATCAAAACCGGAGTAGAATAGTGCACTTAGTTGCTCCTCATCCTTATACTTTTCAGAATCTTTCAAGAGCTCTTGCAAGCCTTTGATGTCTGTAAGCGGTTGAGCGAAATAGTTTTGGGTCTTGGTTCCTTTTACCGCCAATACTTCGGAAACATGGCTTAAATGTTTGAAGTAATTTGCTAGGATTTGGTCAAAAAAGAGCAGATACGCCTTCAGTTGTTTTGCTTTCGCTTTATCTTCCGCCGAAGCGTTGCTTTTTAATCCGTACGGGCCAACCCCATAAACCTCGGGAAGATCGTTTTGTATGCTACTCGTTTCAGAAAGATCACTGTAATTGGCTTGAGGAATTTCTAGATGTTTACTCGCGTTACTTACTTTTAATAAATCCAGTTCTTCTGCCTCCTTCAGCTTTTCTTGAAAGGCTTCAACTTTTGCTTCATTTGGCACTATGGGAATAAAGCCTTTAAAAAAACTCCACGAACTCTTATCGCAAAGGGTTGGCTTCTTACCGTTATCAATACAAACCACCCAATTGTCAAGAGATGGTTTTTGATCGTTGCAGGCACCGATACTTATGGCTTTAATATTCTTGACGCCTTTAATAGTGTTGATGATGGCAATTAAATCACTTTGACGAACTTCTGTACGTAATTGCGCATTTTGAACTTCCTCATCAGCCAGAAAACCGTTTTCCAATAATGGACCGTTGAAAATCTCCTTACTTTCATATCCCATTTCAACGAGCTGCTTCAAGGTTTTAGGCCGTATACTCGGAGAAAAATAATTGTCAATAGCTTTAAGTAGAAGTGCTTTTACTTGATTTTCATCAGCCTCAGGGTAAAGCTCAATTTGTGCACAAACTTTAACCGGATGTTGAGTTACCTCAGTAATATGAATAAGATCTTCGCAAAGGTTACGATGCGCTTGATAGCGTCTCATCAGCTCAGGCCGCAGGCTGTTTATGCTGCGTGTTCCATCTAGATCAACAACGAGATCGTAAAGTCCGTTGAGTGATTTTACCTGTTCATCTTCAGCTTTCAGATGCGCATACGCAGAATTCTTTAGAAAGGAACGATAACTCAGTTTAGCATCTTTAGTATTGATATAAAGCTTTTTGTCATGCTTTAATAACCAGGCATTGCGCACGCCCGGAACGTCAATAAACAATTTACGGTAATCGAGATGCGTGACCGGTGAACATCCCAAAATAGCTGAAGCTTCATGAAATTGCTTAACTCCATTTTCTTCCTCTTTAGCAAGCAGCGCTTCTACCGGTAAACTCATACGTTGCCCGAGATCTGTAATGGCATAACACAAAGCCTCAAGTAGTGTAATTCCCGGGTCGTGGGTGTTATAATCTGTCCATAATTTGCTTCCTAAAGCTTCGATATAAGCAATGCCGCTTTTCCGTAGAAAATCAAAATCAAGATCATCGCGTGATGCGGTATCTTTCTTTATCGATATTGGTTTTTGAAGCGTTAGCATGAGATTTCGGTTTGATTTTCAATGATTGCGCAAGAGGTAGCAGCAAGCGCTATGTTGTGCATTTTGGCAGAAACAAGAATTGCCTTTGGCGTAGAAGGGATGATCTCATTTTTGGCCTTTTCCTGATGCATTAACACCACATCGGTTAGATAGTCTACATAGGGCAGCTGCTCAAGATGACTTATGAGCATACTTTTTATAACACTTACACCAAATATTAAGCTGGAAACATCTTCAAAAGCCCAAGGAGAAAGCCATTTTTTTATTGCTTCCTGCAATTCATTTTTATAATAGTAGTCATCATAACCTTTATGAAATTTCACCTTTAGTGAAACCGTAATGGGTTCGTAAACAGGATTTATAACTTGGGGCTTAACAAAGAATGAACTCCTGGCGTTTAGAAAGTCTTGAATTTCATTTAGAAGTGCCGTGCTACAGCGAGGTTCAAAAAGATCGTATGTGGGTTTGTTAATGGTGTTGGGAATAACCACTAAGGTTACATTTCCTGCTGATTTAAACTTTGTCTTGCAGGTATGATTGATGCATTTTACCTTATAAATGTCCGGAAAGTGTTGAAGAACAAGATGCTCATAATCCCAAAGCGTTAGGGCTCTGTCTTTATGGCGAAGACGTTCACTTATGCGTTTGTAGTAGGCCTCTTGAGATTCTTGAGTTTGACCATTAAAACTAGCATAAGGCTGTTTTACGCTTTTGATTTGAGCCAGTCTGGTATTTAATTTACTGATGGTCTCAGCTGGTAATCCATTTTTTAAATGATCTGTTGATGTGGTTGCTAATTGCGCTTTTGCAACTTGCGTATGAATGTTTAAAAACCTGCAAACGGCATCAAAATCACGTGGTGTATGTGCTTGTAACCAAATCTGACCTGATGGCAATAGACTCGATTCAAGTGTGCTGGACTCAGGAAGAGCGATCGTTACAATTCCCGTTTTTAAAAAGTTATCGGTTTCATCTCTAATTATTTCTTGTGTTGAAAGCGGCTTCCAACCTTCATCAGTAAGAACAGACCATTTTATCTTTTCATTTTCGGCAAATGATTCTTTTAAGGTGTTTTCGGTTCCTTCTTTTATTTCAAAAAGAAGATTGATTTGGTTGCCAGGTTTGGCATTGGTTAAACCTAAATGAAGAAAACCACCATGGTCGTATTTTGGAAAAAGTGAGGAGCTTTCAATAATTCCATAAGGATGTATTTGTAGAAGCTTTAGTTCATCTCCAGATTTTTCATCAATTGTCTTGCTTTTATAATCTAAATTTTGCGATGCGTGGTAGCTTAGCGCCAAAGATTCTAAAAGCGGAGTATAAGGCTCATTTGGGATGATCACCTCTGCATTTTGAGCAGCAAGAGCCAAAGCATAAAGTTTTGAATACTGCGCGTGGTAGAAACTTGTATTTAAAGAAATCTTGATCGCTTCCTCTTCAGCTTTTATTCCAGTAGCGCTTAAACTTTTTATATTGATGTCGGTTTCTGAAGATGCCTCCTCAAAAAGGGGATGTTCATTTTTTGAATAATTGGTAGAAAAGCTTTTGTTTTCATCACCTATAGTGATTTGTGCATTAAAATGTGCGCTGCTTTCAACAATTAAGTTTTCAGGATTATTGGTAAAACTTTCTGAAAGTTCAGTCAGATCCTGTAAATCGGTTTGGGAGTCTATGTTATAAATGCTTTTAACATAGGCTCTAGATGAATTGATCGTTCCGCTTCGGTATCCCAAATAATGGATTGCAAAATCATCAGGAAGATTAAGCCAATTCAATCTTAGATTGATTTCGTGCCAGTTTTTCTCATAAAGTTCCGGACATTTAATTTTGAAACTCGACTTTTCAAAGGGACGTGGTCCAAAAGGGTAGAAGGGCTTTGAAGCACTTAAATTCCCCACATCATTGCTGAGTTCGAGATCTGTTAAACCATCAACAGCTACTGTAACTTCTACTTCATTCAAGGAGCAATCCCCAAGTTGCTGTGCCAGATCATAAGCTTCAGGAGAAGTGATAGGAAGTTCAAACTTTACAACAGGATTTTCGTTAGAATAAGCTCCGCTATGAATATCAGCATTAAATTCTATTATTGACTTTTCTGTAGCTTCTATACGGAAAGCAAAATCTATAAAACCTATACCGGTACGCGTTATAAATTCAGGATAAAGGCTTTCGGTCTGTAGTTTAAATGGCCCCAACCATCCTTTTTCTCCTGTAATGTAAATGTTGATGAGCTCGATCAAAGCTTCTTCTGCAATGGTTTGATCTTCGTCAAATGAGGTATGAATACAAACTTGTCTTGTTCCCGAACTCATTTTTAGCACTGAAGCATTTACCGCAAACCCCAAGGTAGCATCAGGCAATGCGGGACGATTTTTAAAAGTATTGGGATATCCAAAGGGTAACCAGAAAGGTTCTTCTTTTAAATCTTCTTCAATACCGTCAAAACTGTTTGTTTTTTGGGTAGCCCTAATTACTTTTTCGGTAGGATCTTTATAAATGCTTTTAATACTTGTGAGCGTTGCTTTATTGAGAACTGTGGTTTGCTCGGTCTCATAAATCCGTGGAGTATTGTTTTCATCTTTTCCTGCTAAAAGCTGTGTTTGTTCAGGTAGGGCATATTGGTCAATATTCTTGGCAAGCTCAAATAGCAAATGCACTTGATCTTTTTGCGCCGGCCTCTTCTGTATCTGAAGTACTTCAGCATAATAAAAATCTAAGTGTCGCTGAGTTATGGCGTTGAACCGAAGTTTTGAATGTTCTAGGAGTTTTAAAAAGCATATGAATAGCGTGAGGTGCGGAGTGACATCTTTATTTATTTCTGCTTGATCTAAGAACGATTGAAGAGTTTCAGCATCTCCTGCCAAGAAAAATTTTTGCCAATCACCCGTTGGATTTTCAGGCGTATGTGTATTGAAAAAATGAATTTCTTTTGCAAAATTATGAGCAAGTTGCATATAATCTGTAAGTTCCAAATCATTCAGATTAACCTTTTTCGGGTCTAGGAATGTCGCAGATCGTTGCGCTTGAGAGGTGCCTCTCAAGTTCATTAAAAAAGTATCTATGCAGGTTGCTGTCATAATCTATTTTAATTCGGTTCCTTCATTGATGTAAAACGGGTAAACCATATTCCCTCTAGAATTGGTTAACCGCACCGTATAATGCACGATCATATGTACTTCTCCTTGAGCAATGCGTGTTTGATCAAAATCAATCTTATTGAGCTCAATGCGTCTTTCGTGATACAGAATAGCCATACGCACGCGGTCTGTTATATAAGTTTGCATACTCATATTGAGACCTTCAAAAACAAAATCACTCAAACTCGACCCGTAATTGGGCAGCATCACACGTTCGCCCAATTTTGTATTTAATAGAATATGGAGACTTTGATTGATATCTTCAATTCCGCTAACGGTCTTGACACTTTTATTCTCACTGCTAAACTCTGGAGGGAAACTCCATCCGGTACCTAAAAATGACTCTTCAATTTTCATAATCTTACTTTTATCCGCCTATATCAACTGTGGGAGCACCAATAGCAATACTGCCGCCGTGTGCTGTTGAGTCTCCCATTCTGGCCGCCGGCATTCCGCCAATCAAAACACTTGTTGAACCTGAAGCGATTACATCAGGAGGTCCTACGCAAACTGCATTGTCTCCAACGCGAGCTGCCGGCATTCCTTCAATAAGTACCGTAGGTTCTCCCGGACCTACTATGGGACCGCCTACGTGAGGCACAGGAGGTGTTCCCGGAGTTTGCATCGGGCAGGTATGCATATCGTTAAGTCGTGCTGCAAATGGCATAGGTTTAATTTATTTGTACTAGTGATCCTTTTAAAACAGCTACTGCAGAAGTTGAAAATTCGGCACCGGCAGCTCCTTCTGCTTTTAATTCTTGTTGGGCTTTTAGTGTAATATTTTGTCCTTCTAAGTTGAGGTCTCCTTGAGCATTTATTGAAATATCACCGCTACTGCTTAGGGCAATTCCATCGCTGTTGAGAGTGATCGTACTATTACCGTTATCATCAATAATGACTTCTTCTGTATCGTCGTTTATAAGCACACTGCGACCTCCCGGAGTTACAATAGAAACTGATTTGCTTTCATCGTTGAATAGCAACTGAATTCCGCTTTGGGTGAAAATTCCTTTTTCGTAATTGTCGTCTGAAGCTGTAAGCGGAGCAGGTTTTGCGCTGCTGTGTAATCCGCCTAAAATTACTGCGTCATTGGGGTCGTCATTGATAAAGCCTACAATGACTTCGTCGTCAATCTCAGGCCTAAACAAAATACCACGTTCTTCACCGGCATCCGGTAAGGCGATACGTGCCCAGATTCCTTCTTCAGCATTATTGATTATGGGAATTTTAACCATAATGCGTTCTTCGGCATTGGGATCATCCTGTATCTGGGTGACTTTACCTATTTGCAGGCCACTTACTGCAGGAACGATACCCGAAGCCGCAGGAGGATTCACATCAAAAGTTTCACTGAACCATTCCGGATTCAAACCATATTGAAGATTTGAGAACCAATTGCCCTCTGTGATTTCGTGGCTTACTGCGGTTATGTAAGCCTTTCCACTAAAGCGCGTGCCCAGGCCTTTCAATTCAACAGTTATTCCCGGTTTTGCAATTGCACTACCTTGCATTTTAATACGTCCTCTATTGTAGGATAGGAGGTGTAGCACCTTTTTAGCATCGGCCCATTCCTGAAGCTCTTCTTCGGTAAGGTTCCCACCGTGATCTAATTTATAATTGTCGAGACCAAGAATTGCTGCTAAATCTGCATTCGACAAATTTCCTTGTTGCACTTCACTAAGTTCTTGAGCTTCTTTTTCACTTACTTCTTGATTATTGCTGTTCCAGCTGTATGCTGTAATTGTTTTTAAAGCGTTACGCGCATCAATCTCTCCATCAAAATCATAAAGGTTGAGGCCATACTCAAGCGTGATAGCAGGATCTGCGGAAATGTCTGGTTTCTTTACTGTGACTGTTTGATCTTCTAGAAAACAAAGTTGACCGTTAATCTGTGCACGAAGGGCTAAAAAATCCCAATCTGAAGTCTGATATTGAATCAATTCGGGATGTACATAGGTTGAGCCTTCGACGGAAGCATTTATGCCAGCGTTTGACAGTATTTCTTCAATAATATCGCTATCGCTGCTCTCGTAGTAATACTTGCTTTTACGACCTAAAGTAAGCTTCACAGCTTCATGTTTACATTCTACAACTAGCACAGCAACCGATTCCCGAATTTTAATACTGTGGCGAATCACCTTACCTTTAAATACAGGCTCCACATCATTGGCGTAACCTGCTAATAGTTCGATCTCACTACCCGGAACAAAATCTTCAGACGAACTCAAATCAAAACTTCCACGAGATACGTCGCCATCAACCAAAACTATCGATGCATACGGAATTCGGTTAACTTCGTGATTGATTACCATAGACTTTACAGATAAAGAAGAACTTTTATCTGTGCCGTTTATCATCAATTTGAAACTAACAATTCCTGTATTTATGGTATTTGCAATGCTCATAAGTATGATGGATCAGGTTGTTTTTTCTAGAATAGGAGGAAAGAAAAGCTCTTGCCCCGGTCGTAATTTTCTAAAGTTGGTTAGCCCGTTTACTTGCGCTAGCTGTAAATAATATTTGGAATCGCCATAGATGCGATAGGCCATTAAGGGTAATGTATCGCCTTCTTCTACGGTGCGAATATGTGTTAGGTCTGGTGAATTTCTATTTTCATCTGCCAGACGCAATTCAGGGTCTATCGTCTCCTTAAATTTTGCTTTGATGACAGCCCTTAAGGGAGTTCCCTGAGGATTGAATAATTTGTATTCAATATTCATCTCAATTAAAATCCCTTTAAAAAGCAGACTGCCCCAACGGATTTCTAAATAATAGGGGCGATGTTCATCCCCAGAATATTCAAATGCTACTTCTTTAAATTGCTGAATATCATCGACCACTCCGGCGTCTTTATCTTGATTTTGATTGTGAGCAATTATGCCTGTACGATCAAACAAGAATTCAAGATCTAGATCTTTTGGAGGCATTTTTTCAAATCTGGGATCATTGCCACTAGACCCTGCAGCCTGATCATCATTGTATTCAATCTTGTACGCCAGCGTGTATTTTTCTGGATTAAGCAGAGATGTAAAAACTCCATCAGCTACTTTCTCACTATATTTTATATCGCTAAATGCGGTGATCTTCAATTTAAAAAGTTCTCCTAAGGCCATTTATCGTTCGTTTTTTCGTTCTTGAATACGCATAACTTGTTCTATGCATGCTTCGATGAGTTTTTCTTTTTTAGCAGAAGAGGTTGTCGAAGTCGCAGCGGTAGAGTTAGCGTTATCGCTAACATTAATTTTGATATGCAATTCTTTAATTTCAATGGGCATAATCAAGATTTAAAATAGTTATACGCTAGTTCTATGGTTTCTACAGCGATACTGTTTTGCTCTGCATTAAAATCTGAAACCGACCATTTTACGGGATACGCGTGAACTACATTCCAGGTCACCAGAGGTTCGTGTTCATTATTCAAAAGTTTGATCGTTACATCTGTAGGACTGAAATCAAAATTTTCTACAGCGTCCTTGCACCATTTAATAAGTTTTGAATCGCTTACGAGTCCGCGTTTGAGGACCAGATTAGGAAACTTGGTACGAACGGGTAATTTATGCTTAAACCTATTTTCTCCACCTTCGGCATATTCTTCCGTTTCTATATCTACTGAAAGTCCGCTCACAGATTGAAACTGGTGATCGATTTCTGGAGAAACCGCTCCAAATTCAACTTTAAAGTGAAAACCAACCGGCGGATAGTAGTTTGCCATTATGCACCGTTTTGTATTTCTAAACCTTCGTGCACAATCTCGATAGATTCTATAGCCACTTCATTGGCATCAGATTTCAAATCTGTTGACTGTACTTTTATAGGAAATGCATTTTTTACTTTCCAAACAACAACAGGCGCGTGCTCTTCATTTAGGAGACTGATAGTAATGTCACGTCGTTCTATGGTGTTGAGTTTTACACTATTCCACCAAGTGAAGTATTCATTGTCTGCTAAGAAAGTGCCGCGCTTCATCGTGATGTTGCTGTATTTTTGCATTCCCGGCATTTTAGTTTTGCTGTATTCCGGGCTTGCCCCGTGTCTGTATTCTATAGGTTCAATTTCCACATCAAGACCGGAGACTTCTGTAAAACCTACATTCGTTCCGCCCCAATCAACGAGGAAATGAAATTTTGCTAAAGGATATATTGCTGCCATTTTTACGATTTTTAATTACTAGGATTAGATGTTTAGTTTTTTATGATTCCTGCATTTTATGAGAGAATTTTAGGATGATGAATTCTGCAGGTCGTACTACTGCCATACCAATTTCGATCGCCATAATACCATTTAATATATCTTCAGCGGTCATCGTTTCTCCAAGCCCTACACGAACATAAAAAGCATCGTTAGGTTTTGCTCCGGCTAGAGCTCCGGCACGCCATTGAAGATTTAAAAAGTTTTCGATCATTGCGCGGACTTTTACCCAAGTGTTGGCGTCGTTACTTTCAAATACAAACTGTTCAGTTGCTTTTTTAACTGATTCTTCAACCATATTGAAAAAGCGACGTACAGGAACATAACGCCATTCGTTATCATTACCAGCAAGGGTACGAGCGCCCCATACCATAATACCTTTTCCGGTAAAGGGTCTAATAGCATTTATAGATTTTCCGGCAACGGTATCTACATTCAAGCCTTGCTGATCATCGTGATCTATAAGGTGTGTTACACCCACAACACTATTTAAAGAAGTGTTGGCTGGAGCTTTCCATACACCGCGGTTAGCATCTGTTCGTGCATAAACCCCCGCAATTGCTGCACCAGGTGGTAGCACGATGTATTCTCCTGCAATGGCACTTTTTATCGATTTCAGTGCCGGAATCATTTCGGTTGCGGCTGTTTCGTAAGTGCTTAAATAATTTGCTGTTGTGCTGCTGATATAGTCTAATGCCGATTTGATTTCAGTATAGAAACTACTCACCGTAGGGAGTAATGAAGCTATTTGGCTTGATTGACTTTCGCTATCTACAAAATAGGTTGTACTACTTGAGGATGGCGTATAATCCACGCCAGTTGTAGAATTAATTACATGGCTAGCGGTAAAAGTATCATTAAAACTTTTGAGCATTTCACCCATAGTCTCCGTAATGGTATGAATACTGCCATCAGTCAAACTTGTATTAAATACCGAATTTAAATGCGGTTGTAAGGCTTGGTCTGGAGGCGTTGCCGAAGTGTGTTTCAATTTATAATTATCGGTTCCCACTTCAACAATATCTCGTATAAAATCAATTGCATCAGCATAGAATTGAAAAAGACTGAGGAGGTTTGCGATGGAAGAACTCGTTGTGACCGTGGTAAGCAACTCCTGATATTGATTATCAACCGAGGAACTAGAGTCGGCAAGGTCACTCAGCTTTTCTGATACGAGTGCGCTGTCATCTATCAGTTCATCAAGTTGATTAGCAAGACTTTTTGCTTCTGCATCCTGAATCAAGTCAGCTAAACTAACCGAAACACCTCCTAAGCTTATTTCACCTTTTAAACTTTTGTAGTGAACGGTTCGCGGTAAATTTGCTTTTAACCAAGGTGTGTACGCAGCTCCATATTTTAGGCTGTTCATACCAGCGCCATTCCTAAAGGCACTTATATCTACCTCGAGATCTTCATTATCAT
Source organism: Leeuwenhoekiella sp. CH_XMU1409-2 (assembly GCF_037029365.1). Classification (NCBI taxonomy): domain Bacteria; kingdom Pseudomonadati; phylum Bacteroidota; class Flavobacteriia; order Flavobacteriales; family Flavobacteriaceae; genus Leeuwenhoekiella; species Leeuwenhoekiella sp. CH_XMU1409-2. The sequence continues at coordinate 45,002 of NZ_JAYMEI010000016.1, read as the reverse complement.
TTTTAATACCTAACAAAGCAAAGCGATCACCTAATTTCCCGCATTGTTTTAATAATCCTTGATTAAAGGAGTCTAGATCAGCTTGATCTAATAAACAGGCATCGGGAGAAACTAAAATAGTCGGTTCATCTACCTTGGCGATTTTGGCTAAACCGCTTTCTAAATCTGTCAATGCAATATTATCTTCACCGCATTTGCCCACACTTACGATGTAGCAATCGCCGCCACCATTTGCGTAAAATAGCCTTAGCGCATCATACAAATAATAGGTATCCTCAATACTAAAGGAAGAGACCGATTTTGAAGCAGTAAGTTTTATGTCGCTAATATTAGCTTCAGGAGCACCTCCAAAGAGCGCCACAAACTCTAGCATAGAGCCGATTTTCTTTGGAGTTAGCAATAAATCGTGTTCGCTTTTATTTGAAACTTTATTAGTGTAACCTATAAAAGCCGGTATAGCCGTTTCGACCTGTGCTACCGAGGGAGGAAATACTGATATTTCTTCTACGTAAACTCCAGGCGTTTTGTAGGATGATGCCATAATAGAAAGTGTTTAATTAATATAGATGTTAGAATATGTTTTATTTATGGTGCCGTCGGGGTTACGTTCTTGAATAATTCTGCTGGGATTGGGAGCGGGGTAGTCGGTATTACCTTGATTTACTGGGATAATTCCATTTTTTACTAGTGGCATTTCGTCGGGATCCGTTGAAAAAAGTAAATTTTTTGAGCTTCCTGAAAAGTAGCGCCAGATCGTTTTGCGGTTATGAAAAACGATTTTAAAGTGTGGCATTACCTGTGGAAGATTTCCGTTATTGAGTATTAAATTCAAGCCTGATCTTGAGTTTCGCATTTGTAAAGAAATCAAGACGAGTTTGTTTATTTTCAATTCTGGGTATTTCTTGTAAAGATGCGCTTGCATCAGTGCTGATGTACGGTGATTTTTTGCATTAGAGGAATTGTTGTAAGGAGCAATAAATACCGGATCTGCAGCATTATAAAGCGTATTATAATTACTTATAAAAAGCGGAAGCTCGCTAGAAACATCTAAATCGGTGAAATTGAAGAATTGAGCGTCTGTAAGCTGTATATAAAAGTCAAGTATAAGTTCTGGATCAAGCGTTACCAATGGCTTAAAAGTAGTAGGGTCATCGCTTACTTTTTCAGTTTCAGTAAGCACTAAAAAGCCTTCCTGAGTTTGCTTCAGTAACATTCTATGATTTTTGAGAAGTGCCGAAGTTTGTGGAGTAGGTATGACCTTTCCGAAGCTATTCCAATTGTAGTTAGCCAATTGTTTTTTCTGAAGGAGTTCGTTATCATCAAACGCAGTTAAACCATCATCTAAAAAATATTTGTGATATATGGCAACCTCAAATAAAGGGCGATATTGTGACGCAATACTCATGACGTGATCTGATTATATTGTGTATGAACCTGCGTAAGTAAAGCTCCTTCATCCTGAATATGTTCTCTTTGGAGTTTGATAATGTTGAGTTTGTACATCGCCGCCGGATAGGCTTTACCGCCGAGCATACTCCAGATATAATTGAGTTCTTCAAAGGAAGGTGTAAAAAGCTCTGTGGTAAATTGAAACTCGGTAACCGACTGCATCACTTGAGTATTGCGGGAAAAAAGTGTGTTTTTATGATTAAAACTGTTCTTCCCTTGAAAGAAACTTATGATTGAGGCTAAAGAACGAAGGGAAAACGCATAGTCACTTCTGTTACACGTAAACAGGATATAAGCATTCAGATTTACCGGCGCATTACGATAAACAGGTTTACCGGCTTCTATCGTGTAATTGCGTTGGTTTTTGAGCGCCATCTCTTCCTGAAGATTGAGTAAAGAAAGAATGACTTTATTATCTAGAGGTTCATTATCTCTATTTGTATTATCTATAAAATGAGCAATAGAATCTAATACTACAATATTAGATCCTAAGCCCATCTCTTCGAGATAATTTGCTACTTGCTCTCGTAATATTTCGAGCGATTCGTAGAGCATAAATTGGAGAATTTAGATTTTTTGCACTTCAAAGCTAGAGATATAATTTGTTGATTTTCAGTGGTTAATTTCCTGAATCCGTATGCTGTATAAAACCCTTTTTTAATTTCAGTATTTGCCCTAAGCGCAATGGGGAATTTCCCCCTATTTAACCTGCTGTCAATCTATTTGTTAGCAAAAGTTTTACTTTAGTTTCACTAATTGAAAATTCTAAAACTATGCGCAACACGCTATTTATTATTTTATCGTTGTTCGCTGTATCTACTTTTATAAGTTGTGCAGAACAAGGTAATTCGAGTAAACCTCCTGAAGGAGTAATTTCTATTGAAGAGGCTAAAATTCTAGACCGAACCTTTACTAAGACCAGAGCTAATGTGATTAACGAAGCTATTGGGATGCCCGACAGCCGATCAAGTTGGTGGTCTATTGAAGACTTGGAGCAATACATTGCTTATGCCAAAAGTTTAGCTAATGAAAAAGGCTACTCAGTAAATGGATTGCGTGTGTATTATGGGGCGTATCCTAAGGATCATCATGATGAATCGGTAGCAGGATATTCTACCTTATTTATTGTCCCGACAGGAGTAAAAGCTGTTTCTAACGAAGCTTCAATGATTAATTTTAATGCATATCTTCAAACAGATGAAGAAGATTTAGATGTGCCTCCACTAAATATGGGACATTTAAGAAAACCACCACCAGAAGATTATCAATAATTAAAAATAGGGCTATGGAAGCATTGAGCTCCTATTCTCAGTATTTAGAACTTATAGCCCTTGTAATTGGTATTATAAGGTATAAAGAGTTTAAAAATCACAAATTTAAATACGTACTCTATTTTTTGTTTTATGTGGTTGTGAACGAGTTTGTTGCTGGGTTTTCTTATGAACTATTCAGTATCCCAAATACACTACCATATAATATTTATATTTTAGTTCACTTCGCTTTTTTCCTAGCGTGGTTTCATTCAATACTCGCATCTGCACAGCGTAGAAAGATCATTAAAGTATTTTTTATAATTTATGTTGTCTTTTGGTTTGTAGATGCGCTCTTGAGTGGATCGATAGCTGATAATTATCTATCCTACTCGTTTTCTTTAGGTACTTTATTGTTGATCGCTGCAGTTGCTTTTTATTTTGTAGAAATGTTAAGCAGAGAAGTAGTGCTCAATATTACACAGTCTCCCTATTTTTGGGTTTGTTTTGGGATTCTTATTTATTGCGTAACCTACTTGCCATTTTATATCACACTGATCTTTTTTCTACAAGAGAATCCCGTTATACTGAGCGTTGTTTTATTTTTAATCAACTGTATTCAGTATTGTTGTATTGCGATTGCATTTATAAAAGCAAATCGTCGTACTATTGAACATCCGCTTGAAACCAATTGAGCGTAGTTATGAAACTCACGTTTGATGAAAATATCTCCCAATCTTTTGAGCAGCTCATTATTGTTTGCTCTCTTGTTCTTTTAGCGTTTTTGATCGTTGTAGTTTTTTTATTTGTAGTTTTTCAAAAACGTAAAATTAAATTTATTACCGAGCGCAACGAAGCAATTCTAAAATACCAGGAGGAAGTAGCACGTACGCAGTTGGAGATTCAAGAAGTAACCTTAAAAAATGTAGGTAGAGAACTTCACGATAATATAGGCCAGTTGCTTTCCGTCGCTAATTTGGAGCTCAACATTTTCACTTCAAAAAATAAACTGAATTCAGACGACGACCTCACAGAAATCAAAGGGTTGATTGGTAAATCACTACGTGAGATCAGAGCTTTATCCAAGAATCTAAATAATGAAGTTATTCATCAAGTGGGACTTGTTGAAAGTACAAAGAACGAACTCAATCGTCTTGAACGTCTGAAGTTTCTTAAAACAGAATTTACACTCGAAGGGAATGCGTTTGATTTGCCTAAGGATGATATGGTAATTCTATTTAGAATTATTCAGGAATTTTTAAGCAATGTCATAAAACATGCAAAAGCCACCCATTTAAGTATCTGTTTTTTATATACCCCAAATGAACTTAAAATTACCGCCGAAGATGATGGTGTAGGCTTTGAAATTGAAAAAATCACGAGGAGTTCTGGCCTTGTAAATATGAAAAGCAGAGCACAATTAATTGCTGCAGATTTTGATATTCAATCAGAGAAGCAGAAGGGTACTTTATTGCAAATCAAATACCTAAAGAAACAAGTATAAATAATAATGACTACCTTTAGTAAAGAAGTTAATCAAACTAATAAGACAATCTCTATGGAAAATTGTATCGTAGGTGTTGTTGATGACCATGTTCTTTTTGCACAGTCGTTGCAGGGCCTTATAAATAGTTTTGATGGTTTTGAAGTAGCCTTAATGGCGCGTAATGGCAATGATCTTATCAACAAATTGAGCACGGTGAATAAAGAACCAAGTATTATTCTTCTCGATATAAATATGCCTATTATGAATGGTTTTGAAACCATAGCTTGGTTAAATGAACACAAGCCAAACATTAAGGTGATCACCCTTTCTATGGATGATGATGAAGAGACGATAATTAAAATGCTTAAGGCCGGGAGTAAAGGTTATTTACTAAAAGATATTCATCCAGATACCTTACATCTTGCTCTTACCGAAGTGCTCACCAAAGGCCATTTTTATACCGATAATGTGACAACAGCACTACTTCGAGGTGTCTCAAAAAAGGATGAGGAATCTCTTTTAGAAAATTTTTCTAGCAGAGAACTTGAATTTATGGAATTGGCTTGTTCTGATAAAACATATAAAGAGATTGCCAATGAGATGTGTCTAAGTCCTAAAACGATCGATAATTATAGAGACACATTATTTAAAAAGCTAGAAGTTAAAAGTCGCATAGGTTTGGTGCTCTATGCGTTAAAAAACAAAATAGTAAATAATTAATTGGCCTTTACAAAACTCACAGTAGCGATCAATTGACCCAAGTGACGCTGACTGTGCTCTGCAGCGTGAAAGAGTAATCCAATTACTGTAGAAGGCAATTCTTTTCGGCCTACAGTTCTAGCACTTTTTATGGTAGACTCATCTAAAGTTTTAAAATAGGCCAGTGCTTGTACCACTTTTTGCTGAAAATTTGCAATAAGTTCTTCGGTGGTACTGGTTTCATCTTGTATTCCTTCTGATTTTAAGTAATCAAATTGCTCTTGGGTTAAAGCCCTGCCTTGAGCGTAGCTAAGCATTCTATCCAAAACACCGGTTAGATGTTTCAAATGAAAACCTACCGAAGCTCTTCCTGCTGGTTTCTCCCACAATTGCTCATCCGGAAATTCATCTAACCAGTAGGGTAATTCTTCAGAGGTCTGTAGCAAAGCGTGGGCAGCAGGTTGCAAAAGCTGTGGTATTTCTTCAATAGGACCACGAAGCCAAACTTCAGGTTGTTTCAGTTTCTTTGTCATTGAAAATAGTAGTTAAGATTCTATTATTTGAGAACTGTTTTAGTTTTAAAAACTAAGACCGAAAACAAACGCACCATCTTTGTTTGGTCCGTTGAATGATCTTACATAATCCACACGTAAGAATTTAAATTTTCCGAAGCCTAGATTTCCAATTCCTGCCGAAAACTCGTAATACGGTTTTTGCGCTGTATAAAGTGTATGTCCGGCTAAAATAAGATTTGCATTTAATGCACGTATTCCTGGTATTTTTCCTAGAACAAAACCTTTAAAATTATGTTCTACGTGCCCTTCAAAATAACTGGTATTGGTACTAAAATCGTAATACGGAAGTAAATTAAATCCGTTTAAATGGCGTCCATCTAGCTGCACTCTCGTCTGATTGCCTTGAAAGTGCTGGTAGTCTACAAAACTTATGTCGTCTGCATTGAACAAGGTTCCTCCACGTAAAGTGTATCCAAAATTTCCCTTATTTGAAATATCAAATTCTTGCTTTAATTGAGCTGCAACCTGAGTGAAATTATAAGCCGCATCAGAAGCAGCAAAAGTTTGTTCAAGATCTAATGTCAACGTAGGGAATTTAGATTCATTCATATTGAATTTACCATCAGGATAACTCATATACTTCTGGCCAAAATTGATAACTGCTCTTGCATTGAGTTTTGCCAACTCGTGAGTTTGTATTGCAGCGGTATTGAAATCTTGTGGTAGCAAAGGGTTGTTAGAAGTATATGCGACAGGATTTTTGATCCAAACTTGATCTGTGGTATTAAATAAGGGGGAGCGCTTTTCATAGCCCGCATTGGCGTAAAGCTGAAGACCATTTACAAGCTCTTCACTGTAACTGAATCTTGCATAATCCAATTCATATAATTTTATATAATTCCGTTCCCAGAAAAGTGTCGAAATACTGTTTACAAGATTTGAAATGGGGTCTCGGGCATTAAACTGCTGGACTTTGGTTCCTCCTTCGATGGCAAAAGTACGATTGTTGATTCGGTTAAAGCGTTTGGCTATACGGCTGGTAAAGCGCAATTTATCATCATCAATCCCATAGTTTGCATTAAGATTGGCATAGGTTGCTTGGGTAGAGTTCTCAGACCACGTATTGTAAAATAAACCTGCTGTAGCGTTAAAACCTTGAACAGTATTGAAATTGAGCGTAGTCAACGGACCGTTATAACCCACACGCCAGCGCTCATAGGAATTGGTATAACTATAGCCAAGTAACGGATCTAAAATTCCGGGGGTGTTTTGCACGCGATCAACAGAATCTTTATAGGGTTTAGACTCACGAATTTCCTGAATACTGTCTTTAAGCGTGTAATCTGATCGTTCTTCAATAGTAAGCGGAATGGGACGTATTTTGTTCCAGAAAATACTGTCTTTTTTATTGGCTTCAGGTTTAAAACTTAGTACTTCATTGGTAAATGTACTGCGATCAAATTCGGGCAAAAAGTTATAATTACTGTAGACTGCTGTAAATCTTCCATTACCTCCAAAGCCAAAAAGTTTAAAGCTAAAATCAATACTCTGCGAGATTTTCACCCATAAATCGGTTTGGCTGTCGTATTTAAAATTATGTTTAAAAACTAGCGATTCTACAAAAGGTACTTGAATCGCAGCTCCCGTAGTTGTAAGTTCTACACCATAAAGTTGCCAATCATCTTCGACGATGTAAATAACACCTTGAAATATGCGATCATTAGCTCGCTTGGGTGTTACTTCTATTTTGTTGATCAGTTTGTCACCTTCTCTAAAGGTTCCTATAAGTTTATACCGATAATAATTAAAAGCGTTATCAGCTAATGGTGAGATCAACTGAGTATTTATCTCCAAGGTATTATTATAAAAAGAATATTCTGCTTCTTGCGCACTATTGAAACTAAAACCGTTATCATCACCACTTACTTTACTAGCGGTTATGGTTTCTTTAAAATCATCGGGTGCATGATAGGCGATCTTCGAAATGGTCTCACTTAAATAAACAATACCTGTTCTTGTCGAATCTAAACCGCCTCCCAGATCACCTATTTCCTGACCAAGAATTTTCTCTGGAGCATTCTCAACTCGCCATAAACCTCTGGAGTAGAAGTCTGCGGTATACGCGTTTTGTTTTTTTAGTATCTCGGGCTTTTTTGCAATTACAGCCTCAACGATTCGATTTGCGGGATTTTCATTGGCGTTGATCAGTACTTCATCTAAAGAGGTCGTTTCTTCAGTTAAGGTGACGTTGAGTGTATACGGAAATGTCTCAACGCTAACAGTCTTTTCTTGAGTAGTATATCCTAAAAATTGAAAAACTAGCGTATACGTTCCCGGAGCAGAGATGTCTAATTGATAAATTCCATCCCCATTGGTCGTGGTACCTCTAGCATTATTTTTTAGATAGATGTTTACAAAGGAAAGAGGTTCGTCATTTTCACTGGTTACCAATCCGTTGATTTGGCTATTGGCAGAACAAGTGATCAATAAAAAGAAGCAAAAAAGTAGCTTTTGGATCATAAGAGAAGTTTTATCTAAAGACGTAAGCTACTTTATGCGTGTTGCATTAATTGTTGAAAGCCTTTTTAATTTGTCCTAAACGTTTTTTAGAATCACGTTCTTTGATGGCTTCGCGCTTATCATACAACTTTTTACCTTTTGCCAGTGCAATTTGCATTTTAGCAAGTCCGCGATCGTTTATGAATAGGCGTAGTGGAACAATAGTCAATCCGCTATTACGCACTTCTTTATGCAGTTTATTAAGCTCTCTTCGGTTTAATAAAAGCTTGCGACTGTTTTTCGGATTGTGATTAAAATAGGTTGCGTGCGAGTATTCTTGAATCGTCATATTGATCACAAACAATTCATTATCCTGAAATTCACAAAAGCTCTCTGCAATAGATGCTTTTCCCTCGCGTATCGATTTGATTTCAGTACCGGCAAGTTTTATTCCGGCGGTATATTTATCAAGCAGCTCATATTCAAAGCGTGCTTTTTTATTTTTGATGTTTATGGTATTTGCTTGTTTCATAGATTTTTTGGCCTTCTAAGTGCTTGCACACTTTATTACAAAAATACTAATTTCTACGCGGGCTTTCTATTGCTTTAAATATCTTTAATTTTGTGCTTCAATTTTAAGAGATGAAAAAACTAGTTCTACTTTTTATACTTACGCTTTTAACTGCTTGTAACGAAACGTCCAAAGAATTGGATGCAGAGGCTATTGTAGCGCACGCGATTGAGGCCGCCGGCGGAAAAACAATAGATACCGCCTTGATTTCTTTTAAGTTTAGAGACAAATTTTATAGTGCTGATCGAAATAACGGAAGATTTAAACTGGAGCGTTGCACAGATCCCGGCTGTAAAGACACTTTAGACCAGTTGAGTAATTCTGATTTTAAGCGTTTTATAAATGAGACTGAAGTTGTTGTTCCTGACAGTTTGATTACTTCACTATCGGGCGGTGTAAATTCGGTACATTATTTTTCGGTTTTACCGTATGGATTGGATGCTGAAGCCGTTCATGCTGAAAAAGTAGGTCAAGCTAGCATCAACGGAAAAACCTATTTTGAGATCAAGGTAACCTTTAGCGAAGAGGGTGGAGGTGAAGATTTTGAAGACACCTATATGTATTGGATCAATACCGAAGATTTTTCGGTAGATTTTCTAGCTTATAATTATCACGTTAATGAAGGGGGAACCCGTTTTAGAGAGGCCTATAATGAGCGAACGATTAACGGGGTGCGCTTTGTAGATTATCGCAACTTCAAGCCACAAGAACAATTTCCGCCTTTGCAATCCTTAGACAGTTTATTTACAACAGGAAATCTTGAACTGCTGTCAAAAATAGATTTAGAACAGGTTGAAGTTAATCCTTGCTCCAGCTGTTAAAATCTTTGATTTCTGCAGTAGCAGAACCATTTTTTACTCGAACCACATAGAGGAAACCATAAAGAGCATCATCGATGTCATCATATTTAGGTTCTCCTAGAATTTCATTTACAAATGCCGGTGTTGTATTACTATGGCCAACGACCAAAACGGTTTTACCTGCTGTTTCCTGCTGAAATGCTGCACTGTACAACTCGGTAGGATCATACAATTGCACTTCCAGATCATTAGCTTCTGCGGTTGGAGCTGCTGTTTTTAAGGTTCGTTTATAATCTGTACTGTAAACCGCGTCAAAAGAAACCTCCTTTAATTCTTCTGCCCAAAATTGCGCTCTTGCTTGTCCGGTCTCATTCAATTCAGGATCAGAACCGGCGTTTGGGCCGCGCACTTTATCAGCGTGTCTTATAAGATAATAGGTTGCATCTGCCGGTTTTAAAGAAGCAGACGCGGTTTCTTTTGCCTTTTCTTTACAAGAACATAGCACGAGAAAGATTGCTAGAAATGCGATAGTGTTTTTCATAGGTTCCAATTTAGACAAATTTAACTCAAGCCGCATAAACATTAGCGTTTTATTGACGCACAAGGGCAGAAGCAAAATGTAATTTTAAGTAATACTAATAACAAAAAATATAAAGCTATGAATTCTGATCAATTAGAAGGAAAATGGAAACAAGTAAAAGGAAAATTCAAAGAAGAATACGGTGACGTTACCGAAGATGATACGACGCATGCAGAAGGTAAATTTGACCAGATGCTAGGAAAGCTTCAGGAAAAAACCGGTAAAACTAAAGAAGAGATCAAAGATTGGATCGATAAGCAATAAGACTTAATTCAATCAATAGAAATCAACCGCTAGCAATAGCGGTTTTTTTATTTTCTAAACTGTAATTTCGCAGCGCTATGCGCAGTATTGAAACAAGAGAAATCCCTGCATCTTTTGATGTTTTGTCTAGATTGGTAAATTGGGCTAATCGGGCGACAGTAAGTTGTTTGCTTACCTCAAACCAAAACAAAGACCGTTATGGTGCTTTTGATATGTTGCTGGGTGTAGAGGCGCATACACAGCTTGTAACTTCAACAGGCTTAGCTTTTGATAAGTTGTCTCAATACAGAAAGAAAACTCAGGACTACATTCTGGGATTTCTCACCTATGATTTAAAGAACGAACTTGAAGATCTAGATTCTAATAATCCGGATCATTTAGAGTTTCCTGAGCTCTATTTTTTTCAGCCTGAAAAACTTGTTAAGCTTAACGGCAATCAAATCACTTTTATGTATTTGCCACACGTTGCACATGAAATAGAAGCCGATTATCAAGGGCTATTATCGCAACACGAATTCAAAAATCAAGCTGCGCCAATAACAAAGCCTAAAATTCAAGTGCGTTTTAATCGCGATGCCTACTGCTCACAGGTTAATAAAATGCTTGATCATATTCACCGCGGTGATATTTACGAAGCCAATTTTTGTCAGGAATTTTATGCGAAGGCTGCTATTGACCCTGTAAAAAGCTTTTTACATCTTAATGAGATTTCAGAAGCGCCTTTTGCTGCTTTTTTTAAGAAAGATGTGCAATTTGCTTTGTGCTCCTCTCCCGAACGCTTTTTAGTCAAAAGAGGCACCAAACTGATAAGTCAGCCAATTAAAGGAACTGCTCCAAGGCACATGGATCATAAGCTAGATACTAAACTTGCAAGTATGCTCGCTCAAGACGCCAAAGAGCGTTCAGAAAATATTATGATTACCGATCTCGTACGAAATGATCTGTCTAAAAATGCGCGTAAAGGAAGCGTTGTTGTAGAAGAGCTTTGTAAAGTCTACAGTTTTAAGCAGGTGCATCAAATGATCTCTACGATAAGTGCAGAAGTTGATCTGCAAGAAGATCCTGTCGAATTATTGAAAATGGCATATCCTATGGGAAGTATGACTGGTGCCCCAAAGGTTTCGGCTATGCAGATCATTGAAGAATTAGAAAATCACCAGCGCGGACTTTACAGCGGCAGTATAGGTTACTTTGAACCCAATGGTGATTTTGATTTTAACGTAGTGATTAGAAGTATACTTTATAATGCCGCAAAACCTTATGTTTCGTTCTCGGTGGGTAGTGCGATCACTGCTCCGGCCACTGCATCAAAAGAATATGAAGAATGTCTCCTAAAAGCCAAAGCGATGCGGGAGGCACTCGAGATTTAATCCAGATCTATCAATTCAATCTTATTTCGCTGAATTTTAATACGTCCTTCGAGTTCCAGCTTTTTAAGTAATCTAGAAATAACCACACGAGATGTGTGAAGTTCGTAGGCAATATCTTGGTGTGTACTTGTAATGGTATCGCTTTGTACTAGTTTTTGTTTGTCTCTGAGGTAGCGTAATAGCCGCTCATCCATACGCATAAATGCGATACTATCGATTGTGTCAAGCATCTCCATCAAGCGGTTTTGGTAGCTGTCAAAAATAAAATTACGCCAAGACTTGTATTTTGAACTCCATTCTTCCATCTTTTGAATAGGAACCATAATCAATACGGTATCCAACTCAGCAATTGCGCGTATTTCACTTTTGCGTTGTCCGCGATTGAAAGAAAGCGTCAAAGCACACGTGTCGCCCTTTTCTAGGAAGTAGAGTAGAAGTTCATCACCGTCAGAATCTTCTCGAAGAATTTTAATCGCTCCTGAAATTAACAAAGGCATAGCGGTCATATACTGACCGATTTCCATAAGTTTTTCACCTTCAGTCACTTCTCTTAAAACGCCAACTTCTGCAATTTCTTTTAGAAGTTCAGGTTCAAAAATATGTGCATAATGTTGCTTCAGTAATTCTTCCATAGTTCAAATGTAAACCGAAAATATATAATTATGTCTTCAGTATTACGCGGAAAACTTTAAAAAAGGGTTAAAGTGCTTGTGCTGTATTTATAATCTTTTAAATTATCTCTTAGACAAAACTAACTAGAACATGGCAGGACATAGTAAATGGGCCAATATTAAGCACAGAAAAGGAGCCCAGGATAAGAAAAGAGCAAAACAATTTACGCGAGCGATCAAAGAGATTACCGTTGCGATTAAAGAGAATAATCAGAATGGAGACCCCGATTCTAATCCAGCCTTGCGTAACGCAATACAAAATGCCAAAGGTGTAAATATGCCTAAGGATACGATCGAGCGTGCGATTAAAAAAGCTTCAGGAGCAGATGCCGATAGTTATGAGCAAATGACTTTTGAAGGTTACGGTCCACACGGAATAGCTTTTTTTATAGAATGTACTACGGATAATACTAATCGTACTATTGCTTCGGTACGCTCTATATTTTCTAAAAATGGTGGAAGTTTAGGTACAAACGGTTCGTTGGAATTCTTGTTTGACCGAAAAGGTGTATTTACGCTTGATAAAGCGGTTATTGAACGTGATTGGGAAATGCTTCAACTAGAATTGATCGAAGGAGGAGCGGAATCTTTTGAAAATCACGAAGATGTTTTTGTGATTTATACCGAGTTTACAGATTTCGGTAAGATGGCTCAGCACCTTGAAGAATTGAATATTGAAACTAAAAACGCCGAACTACAGCGCATTCCATTGAATACTGTTGAATTGCCCATAAATCAAGCACAACAAATTCTCAATCTAGCTGAAAAATTTGAAGACGATGACGATGTTCAAAATGTCTTCCATACCCTCGAACTTTCAGAAGAATTAGCAATGGCGCTAGATGAAGAGGAGTAGGTTTTAAGTCATTTTCTTCTGTAAAAGGGGAATTATTCCTCCTTTTTCTCTTCTTCCTTTGTTGGATCTGTTTCAGATGTTTGAGTTATCAAGGTGTTTTCAAATTGAACACGAGATTTTGAAAGATGTTTTCCATCTTCTAATGAACAGATATAGGTAATGAGTTTTTCACGCAGTCTACAATGTAGATCCCAAGTTGTAGAGGCATCTTTTGAACTACAAAGCGCTCGTAATTCTAATGCTTTTTCTGTAACATCTACCACTTGCACAGTCGGCGGATTTTCTTCATCCCAATCTTCTTCAGCTTCTAGAAGTTCTACAAATTTATTGCGTACGAGATCAACATCTATTTTATAATCTGCATATAAAATTATAGGTCGCACTTGATGCGCGCTGGTCATCGACCAGTTTTCAAAAGTGTTACTGATAATAGTTTTGAGCGGAACAACCAATCTGCGTAAATCCCACGTGCGCACAACCATATACGTAAACCGAATATCTTCAACATAACCCCAATCATCTTTAATGATCACAGTATCGCCTATACGCGCCGGTCTGGTGATCGCAATTTGAATACCGGCAATGATATTTCCTAAGGTACTTTGAGCGGCTACACCTAGTATTACAGTAGCTAAACCGGCAGAAGCAATAAGTGAAATCCCTAATTTTTCTAACGATCTAAACTGTGAGAGAATCACCGAGATACCTACGATAATAACCACAAAGGTAATTACCCTGCGCGCTACAGAAATATAGGTCATCATCATTCGGGCTTCATTGTTCTCTTCGGGATTGGCATCACCTATTTTAGTCTCAGCAACATAAACCATGAACGAGTCTATAAAGCGCATGATGAACCAAGTGATCGTACCAATGACAGCGATTAATAGAATGGCGTAAAGCGTGCTTGCAAAACTACCTCCAAAGGAAATAAGTTTGTTAAGCGAAACGTAAAAAAACAACACTCCAATGGCCCAACCTGCAGGAGTCGCCAGTCGCTTTGCGATTGTATTTACCCAAGCTTTTTTCGATTTTCTGAAGAGCTTTCTAAAAATTCCAATACTTACTCTTCCTAAAAAATAGCTGAGTAGAATGAGAATGATGGTTCCTACAACTTTCCAAACAGGCATGTTTAGGAAGCGTACGCGTGCCCAATCGGGCATCATTCGGTCTAACTCTCGCGGACCATAAGCTTCATATAGTCCGTCTATATTTTCAACAGTATTTGCAGAGATCAGCCAGAATGCGCCAAACTCTTTATACTTTACCCGTTGAAGTCGTAGAACAACGTCTTTTCCGTTAAGATCCACTTCGCCAAAAACCACGCTACGCATCGGTTTTCCGGCAATCGCTTGGTTGGTTGTTGTGCTTATATCTATTTGTCCATCCGGTCTATCAGACAAGCTTCCCCAATCAATTTTCACACGCTGATTCAAAACGAAATAGAGTTTTTCGGCTAAAGTCGCGGCTTGTTCTTTTGAGAGATTGTCTGGAAGCAAGTTTAAATTCAGCGCATATGAAGCATCTTGAAAATTAGCATTTCGCGCTTTGACAATAAAATGTTCCAATGTAGCCTGAGGCGACTGAAAATTGAAGTTATTGGGTGGAAGCCCGATGGGTCTGTTTAAGCGATTTAAAACAAAATACGCATCATTATATTCTTGAATGGCATTGGGCAAATAATCTCCTTTCTGAGGAACTGTGGCTTCGCTAGAGGGTAAGTCTTTACCAGAAACGGTGGCCGTACTATCCTGTGCGTTACACAGAATAACATTCAAATTTAACAATAGAATAAAGAGAAGGTAGAATTGGTTAGATTTCATAATCTGAAATTTACGGTCAAATTTTCACCTCAAGTATTAGGGTTTCGTTAAAAACTGAGTTGAATACTAACGTAGTGTAAAATTTCACATGCTTTTATGAATAATAAATGTATATACGACGTTTATTTATGATTGAAATATTATTTTTAGTGATGCATAGCAAGTACATAGCAGTAAATTATATAGCGGTTTTAAGCAACATCAACTTATCTTAGTTAATTAAGCATATAAATAAAATGCTTTTACAAAGTAATATTGCTCTAAGAAGCTATTTAGTTTGCTTAAAAATAGAGGGTAACGCATAAATTTTAATTCAGTAGATGAAGAATTTCTTATTTGTTTCAGCCGAAAATGATGCTTTGGCAAATTGTAAAGCCGGCGGTATGGCAGATGTTGTTAGAGATGTGCCCAGGCAAATCGCTACTACCGGCGATCACGTTCACGTGGTAGTACCTGCGTATAACCGACTTCATAAAAACGGGTGCCTTATTTCAGAATTGAAATTTAATATTTGCGGGGAAGCAACCGTCGCCACCATTTATGAGGTCGCTCCTAAAAAGAAAATTGAAGGAATCACCCATTATGTGATTGATCATCCTGAGATCGTTGAAGGCAACATCGCACATATTTATAATGATGATCCTGAAGAGCCTTTTTTTACTGATGCAGTTAAATATTTTATTTTTAATACAGCTGTTGCTCAAGCGGTAAAACAGAATATTTTTGATCACGTAGATGTGGTGCATTTACATGATTGGCACACAGCGCTTTTGGCATTTCATAAAGCCTTTCATCAGGATTTTACCATATTAAAAGAGAGTTGGTTTGTATACAGTATTCATAATTTGAGTTTACAAGGAATCAGACCGCTCAACGATAATTTTGCTTCGATCAATAATTTCTTTCCAGAGTTGGGTTATGACTATGAGAAGATCAAAGATCCACGTTATAATGATTGTATCAATCTTATGGCGGTTGGGATCAGACTTTCTGATAAAGTACATACGGTGAGTCCGTCTTATATGCAAGACATCATGCGACCTAGTCACAAGCCTGAATTCATTGGGGGAGAAGGATTGGAAGAAGATTTGCGCATTGCTTTTGCTGAAGGCAGACTTCACGGGATCCTCAATGGCGTGAATTATAAGAATATGCGCGTTGCGAAAAAAGGCAATTTGTATGCAAATATTCTCATTCAGATCTTTAAATGGATTCAGGAAGAATCTAAAAAATACAAATCAGATATTCTGGCTAATACTGGCGAAAAAGTAGTGCATCTGCTACTGAATCCGCCGAGTTTTGTTGCTTCGAGTGTCGCGCGAATGACCGAGCAAAAGTTTTACTTCTTCAAAAGAAACCCGGAAGCATTAAAAGAAATCCTTAAAAATTTAGAAGCTAAAAACGGCATTTTCATTCTTTTAGGAACAGGCGAGCCCGAATATGAACGCTTAATGCGTGACATCAGTTATGAGCACGCCAATTTTATTTTTATCAATGGGCAATCTGAAGATATAATCGACTCTATTTACCTAGAGTCTAATCTTTACTTTATGCCAAGTCTTTTTGAACCTTGCGGGATCAGTCAGATGCTCGCTATGCGCAATGGCGTGCTTTGTTTGGTGCATCACACGGGCGGACTTATCGATACCGTGCGAGACGGGGTTGACGGTTTTGCCTTTTATGGTTCACACATAGATGAGACGGTAAGCAATATGGTAAAAGCATTTGATCACTGTATTGATGTGTATCAAAATGACCGTAAGCGCTGGGGTGTCATGCGTAGAAAAGCCAAAGCCGTCCGCTTTTCTTGGGAAGATTCCGTTAAAAGATATTACGATAAATTGTACACCTATTAATTAACCTCCAATCGCGATCATACTGCGATTATTGCTGTGCAGATCAGGGTTGGTGAGTTGATCAAAATCAGTCATTCCGGCGCGTACCGCTTTCTTTTTATTGAGCGCTTCATCAATGAGTTGTTCTAATTTTTCGCCTTCGCGAAAGGGTTTCAATAAATTAGTTTCTTCATTTGAAAAAAGACAGTTTTTCAACTTACCATCTGCTGTAAGCCGAATACGGTTACAGCTGTCACAAAACGGATTGGTCACCGAACTAATAATACCGAAACTTCCCGTAAAACCTTCAATTCTAAAATTACGTGCAGTAAAGTTCTTTTCATTAGGAAGCGGTTGCAAAGCTTCAACCCCAAAATGATCGGTAACACGATTTATGATTTCAGCCTGAGATACGAGTTTATCTTTGTTCCAGGCATTTCCATCAAAAGGCATAAACTCTATAAACCGCACATTAATATCACGCTCTTTAGTGAGTTTGATAAATTCTACGATTTCATCTTCATTAAAATTTTTCATCAAAACCGCATTGATCTTGACATTAAAACCTTCCTTAATGAGTTGTTCAATATTGGTAAATGCTTTTTTATACTGATCGCGGCGCGTGATAAACTTGAATTTTTCAGCATTCAAGCTGTCTAAACTCACATTGATATCCTTGAGTCCGTATTTTTTAAAATCGGCTATAAAACGATGGGTAAGTAGAGCATTGGTGGTGATCGATAACTTTACAGGAAGTTTGGCCAGACGCCCTAGAATATCACTAAAATCTTTCCGTACCAAGGGTTCACCACCTGTAAGTCTAATTTTATCCACTCCATACTCCACAAACACTTTGGCAAAAGCTTCGATCTCCTCTGCGCTCATCAAATTGGCACGCGGACTCAACGGAATTCCGTCGTGCGGCATACAATAAGTGCAGCGCAGGTTGCATTTTTCGCTTAGCGAAATACGCAGATAATTGTGCTTGCGGCCGTGAGTATCGGTTAATATAGCGGTGGTTTTATTCATCGGCATTATGTTGGGCTCCTCTTAATATTTTGAATACGTGCAACAGATGCGGAAAAACAGCATCCATACTTTCTTTGGCTCCGTTAGTTGAACCCGGTAATGCCAAAACAAGGCAATTACCCAAGGTTCCTGCAACGCTGCGTGAGAGCATCGCATAAGGCATTCTATCTTGACCGTACTTGCGTATAGCCTCCTCAACCCCCGGTATACGGCGCTCCAGAATAGGTTCTAAAGCTTCAGGCGTGACGTCGCGCATACTTAAACCGGTTCCGCCGGTGTAGATTAAAAGATTAACAGTATCAGAAAGTTCAATAGCTTTATTGCGAATGGTTTGCAAATCATCGGGAATGATCTCATATCCTTGAATTTGAACATCGCTCGCCTGAAGTTTTTCCATAATGGCTTTGCCTGCTTTATCTTCTTTTTTTCCTTCAGAAATAGAATCTGAACAGACGATGATATGCGCGCTGAGTCGCGACGGATTTTGATCTTTAAAGCTGCTTTTTCCTCCTTTTTTGTGGAGCAACTTCACGTTGTTGATTTCAATTCCTTTGTCAATAGGCTTTAGCATATCATACATCGTAAGCGCGATTACCGAAGCACCGTGCATAGCTTCAACTTCTACACCGGTTTTGTAAACGGTTTTTACGGTAATCTCAATGAAGATATCTAAACCTTCGATACGATAGTCAACTGCTGTGTATTCTACCGGCAAAGGATGGCAATCGGGAATACTTGTGTGTGTATTCTTTACTGCGAATAATCCGGCGGTTTTTGCCATTTCAAAAACATTGCCTTTAGGCACTGCATTGCGCTGCAGCGCATCAATCGTTTCTTGCTTGCTAACACTTACTGTAGCTTGTGCAGTAGCAGTTCTTAGCGTGTTTATTTTGTGGGTTATATCAACCATAAGTTTTTGTATTCAGGATTTTTTAAAGAAGTATTTAAACTAACTATTCACCTTCCATTGGTGTGTTTCATCTTCAAAAATCTCTTTACCGTAAATTGGCGTGTGTTCTTTAACTTGGTTTACCAGCCATTCTGTAGCTGCATAAACTTCTTTTCTTCGGGTAGCTGAAACAAAAACGAAAAAGCAAATCTCACCGGTTTTTATAGTGCCCAAACTGTGATAGATATGCATACAGATCAGGTCAAATTTTTCAAATGCCGCTTCTCTAATTTCGTGCAGTTTGGTATTTGCCAACTCCTCATAACATGTATACTCAATTGCCGCAACCTTTTTACCATCAACGTCATCAGCGCGCACCTGACCCAGAAAAATATTGTGTGCACCAATGCTCGTTTTGCTTTGATGTTTTGCTATTGAATCACCAATAAATTCACTGCTGATGGGGCCTTGTATAAATACTTGTTTCATTTTATTTTAATTTAAACCGAAGCTGTTGCGATCAGCTTTTGGAGTTGAGCAGCACCTTCTGTAAGTGCTTTTGCGTTAATATGTTTATGTTTTTTTAGAAGTTGAACCGCTTGTAGCGCCCGTGCGCCGCTTTGACAAAAGAAATAATAGTCTTTTGACGATTCAAAATCCTGTACTTTATAGTTTAGCTCTTGCAAAGGAATTTCCAAAACAGAAGCATTTGCGATTTTAGGTTGTTCTTCTTTCGTTCGTACATCAACCAAAATTCCATTTACGAGTAGATCAATGCTGAAAGAAACTTTAGGTGAATCATTGTTTTTATGCGCTGCGTTAAACGATTCTTGAGTTATTTGGATGTTCTCATTCTTTTTAAATTTAAACCGGTCTTGCGTAGCCGTGAGTGTGTTGTAAACGAGCAATTCGCCTGAAAGTACATTACCGGTTTCCAGAATGATTTTTAGTACTTCAGCGGCTTGTAACATTCCGATTAGGCCAACGCTTGTTCCTAAAACACCCGCTTCTTCGCAGCTCGGCACTTCAACGGCTTTAGGGAACAGACATCTGTAAGTAGGCCCATTTATATAATTGAAAACCGAAACTTGTCCTTCAAAACGATGAATACTACCATAAACCACAGGTTTATTCGTGATTATCGCAGCATCATTTATGAGATACCGCACTTCAATACGATCGGTAGCATCAATGATGATATCATAGTTTTTAAATAGACCAAGTGCATTTTCTCCACTTAAATATTCCGCATATGCGGTACAATGAAGCTCCGGTTGTTGCGCTTTCAAAAAAGCTTTTGCTGCTTCTGCTTTGTATTCGCCAATATTCTTCGGAGTATAGAGAATTTGTCTGTGAAGATTACTTTCTTCAACCTGATCACCATCAATAATACCTAGATTTCCAATACCGGCCGCAGCTAAATAGGGTAGAAGCGCACAACCCAGTCCACCAGCGCCTACGATAAGCACGCGGGCTTCAGCTAATTTTTGCTGCCCGTTAATCCCAACTTGGGGTAAAATGGTTTGTCTTTGGTACTTATTCATTTTTATAATTTATCCACCGGCATAAGGCGGAAGTAATGCAATCACGTCACCGTCGTGGAGACTTACAGCTTCATCTTGATCAATTAGTTTTTGATTGATCGCCAACTGAAAAGGAATGTGACTTATCGCGTTATTCTTTTTTAACTGTTCAAGCAAGGCCATTGTGGTGGAGCAATCTACAGGTCTCTTTTCTTCGTGTGTCCCCATAACATCTACCAGCTGACCAAAATATTTCAGTGTAATTTCCATTTAGACTAAATTTTTTTCCAAACGCGCTAAAATTGCAGGCGTATTAATATTGGTAAACGCCGCCTCATCTATAAAATTAACAGCTTTATAATTTTGCTCTTTGATAAAATCAATCAATTTGAGTTTGTTTTGCTTTAGATTCTCTTCAACTTCAGGTAGCAAACATTTAGCATAAATGCCTATCAAAGGATGCCATTTTTTTTCAGTTTTTGCGAAGACAATATCTGCTGAATTTTTAAACCTAAGTAGTTCTTCAATAACATAAGATTTTAAAAGTGGTATATCACAACTGAATACCAAAATTTGCGATTCTTCCGTATGCTGAAGTGCTGCGTGAATTCCTCCCAATGGACCTTTTTCAGCATAAATATCTTGTATTATGGGAAGTCTGAAACGACCATATTCTTTATTCTTGGTGACTAGAACTATTGAATCTGTAATGTTTTTTAAAGTATTGATTATGTGCGAAATAAATTCATTTTCCTGAAGCGTTACTAGACCTTTGTCTTGTCCCATTCTTGAACTTCTACCTCCACATAAAATGTAAGCCGGAATGTTATTTTTTAAAGGATCAATCATCAGTTAGGCTTCTTTTAAATCGTCATATTTTTCATCCAAAAAAGTCTCGCAAGCCGTATTGAGTTTTTCAAATTCAGCAATCATTGATTTACCATACGCAGTCAAAACAGTCCCACCGCCAGACTTGCCACCGGTGTTAGTAATCACAAGGGGAGTGTCTGAAAGCGTATTCATCGAATTGATAAGACTCCAAGCTTTTTTATAAGACATGTTCATCGCCTTGGCCGCTGCACTTATCGATTGCGTTTTTTCAATATTTTTTAATAGTTCAACACGCCCGTAACCAAGAAATACTTGACCATCTTCTTCAATCCAAACTCTACTTTTTACCGCTCTCATCTTAAAAGTTCAAATCAATATAAGTAACCCAATCACCTTCTTTGAGAATTTCTTTTTCTTCAGGAATCATCAGCAAGGCATTACTCAGCGCATAGGTATTAAGCATGGAACTTGCTTGCCCGGTATATGGTGTAATCTTATCTCGAGTCACACCGGCTTTTAAAAACAGGGTTTTGCCATGAATGTTTTTAATGGTCGTTGTAAGCCTTGCTTTGCGCTGTGGTAGAAAAGGATCTAGACTTCCCATACGTGCTCTTAAATGAGGCAAAACATAAACGTAAAAAGCAGTCAAGCTGGAAGCCGGATTTCCTGGAAGTCCAAAAACCGACTTTTCTTCTTTAGTCCCAAACCAAAGCGGCTTTCCAGGTTTCTGATTTACTTTATAAAAATGTTCTTTAACCTCATTTGTGATCAAAGCATCTTGCACAAAATCATAATCTCCAACCGAAATTCCACCGGAAACTAATAGCACATCTGCATTTTCAAGCGTACTTTTTACCATTTTGATGGTAGCCTCTAAAGTATCTTCAACTTTTAAAAGTTCGATGCTATCAATGCCTATACGCTTTAAAGCACTTTTGAGCATAATACCGTTACTCTCATAAATATGATTGGGTTTGAGTTTGCTTCCCGGCGCCTGCAATTCATCACCTGTCATCAGCACGGCAACTTTTGGTTTTCTGTAAACCTCAATTTCTGTAAGTCCAAGGCCCGCCATAAAACCAATTGAAGCTTCATTGACCTGATGGCCTTGTTTTAAGACCACAACTCCTTTTTCAATTTGCTCACCAATAGGTCTAATGTTTGCGCCTTTTACAGGTAGTTTTTCTATGAAAAGTTGATCGCGTTCAAGTTGTGTGTGCTCTTGAATGATAACCGTATCTGCTTCTGCAGGAACCGCTGCTCCCGTAAAAATTCGAATGGCTTCTCCTTTTTTCAACTTAGGAACTTCCGCAGCCCCGGCTTGTACTTTTCCAACAACTTTTAAAGACGTGCAATTCTCATCATAAATGAAGGCATATCCATCCATCGCCGATTGACGAAATGGAGGCAATGAGAGGGGAGCAATGATGTCTTGTGCCAAGAACTGATTACTGCTAGCACTCAATTCTACCTTTAGTTTTGGTAAAAGCGCAGCATTATCGATAACCGACTTTTGAGCTTGAGCAACTGAAATCATTCTTATAAGCGTTATGTTTTAGCGAATATAACGAAAGACTGAGGAGGGAGATAAAATAGTTTCGTGATTAACACGCTTTTAATATCCCTGCTTCAATCTTCTGCATTTATTTAGTTTTTCCTTAATAGATCACCGCACAATTATTATTTAACTTGAGATTTCTTAGGAGCGTTCAAGCTGCTTAAACCGTTATAATTTCAAAGAATCGTACTATTATGTCAAAGCCTTTAAGACGAGGAGTTTCAATCACCGGAATCGAAGAATTTACCAATATTAAACTCGGAGATCCTGTACGCGATGCCGCAGGAATGCTAGGCGTAAAAGAAGCTCTAAAGCACGGTTTTAAAGAAATGGGAGTTTTACGCTCTATGGGCGCTTTGCTTAAGATGAATCAAAAAGATGGTTTTGATTGCCCGAGTTGTGCCTGGCCAGACCCAGAAAATAGATCTCCTGTTGCCGAATATTGTGAGAATGGAGCAAAAGCGCTGGCGGATGAAGCAACCACTGCAAAGGCTGATAAAAACCTATTCAAAAAGTGGAGCGTAGCAGAGCTTTCGCAGTTGTCTGATTACGAACTCAATAAATTTGGTCGTCTTACCGAACCTTTGGTTTTAAAACCGGGGAGTAATCATTATGAACCCATATCCTGGCAAGGAGCTTATGACTTGATCGCCAAGCACCTCAAAGCATTAAATGCTCCTGATGAAGCCATTTTCTATACTTCGGGACGCTCGAGCAATGAAGCTGCATTTTTGTATGGAACTTTTGCACGTGCGCTAGGCACTAACAATTTACCGGATTGTTCTAATATGTGTCACGAGTCTAGCGGTGTTGCGCTTGGAGAAACCTTAGGAATAGGGAAGGGGTCTACCGTTTTAGAAGATTTATATGAAGCTGAAGTGATCTTGATCGCGGGTCAAAATCCGGGAACCAATCACCCGCGTATGATGTCTGCCCTAGAAAAATGTAAAAACAACGGCGGAAAAGTGATAAGCATAAATCCGTTAGAAGAGTCAGGTTTAGTCAATTTTAAAAATCCGCAGCATTTAAGCGGAACCATTGGAAGCGGAGTGCAAATGGCAGATTTGCATTTACCGGTAAAAATCAATCAGGATATTCCGTTGATGAAGTTGATCCTAAAGAAACTAGCGACTTTAGACAGTATAGATCATCAAGTTTTTGATCACGCTTTTATTGAAAAATACACTTCGGGCTATCAAAGCTTTATGAATGATTTGGCGCAATACGATGAAGAAGATCTTCTGGCGCGTTGCGGCGTGAGTGAAGCTTCGATCAATAAGGCGGTGGCGATGCTTCGGAAATCTAAGAAGATCATTGTGTGTTGGGCAATGGGACTTACACAACATAAAAATGGTGTAGAAAATATACGTGAATTCGTCAATTTACTTTTACTGAAAGGAGCTTTAGGAAAGTCCGGAGCAGGAACCTGTCCCGTACGAGGGCATAGCAACGTGCAAGGCGATAGAAGTGTCGGGATACAGCATTTTGTAGACGAAGCGATGAATGAGCGCATTAGAAAGCATATGGCTTTTGAACCACCCGCTCATAAAGGTTGGGATGTGGTAGAATCTATTCAAGCTATGCACGAAGGTAAAGCCAAAGCTTTTTTCTGTTTAGGCGGAAATTTTTTAATGGCCGCATCTGATACGCAATATACCGCCGAAGCTATTGAGCAATGTGAGTTGACCGTTCAGATAAGTACGAAACTCAACAGAACCCATTTAGTAACCGGAAAAACCGCATTGATTCTGCCTACATTAGGAAGGTCTGAAAAGGATATGAATGGCGATACCAAACGTTATTTTACTGTGGAAAACAGTATGGGAAAGGTGAGTCAGTCTAAGGGAATTCTCAAACCTGCTACAGGAAATTTACGCAGCGAACCGCAAATTATTGCAGAAATAGCTAATACCTATTTCGATTATCATCCACTTGACTGGAAACGTTTAGGGGAAGATTATGATTTGATTCGCGAGTATATTGATAAAGTGGCAAAAGGTTTTGAAGATACTTCCAAACGCTCTGAAGGTCACGGTTTTTATCTGCCTAATAATGTACGTAATCTTGATTTTAGTATGCTCCCGGAAGGAAAAGCTCAACTTACCGTCAATAAATTACCTGAGCATACTTTAGATTCTGATGAATTTATGCTGATGACGATGCGCTCTCACGATCAATTCAACACGACAATCTATGGATTAGATGACCGCTACCGAGGTGTTTATAATGAGCGTCGCGTGGTATTTATTAATAAAGAGGATATGAAGGATTTAGGTCTTCAAAAGCTTGATGTCGTCAATCTTACCAGTACCTATGACGGTGTTGTGCGCACCGCCAGAAAGTTTTTAATTGTTCCTTATAACATTCCTAAAGGAAATGTCGCAGCCTATTTCCCGGAAACTAATATTCTTGTTCCCTACAATCATTTTGCAGAGCGCAGTCAGACACCAATAAGTAAATCTGTAAAGGTGCGGATTGAAAAAGTAGCTGCAGCCGAGCAACGCCTCATCGATTCTTCAGAGCTGGATTAATTTTTTATTCATTCTAAAGTAGCGAATATACAAGGATAGGGCGTCATTTTCGCAGCCTCTCACCAAACAAAATACTTTCAACGAAACCATCTGGTCTTGGCCAAGAAAAATCGTCAAAGCAAGTTCTGAAGAATTCTGTATAGAATATTTCAGAAAAGCTTTTTTAAGGATACCGGCTAGTAAACGATGGCTCCTTGTGAAAATAGATGCAATAAATTGAATGTATTGTTGGTAATAATAAGAGTTGTTTCCATCGTTAGTATGTTTAATAATCATCTTTCCGTGCCTATCTAAAGATAAAATCTTCCAGTAGGAAAAACGTTTTATTTAAGACTTCTTCTTCGTGTTTTTTATAAACAGCTAAAAATTAATAGAGTGTAAGCATAATTTTTAGAAAAATTAACGTTTTAATTTGTAGGTCAATATATTTTGATTATACTTGTAGTCAAATATACCATTAGTTGTATTTTGAAAAACTTGTTGTACTGCTCGCTAAACCTAGGTTTGGTGATGATTTTAGTATTATTTAAATCAATATCTATTTTTTCAAAATACAATCGATTGTAGAAACTAATTTAAAACTTATGCAATGAAAATTACATCTTCACCAAAGTTGTTTAAAGGCCGATTCAGGTCGGTCTGTATTGTTTTTGCACTGTTCCTTTTTCAAGTGGGCTTTGCTCAGGACATGCGTAGTGTAACCGGTTCGGTAACTTCAAAAGACGACGGAATGCCTTTACCAGGCGTTAATATTTTTGTCGAAGACACCAATTATGCAGCGGTAACCGATTTTGACGGAAATTTTACTATTGAACTGCCTGCTTCAACAATGGTTCTTACTGTTTCTTCTGTTGGTTTTATTACGAAATCGATTGAGGTATCGCCAACGCAGCAAAATTTGTCCATTATTCTGGAAACTGATGTCGCAGCACTCGAAGAAGTTGTCGTTATTGGTTACGGAACTTCCTCCCGTCGTAATGTAACTGGTGCTATAGCATCAATTTCAGGAGAAGAGGTCGCAAAAGTACCGGTGGCCGATGCAACACAGGCTTTACAAGGTAAGCTTGCCGGTGTTAACATCAGCACTCAGGATGGTCGTCCGGGAGCAGACGTTCGCGTTCGTGTACGTGGTGGCGGATCGATCTCTCAAAGTAATCAACCTTTATTTATTGTAGATGGTTTTCCGGTAAGTTCAATAAGTAATATCCCGGGGAATCAGATTAAAAGTATTGATGTTTTAAAAGATGCTTCTTCAACCGCTATTTATGGTTCTCGAGGTGCAAACGGTGTAATTATCGTAACTACAAAGAGTGGTAGTGCCGGCAAAACGCGCATTACCTATGATGGTTTTGCGCAATACAGCTATATTCCGGAGTACATCCCCGTGATGAATGGCTATGACTATATCGCTTATAACTGGGCGTATGCCGATGCAATTGGTGATCAATATGCTGACGCCTGGGAGCAACTTTGGGCAATAGGAAGATATCAAGAGGGTAATCCTGAGGGAATCGATTACTATAGAAATGTAGATAGCAAAGATTTTACTAAAGAATTGTTCAATTCTGCATATACGCATAACCACAACTTGAACATCTCCAGTGGTACCGAAAAAACTAAATATCTTTTAGCCTTAAACCATATCGATCAAGATGGTAATAAAACTCGTTCTTTTTATAAACGAAGTAATGTGCAGTTCAAACTTGATCAGGAAATAAGCAGTCGTCTCGATTTTACCATTAACACGCGATTTGTTGATGTAAGAGAAGGAAATAATCAAGGTAATTCTAATGCATATTGGTTTAGACCCATTGCAAGTGAAGATATTCTCGGAGAGTCTGATGTCACCGTGAATACTCAAC
This sequence comes from Leeuwenhoekiella sp. CH_XMU1409-2, assembly GCF_037029365.1. Taxonomy (NCBI): domain Bacteria; kingdom Pseudomonadati; phylum Bacteroidota; class Flavobacteriia; order Flavobacteriales; family Flavobacteriaceae; genus Leeuwenhoekiella; species Leeuwenhoekiella sp. CH_XMU1409-2. The sequence continues at coordinate 18,111 of NZ_JAYMEI010000016.1, read as the reverse complement.
TTGGAGATTATAACCAAGTTCTACAGGATTTTTACAATCCGGTGGCACTGCTGAACGATACCGATAGTGATCAGCGTTCAAGATCGCTTGTGGCAAATACCGCGATCAATTGGGAAATTATAGACGGTTTAACTGCAAAAACCAATTTCAGCATTAGTGCCAACTGGTCACGTGCTAAATATTGGGAGGGAGCGATCGTAAATAATTATCTAGATAACGCCGGGAATGTTACCTATAGCGGAGATGCCCGTATTCGCGCTGCAGAAGGATGGAATTTGAGATGGATCAATACGTTGAACTACGAAGTTCAGGGCTTAGGTGAGGATCACCAGTTGAGTGTACTTGCCGGTATGGAAATTTCAGATTCAGGTTCAGAATTTACAGATATTCGTGGTAATGAATTTCCAGCGTCTTACGATGCTACAAGAGCCTGGGCAAATATGAATGATTTTTTACGCCGAGAGGATCAAGAAAACTTTCAGCTGGGATCACAGATCGGAATTCCTAATCGACTTCAATCGTATTTTGGAAGGTTTAATTATTCTTATCTAGACCGTTATTTATTTACAGGAACGTTCCGTGCAGATGGTTCATCGCGTTTTGCACCTAGCAATCGCTGGGGGTATTTTCCAGCGGGAGCTTTTGCCTGGAGACTTTCAGAAGAAGAGTTTTTAAGCAATACCTCGTGGATTGATGATTTAAAACTTCGATTGGCCTATGGTGCCGTGGGTAGTGATGCGATCAGTTCTGAATTATGGAAACAAAGCTGGGCATCAGCTACAGGAACCTATTCGATTAATGAAACGATTCAGCCGCTTTACAGACCGGCATCTTCGCTTATTGCAAATCCAGATTTGAAGTGGGAGACCACCATTACACGTAATATAGGTTTAGACTTTACCCTTTTTGACCGAAAAGTTTCCGGTAGTCTAGAACTTTATAAAAACACGGTTAAAGATTTATTACTCGTGCGAGATGTTTCCCCATTAACCGGTTTTTCATTTACTCAGGAAAACATAGGACAAACCAGTAATAAGGGTATCGAGCTGACTTTGAGTACAGATATTGTCACTTCAGAAAATTTCAACCTTCAAGGTGGCTTTAATATCAGTATTAACAGAGGAAATATCGATGAATTAGCTGAAGGTATTGATGGGCAATACGGGTCTAACTGGGGGAGTGTAGCGCAAAACCCACGTGAAGATTATGTTTTCCAAGTTGGTCAACCAGTCGGACTTATTCGCGGTTATATTTATGATGGCTGGTATACTACAGATGATTTTAACTACGATCCAGATACACAAACCTATACGTTAAAAGACGGCGTTGCAGATTATGCGAGTGGTGTCTTGGGTAACGTTTATGGTACGGCAAGTAACAAGCCAGGAGCACAAACGGCTTATCCTGGCGTACAAAAAGTTAAGGACACAAATGGTGACGGTGTGATCGATGATTTAGATATCGGTATTATTGGAGACACCAATCCTGTACACACCGGTGGTTTCAATTTTAGTGGAAATTACAAAGCCATTGATTTTGCTTTAAACTTTAACTGGAGTTATGGTAATGATCTTTATAATGTTACGCATCAGGCAGCTTATTTAGGAAATAAAGAAGCTGGATTGTTTCGCAATCGATTTCAAGAATTGGCAGGGCATTATAAAATCTATGATATTGTCGATGGGCAGTTAAATCAGGTTGTTGAGCCAGCCGCGCTAGATGCTTTGAATGAGAATGCGACAACTTTCTTGCCTTATCCTGAAAATGCTGTGGTTTCAACCTTTGCGATAGAGGATGGTTCATTCTTAAGATTAAACACCTTAACGATAGGATATACCTTACCTAATCCAGAGAAATTGGGAATTACCAGATTGCGTTTTTACGGTTCGGTATTTAACGTATTTACCTTGACAGGTTATAGCGGTTATGACCCGGAAGTGAATGTAGATGAGACCGGTAGAAGTTCGTATTACCCAACACCGGGATTTGATTATCAGGCATATCCACGACCAAGAACAGTAACTCTTGGACTCAATCTTGAATTTTAAAAATTTTTAATCCAGTATAGATTATGAAAAAGCTATTAATAATATTAGGCGTAATTAGTTTTCTAATTACCTCTTGTGAAGATGATTATTTAGACGTTACGGCTCCTTCAAATGTAGATGAGGATTTTGTTTTTGCCTCTCCCGCAGATGCGCAAAAAGTAATGAACGGTATCTATGACCTGTGGTACGATTTAGATCGTAGGATGTATTATGATACTGAAGTTGTAGGTTCTGATTCAGAAAGACATCCTGAAAACTACAGTGCACAACAGCGGCATATTCCAGAAGGACTCTTTGCTTCAGAATTTGATATTGACTACGGAAGTTCAAAAGATACTTGGACTGAATGTTACCAGATCATCAATCGTTGCAATATTATGATTGAAAGTATTGAAGCTAAAGAAGAATATCAAAATGATGTTGCCGCAGGAGAGCCTAGCCCATGGACGCAAGTTTACGGTGAAGCTGTTGCAGCACGCGCAACCTGCTATAAACTTTTGGTTCGGTATTTTGGGGATGTTCCTTATTTCAATTATGCGATACGTACCACAGCTCAAACCGATTCCTTAGGATTAAGTTCTAGAGATTTGATTTATGATAGTGAAATCGAAGCTTTACAAGCTGCAGCACCTTTGATGTATCGTTTAGGTGAAAATAACATCAACGCAGAGCGCTTTTCAGGAACGTATGCAGATGCGGTAATTGGTCGTATGGCTTTTGATGCTGCCGGATATCAGTTGCGTCGTACAGATTTTGATTACGGAAGTGTAACCTTTGATCAAATAGGGGTAGAGAATGGAACCTGGCAAGCCAAATACGTACGTCGATCAGACTGGCAACGTTATATGGAACTCGCAAAAACGCATTACCTTAATGTAGTTAACAATCCGGGTTCTGCACGTTTGATCGAGAATGACGATCGTGGAGAAGGTTACAACAACCCATTTCAACGTAACTTTCAATACTTGATGGATTTACAGGTTAGTCCGGAATCTATTTACGAATCTGGCTATACAAGAGGATTTAATTCAGATTTCCCATACTCATTTGGTAGACCATCTGGTGGTGGTGGCTCTAATGCTTATCCAACAAAAAATTACGGTCAGGCGCGTATTTATGCAAGTTTCTATTATGGAGATTTCGTTCCTGAAGATAAGCGTAGAGATGTTACAGCTTGTGTTACTGCCAATTCAGGTGCAGCTTCAGAGCGCTTAATTGATTTTTCACCGGGAAGTCGTGAAAAAGGTGGCCTCGCATTAAACAAATTAGATGAAGCACGTTTTGCAGATCCGTATATCGCCGCACAGCGTAGATCAGGTTGTAACTGGCAACAATTGCGTATGGCAGATGTAATGTTAGATTTAGCTTACGCTTCTGCAGCAACAGGAGATGAGGCTACAGCAAAAACCTATCTAACACAGGTGCGTAGTAGAGCTTTTGATGCAGAAGATCAAACTGAATTTGTCACCAATTACGTAAATGCACTTTCTGGAAATGCGCTTCTTGACGCGATCGCTTTTGAACGTAAATTGGAATTGGCCGGTGAAGGTAAAACCCGTTGGGATATGACACTTTATGGCGATATGCCAGAGCGAATAGTCGCCTTAAGAGATCGTCAAATTGCGATGGTTAATGGCTTAAAAACTGATGGATTCTACACGTTTCCAGAAACCGGTGTCACGATTTCAAGCTACATCTGGACCAAGTTTGTAGACATTAAAGATATAGATCCTACATTGAACTTGCTTACAACAGAAACCCCAGACGGCTTGGTTCCTTCAGATCCTACGTATCCCGTACTAGTTCCCGGATGGAGAGGAACGAGCGATTTATGGACCGATTACATCAGCACGCTTCCTAGCGACGAAGTGAATTTAGCGATTAGAGGTTTATATGAGTACATCGATCCTGATGGCACTTTAGCTGCCCAATTGGAGGCTGAAGGTTATCAACGTTCTCCTTGGGGAATCAATATGATCGAAAATGAGAGTCACTATACCTCAGACATTTTTAAAGGCTACCCAGATTCTTATTATGCTTCTGGTGAACCACCTAGATATATTATGCCAATTCCTTCGGAAACCTTATCGCAATCTAATGGATTGATCACACAAGGTTATGGTCACGCATCTCAATAATTACTAAGAAAAAAATGAAGAAAAAGAAACTAATTTATTTATTAAATAGCCTTGCTTTTGTTTTCCTTACACTGCTTAGTGCGTGTAAGGAAAAGCAAAAGGAGATTGAAACTTCAACTGAAGAAACACAACTGGTAAGTGAAGACCTTAAATGGTCAGAACGTATGTTGTTATCAGAAATGCATCGATTTCCAGAATCCTGGATGCTTGACTTTCATGATAAACCTAAATGGAGTTATCCTAACGGTCTAGTCTTAAATGCGGCGCGTCGGGTTTATGAAGAAACCGGAAAGGAAAAATACTACGATTATATTTACGGATATCCTGATACGATGGTAAATGAAGACGGAAGCATTAAAACCTACGGACTAGAAAAGCAAAATCTTGATATGCTAAAGTCGGGTGATGTTTTGCTCTACGTTTATGATAAAACTCAAGAAGAACGCTTTAAAAAAGCAATTGACTTACTTCGAAAACAAATAGACTCCCAACCTCGCACGAGTGATGGTGGTTTTTGGCATAAAAAACGCTATCCGCATCAAATGTGGCTAGACGGTCTTTTCATGGCAGAACCCTTCTATGCGGCTTACACCCAAACCTATGTTGATGGGGAGGATGCTCAAAAAGCATATGATGATATTGTGCATCAATTTGATTTGATTCAAGAACATAATTATGATGCTGAGACCGGACTTTTATACCACGGGTGGGATGAAAGTAAAGAACAGATTTGGGCAGATGAAGAAACCGGAACTTCTCCAAACTTTTGGTCTAGAGCGATGGGCTGGTACGGAATGGCGCTCGTTGATGTGTTAGATTATCTACCTGAGGATTACGAAGGGAGAACACGCTTGATCACGTATCTCAATCAATTTGCCGAAGCAATTGCCAAGGTTCAGAATGAAGAAACTGGTTTGTGGTATCAAGTATTAGATCAGGGAGATCGTGAAGGAAATTATTTGGAAGCGACCGGATCGTCTATGTTTACCTATACACTTGCTAAGGGTGTAAACAAAGGCTATTTACCTCAAGATTATATGAATGTAGCAAAGAAAGGTTTTAACGGGATTACCCAAGAGCTTATTTCAGTTGAAGAAAATGGGGTCGTGAATCTTAATCAATGTTGTGCTGTAGCAGGTTTAAGCGCAGATCGCGATGGCTCTTTTGAATATTACATCAATGAACAAAAACGTTCTAATGATCCCAAAGGAACCGGCGCATTCATTTTGGCAAGTTTAGAGTTAGATAAATAATTCTCGAGACAAGCTCTGAGCCATTCGCTGGGAATAATTATCCAGTTTCGAGACATCTCGATAGTTATCGGGGACGTAATCTCAAACCCATTGATGCTACAATAAATAAGAAATACAATGAATTACCTACGCTTACTTATTTTTCTATGTTCAAGTTGCTTAATCGCGCAACAAAAAACCTATGTTTCTGAAGTTTGGATTGCAGACCAAGGAGATGGAACGTATAAAAATCCCATCATTCACGCAGATTATTCAGATCCTGACGTCGTGCAGTGGGGGGATGATTATTTTATGACTTCCTCAAGCTTTAATGCAGCACCGGGCTTACCCATTTTGCATTCTAAAGATCTTGTAAACTGGGAACTGGTTAATTATGCGCTTCCTAAACAAGTACCTGTAAAACATTTTAATACGCCACAACACGGAAATGGCGTCTGGGCGCCTTCTATACGGGTGCACAATAACGAACTCTATATCTACTGGGGCGATCCTGATTTTGGCATTTATATGGTTAAAACAGATGATCCTTTTGGCAATTGGGAGGAACCTGTTTTGATGATGGAAGCCAAAGGGGCAATTGATCCATCTCCTTTATGGGATGAAGATGGAAAGGCCTATTTAGTTCATGCCTGGGCAGGAAGTAGAGCAGGAGTAAAAAGTATTCTTACCGTGCATAAAATGAATGCTGAAGGTACAAAAGTGCTAGACTATGGCCGACACGTTTTTGACGGGCACGAGAACCATCCTACAGTTGAAGGCTCTAAATTTTATAAACGCAACGGATACTATTACATTTTTGCACCGGCTGGCGGCGTTTCTACCGGGTGGCAATTGGTGCTTCGGTCAAAGAATATTTACGGTCCCTATGAGGAGAAAGTGGTATTAGAACAAGGAGCAACCGCTATCAATGGTCCGCATCAGGGTGCTTGGGTAACAACAGATACCGGCGAGGATTGGTTTTTTCATTTTCAAGATGTTGATGCCTACGGAAGGATCGTTCACCTACAACCGATGCATTGGAAAAATGACTGGCCGGTTATGGGTAAAGATCAAAACGGAAACGGAATCGGAGAACCAGTACTTCAGCATAAAAAACCGAATGTTGGTGAACAATACGCAATTCAAACCCCTAGAGAAACCGACAATTTTGAACAGGATAGTTTAGGCTTACAATGGCAATGGAATGCCAATCCTAACGTACTTTGGTCGGCTAAATTACCCGGTAATGATTTTTTAAGGTTGTACAGTATCGCTCCTCCAGAGCAGATGAACAGTTTATGGGATGTTCCCAATTTACTGTTACAAAAATTTCCGGCTCCAGAGTTCAACGTGGCTACAAAAATCTCCTTAATTCCCGGTGATGGAAAAGAACAACGCAAGACCGGTTTAATCATTATGGGGCGCGATTACGCGGCGGTTACGCTAACAGAAAAAGAAGGGACTTTTTATCTTCAGAATACACAGGCTATAAAGGCTGATGAAGGAGCAAAAGAGGAGGTGTTAGAAGAAATAGCTTTGAAGTCAAATACTGTTTATTTAAAAGTAGCGGTAAGTGCTCCTGATGCGATGTGTCAATTTAGTTTCAGTGAGAATGGACGCAATTTCAAGAAATTTGGTACGCCTTTTAAAGCCAGAGTAGGAAAATGGATAGGAGCCAAAGTGGGCCTTTTTAGTATCAGCACTCCCGAAGCTTCTCGTGGAGGCTATGCAGATGTAGAATATTTTAGAATTACAAAATAGTATGAACAGATTTATCCATTTAACAATTCTAATTCAAATTCTTGCAACATCATTTACCTACAGTCAAAAGGAAAAACTAAATCTGCGACCCTACAGTATTGAAACTACTTATGAGCATTTAAAAAATGATCATCCTTTTATTAAAAGTATCACTCCATTAAACGATACGCTTTACGAGGCTCAAACCGATGTGGTTTACAAGAAGACTGAAACTTCTGATTTAAAATTAGATGCGTATTATCCTAAAGATGCGCTTGATCAAACCTATCCCGGTGTTTTGCTCATACACGGTGGGGGATGGTTTTCAGGAAGTAAGGAGAATGAGCGTGTAATGGCGCAGCATTTGGCTGCAAACGGTTATGTTGCAGTCACCGCATCTTACAGGTTGGGAAGGGAAGCGATTTATCCGGCCGGAGTCCTGGATCTGAAAGATGCATTGCGTTGGATGCAAGCAAACGCTGCACAGCTTCATTTAGATAAAAATAGAATTGCAACGCTGGGTGCTTCAGCAGGTGCACAGCTGGCTATGCTTTTGGGAGTAACACCTAATTCCAAGACTTTTAATGAAACCGAAGAGCGGTATTCAACACAGGTTCAAGCGATCGTTAATGTAGACGGAGTAACTTCATTTGTGCATCCGGAAGCCGGAAAAGGAGCCTTGCTAGATGCCTGGCTTGGCTACACCTTTGAAGAAAATCCAGAGATTTGGGCAGAAGCGTCACCGTTAGAATATGTAAGTGAGGCTACACCGCCAACGCTTTTTATCAATAGTGCACAACCTCGTTTTCACGCCGGTCGCGATGATTACACCGCGCAATTGGACGTCTATGGTATCTACAATGAAGTCCATACATTACCCAAAACACCACATTCTTTTTGGTTGATGCATCCTTGGTTTGAGCCTACTTTGAGGTATACCTTAAATTTTTTAGACAAAACTTTAAAAGCACCATTTGAAGATCCTTACCGAGTCATCACTGTTGGAAAAGAGGATCAAGCAGATTTTACGAGCATACAAGATGCGGTGAATTCTATTCGGGCTTTTGGGCCGGGCGAAGTATTGATCTCAATAAAACCCGGAGTCTACAAGGAAAAATTGGTCATTCCTGCCTATGTATCTAACGTTACCTTACAAGGTTCAGGTGTCGGAGAAACAAGAATCACCTTTGATGATCATTCCGGTAAAATGGATCCGGTAACGGGAAATGAACACGGGACATTTACTTCCCATACGGTAATTGTACAGGGAGCAGATATTCATTTTAAAAATTTAACTATTGCCAATAGCTCGTGTAATCAAGGGCAGGCAGTCGCTTTACACGTAGAAGGGGATCGTTTTATTGCTGAAGATTGCGCGATCATCGGTTGTCAAGACACGCTTTATACAGCTACCGAAGGCGGCAGACAGTTTTATAAAAATTGTTATATCGAAGGTACTACCGATTTTATTTTTGGTCAGGCGACTGTTGTTTTTCAAGATTGCGAAATTCACAGCACCGCAAATTCCTATATCACCGCAGCTGCAACTCCGCAGGATCAAGAGTATGGTTACGTGTTTTTTAACTGCAAGCTTACGGCAGCAGATAACGTTGAACGCGTCTATCTTGGTCGGCCTTGGAGGCCTTATGCGCGCACAGTTTTTATCGATACCGAAATGGATAAGCATATCGTATCTGAAGGTTGGCATGCCTGGCCCGGCGATGCGATGTTTCCCAATAAAGAAAAAACGGCATACTATGCAGAATATAAAAGTACCGGAGCTGGAGCAAGTCCCGCAACACGTGTTTATTGGTCAAAACAGCTGAGCGAGTGGACACGCGATCAATATACCTTTAAGAACATATTTAAAGATTGGGTGCCGAATTATTAATCAATAATATCAGATAAAAAAGAATTAATCTCAGAATAATAAATAGAATGATTCTCAGAAAATTTATATACCTAATTTTTTCTACGATGTTTTTGACTACATACGGTCAAGAGTTATGGTACGATAAGCCTGCTTCTAATTGGAATGAAGCCCTTCCTGTCGGTAATGGAAGAATTGGAGCTATGCTTTTTGGAGGAACTGATATTGATAAGATTCAGTTGAATGAAGAGACGGTCTGGGCCGGTGAACCGGGAAATAATATACCTAATAGAGTCTTTCCTCACATTCAGAAAATTAGACAGTTATTATTTCAGGGCAAAAATAAAGAAGCTCAGGAATTGGCAAAAGTGGTTTTTCCACGTCAGGCACCCAAAAATTTGAATTATGGAATGCCTTATCAAACCGTAGGAAATCTTGAGCTTGATTTTGGTCACAAGGTAATCTCTAATTACAAGCGTAGTCTTGATCTGAATAACGCCGTTTCACAAGTAAGTTATGTTTATGACGGGGTTACTTATAAGCGTTCTTACTTTATTTCATATCCTGACCAAGTAATGGTTGTTCACTTAAAGGCATCAGCTCCGGGGAAACTTTCATTTGGCTTACAATTCAATTCAAAACAAGATGAACAGGATTTACATGTTATGTCTGATAGACTAATACTAGATTGTAAAACCAGCAGTATTGACAATAAAGACGGCAAAGTACGTTTTGAGTCTATAATCAAACCTGTGCTCAAGTCGGGTAAATTAGAGAAAAGAAATAATGGACTTTACGTTCAAGAAGCAGATGAGGTTACCTTATTTGTAAGCATTGGAACCAATTTTAAGAATTATAAAAGCTTAAGCAATAATGCCCATGATATAGCTTTAGGTCATTTGAATGCTGTACAGAATAAAACCTTTAGTAATCTTAAAGAAACACATATTAAAGACTATCAAAATTTATATGATAGAGTAGCATTAAAACTTGGTACAAATGAGAAAAGTGAATTTGATCAATTTACTACTAGAGAGCGTTTAGATGCTTTTGATGGAAGTGACCTTGATTTGGTGGCGCTTTACTTTCAGTTTGGCAGATATCTTTTAATTTCTAGCTCACGTCCCGGTGGCCAGCCAGCAAATCTACAAGGAATATGGAATGCGGAATTGACTCCTCCTTGGGATAGTAAATACACGGTAAATATTAATACTGAGATGAATTACTGGCCTGCAGAAGTAACAAATCTTTCTGAATTACATCAACCTTTATTTACGATGCTAAAGGAGCTGGCCGAAACAGGAAAGGAGAGTGCTTCAAAAATGTATAATGCATCAGGCTGGAATATGCATCATAATACTGATTTGTGGCGAGTCACAGGTGTTATTGATGGAGGGTTCTATGGGATGTGGCCTATGGGTGGGGCTTGGCTTACACAACATATATGGCAACATTATTTATACACAGGAGATCAAAGTTTTCTTGAGGAATATTATTCTGTTCTTAAAGGTTGCGCTCAGTTTTATGCAGATGTTTTGCAAGAAGAGCCAGAACATAATTGGCTTGTAGTAGCCCCTTCAATGTCGCCTGAAAACAAATATGAGGACGGTGTAGGAATCTCTTATGGAACCACGATGGATAATCAACTGGTTTTTGACGTGTTCTCTAATCTAATCAAAGCTTCAGAAATTTTAGATAAGGATGAAGCATTTAGGCAAGAAGTAATCAATAAACGTAAACGATTACCACCTATGCAAATAGGAAAACACAATCAATTGCAAGAGTGGATCAAAGATTGGGATCGTACCGATGATCATCACAGACACATATCGCATTTATATGGTTTACATCCTTCAAATCAGATTTCACCATTTAGAAACCCAAAGTTGTTTCAGGCAGCTCAGAACACGCTCACATATCGGGGTGACAAATCTACAGGATGGTCGATGGGCTGGAAAGTAAATTTTTGGGCACGTTTGTTAAACGGAAACAGAGCCTATGATCTTATTAAAACGCAATTACATCTTGTAGAAGATGGAACCGAAGAAGGAGGAACATATCCTAATTTATTAGATGCGCATCCGCCGTTTCAAATCGATGGAAATTTTGGTTGTACCGCAGGGATTGCAGAAATGCTATTACAATCTCAGGATGAAGCGATTCATCTGCTTCCTGCATTACCAGATGCTTGGGCGACCGGGACCGTAAAGGGATTAAAGACTAGAGGTGGTTTTATATGTGACTTCGAGTGGAAAGAGAATCAACTTGAAACAATTAGAATCAAATCACAATTAGGCGGGGTTTGCCGCTTAAGATCAAAAATACAATTGGTTGACCAGCGAGGAATAGCCTTAAAAGAGGCACAAGGAACTAACGACAATCCATTTTTTCAAAACTCAAAAGTCAGTGATCCTTTAATGGCTAAAACTGTCGAAATAAGTACACCTGATTTAGGGCCGTACTATCTCTATGATATAGAAACTGTCAAGGGAGAAACGCTTGTGTTGAAGGCATTTAAATAGAAGTGTAGAAAACATTAGAATATCGATTATATGAATAGAATCAAACATAGTGCACTCATACTACTTTTTTGCTTTTTCGTACTTGAAGGTCTAGCACAAGAAGTTGATATGAAATCAATTTACGCTGATGTAGAATTTAAAATGGAACAAATCATTGAACCAAAATTTAAGAGAACAGAATATCTCATAACCGATTTTGGAGCTAAAGGTGACGGTCAGTTTAAAAATACCGAAGCTTTTCACAAGGCTATTGCTAAGGCATTTTCCCAAGGAGGTGGTACCGTTGTAGTTCCGGAAGGCATTTGGTATACCGGTCCGATAACATTAAAAAGCAATATCAATTTACATTTAAAGCAAGGAGCGCTTATTCTCTTTAGTGATCAATTTGACGATTATCCACTGGTTGAAACCAGTTATGAAGGACTCAAATCGGCACGATCAACTTCTCCTATAAATGCTTTAGGAGCAAAAAACATCGCCATTACCGGTAAAGGAATTATAGATGGAAATGGAGGAGCTTGGAGACCGGTAAAAAAATCTAAAATGACCCAGCATCAATGGAACGCTTTAATTTCGTCTGGCGGTGTGCTTTCAGATAATAAATCGGTTTGGTATCCTGATGAGGCAGCACTTAAAGGAAGTAAATCAGATTTGAATGACTGGACGATTGAGCAACTTCAAACAGTGCGAAGCTTTCTAAGACCGGTTATGGTGAGTTTGGTCGACTGTGAAAATATCCTTTTGGATGGCCCAACCTTTCAAAATTCACCGGCGTGGAATATTCATCCACTAATGAGTAAAAATATTATTGTACGGAATCTTACCGTAAGAAATCCGTGGTATGCGCAAAACGGTGATGGACTCGATCTTGAGTCTTGTGAAAATGTATTGGTGTATAATAACACGTTTGATGTAGGCGATGATGCGATATGTATTAAATCTGGAAAGAACGAAGACGGACGTAAACGGAATATGCCTACTAAGAATGTAATAATCAAAAATAACACTGTTTACCACGGTCACGGAGGTTTTGTCGTTGGGAGTGAAATGTCTGGAGGCGTTTCAAAAATTCATATATCGCACTGCAATTTTATAGGCACTGATACCGGATTGCGTTTTAAAAGCACACGTGGTCGCGGCGGCGTGGTCGAGCAAATCTATATTTCTCATATTTATATGAACGAAATTAAGACCGATGCCATACGCTTCAATTTGTATTATGGTGGTCAGGCACCCGATTTATCAAATGATTTAGCAGAAAATAAAGAGGATCGTGATATACCCGAAGTCACAATAGAAACTCCTTCATTTAAAGACATCTATATATCAGATATTACTTCGGTAAAAGCGCATAAGTCTGGGTTCTTTATGGGGCTTCCTGAGATGAATATTCAAAATGTGTCGATTAAAAATTCACAGTTTCACGGAGAGGAAGGTTTTACACTTATTGATTCTGATCAGGTGCACTTCAATAATGTTAAAATAGAAGCTACGGAAGCGCCGATGCAATTGCATAACACCAAAAATTTGGTGTTGGAGCAGCTTCATTTTTTATCTAAAGAATCAACCAATATTCAGATTTCAGGAGCAAAAACAAAAAATATAAGCCTGAAATATTCCGGAGCAACGCAGGATTATCAAATAAAATCCGGAGTTGAATCTTCTGAAATAACGGTAAAATAAAAGGCTTATGACTAAATATGTTTATACCTTTCTCATAGTTTTTTGCTGCTGTACACAGATTGAGGCACAAAAGCAATTTCCTTTTCAAAATGAGCAATTGGATCTTGAAACCCGATTGAATGATTTGGTCAGCCGAATGACCTTAGAAGAGAAAATCTCGCAATTGATGTCAGACGCTCCAGCGATCGAGCGTTTGAACATCCCAAAATACAATTGGTGGAATGAAAGCTTGCACGGTGTTGCTCGTGCGGGTTATGCCACGGTTTTTCCACAATCTATAAGCATTGCAGCTTCCTGGGATGCTCAATTGGTGCGAGAAGTGGCTACAGCAATTTCTAATGAAGCACGCGCCAAACATCACGAGTATCTAAGACGCGATCAGCATGATATTTATCAAGGTTTAACGATGTGGTCGCCCAACATCAATATTTTTAGAGATCCGCGATGGGGAAGAGGCCACGAGACGTATGGGGAAGATCCATTTCTTACCGGCACTTTGGGAGCGCAATACGTAAAAGGTTTACAAGGCGATGATCCTGAATATCTAAAAGTTGTTGCCACGGCTAAGCACTTTGCAGTGCATAGTGGTCCTGAGGAATCTAGACATTATTTTGACGCCAATACTTCGGAGCGTGATCTTTGGGAAACGTATTTGCCTGCTTTTAGAATGTTGGTTAAAGACGCTCAGGTACAATCTGTAATGACGGCGTACAATCGCTTTAGAGGAGAAGCGGCGAGCTCTAATAAGTTATTGTTTGATATTTTAAGAAACAAATGGGGATTTGATGGATATGTGGTTTCAGATTGTGGCGCTATCAACGATATTTGGGAAGATCATAAGATTACAGCAGACGCGGCTTCAGCTTCTGCTTTGGCTCTAGAAACAGGAACCGATTTAAACTGCGGAGCTACGTATAAATCCCTTGAAGAAGCCATAGCCAACGGATTAATTACTGAAGAAAAGATCAATATTGCTATTGAGCGCTTGTTTCGGGCGCGCTTAAAGCTGGGAATGTTTGATACTGAAGAAAACCTTAGGTATGCGACAATTCCTTTTTCAGTAAATACCAATGCTTCACATACCGCTTTAGCAAGAAAAGCAGCACAAGAAAGTATCGTGCTTTTAAAAAATGAAGCACGTATGCTTCCGCTTTCAAAAGACTTGAAACAAATTTCGGTAATTGGTCCCAATGCCCATAATGTGCAGTCGCTATGGGGAAATTACAACGGTACCCCAAAAAATCCGGTAACGGTCGTTCAGGGAATTCGCAATAAAGTGGCGCCACAAGTAAAGGTTGTGTATGAAGAAGGCGCTTCTCTCGCTCAAGGAATGCCTACGATGCAGGTAATTCCATCTATCTATTTTAGAACAGCTTCCGGAAAGCAAGGATTAGACGCTGCATATTTTGATAATACCAAATGGAAGGGTGATCCTTTGTTTACACAAATTGATGATAACGTTGATTTTACTTGGGACATCAATACGCCTGATCCACGATTGGCGCTTCAGGAATACAGTGTGCGCTGGTCAGGGTTTTTAAGCGTGCCGGAGACCGGAACGTATTATTTTAGCGATTGGGGAAAACCGTACCTGGATTTCCAAATTGAAGACTTGGTTTCAGGCGGAGGAAAGCATACGCATCATCCTTCTATTAATGCCAAAGAAGTATATCTAGAAGCCGGAAAAGATTATGCGATTACTATAAAATACAGCAACCTCTACGGTAATGCCGAAGCACGTATGCTTTGGTCAACTCCTGAAAAAAACAAGTTAGAACGCGCTGTGAATCTTGCTGAAGATTCAGATGTAACTGTTTTGGTTTTGGGCCTCAATGAGCGACTAGAAGGTGAAGAAATGCGTATTGATGTTGAAGGTTTTTCAAAAGGCGATCGTACAGCCTTAGATCTTCCTCTAGAGCAACGCGAACTTATGCGTGCTCTCGTAGCCACCGGAAAACCAATAGTATTGGTTCTACTCAACGGTAGTGCGCTTGCGATTAATTATGCTCAGGAGCATGTACCTTCGATATTAAGTGCAGGTTATCCCGGGCAAGAAGGTGGTAATGCCATAGCCGATGTGTTGTTTGGGGATTATAATCCCGCGGGAAGACTTCCGGTTACCTATTATAAGTCGGTTGATGATCTACCCGATTTTGAAGATTACAGTATGAAAGGGCGTACCTATCGTTATTTTGAAGGAGAAGCTTTGTATCCCTTTGGTTACGGCTTAAGCTATACGCAATTTTCGTATGATGCGATCAAGACTTCTGGAAGGCTTGCAGCAGATAATATTTTGAACGTTCAGGTAACTGTTACCAATTCTGGAGATCACGATGGGGATGAAGTCGTCCAATTGTATTTAAAAGATGAAGTGGCCAGTACTACGCGGCCGCAAGTGCAGCTGGTTGGTTTTAAACGAATTCATCTTCAAAAGGGCGAAACACAAACCGTAAAATTTCGTATTGATGCACGTCAGTTTTCAATGATCAATGATCAAGAACAACTGGTCGTAGAACCGGGGTGGTTTACGCTTTATGCCGGCGGCGGTCAACCTAATAAAAAGCAAACCGAATCTAGTGTTAGTGCACGTTACAAAGTAACCGGTAAACCAATGCCTATAGCTTTTTAACGTACTAACTGGTTAAGTAAAGAATAGAGTTCAATTGTGTGTGTATTGAATTTTTTAGGGTACGACTGCGGTCGTACCCTTTCTTTAAATTTTTTAAGTTATAAATCCAAAAGAAAAAATGATGTCGAACACGAAAGACCGAATAGTTGCTTTATTTATTGCTGTGCTCCTGTGCAGCACGACTTTGATAAAAGCACAAGAGCCAACCTATGATTTTATTGTAGCTAAAGATGGTACAGGCGATTATAGCACGGTACAAGAGGCCATCATGGCTGTTCCTGATTTCAGAAAGTCAAAAACCCAGATTTTAATTAAAAATGGTATTTATAAGGAAAAGCTGGTTTTGCCTGCATCTAAAACCAACGTTACCTTTATTGGTGAATCTAGAGATCAAGTGTATCTGACTTTTGATGATTATGCCAGTAAACAAAATAGGTTTGGAGAAGAAATGGGAACCACAGGATCTTCCTCCTTTTTTGTTTTTGGTAGTGATTTTACGGCAAAGAATATAACTTTTGAGAACAGTGCAGGTCCCGTGGGTCAAGCAGTAGCTGTACGCGTGGATGGCGACAACGCATTCTTTGAGAATTGTAGTTTTTTAGGATTTCAAGACACTTTATATGTGCACGGAAGGGATTCTAAACAATATTATAAAAACTGTTATATCGAAGGCACCACAGATTTTATATTCGGTTGGTCTCAGGCTGTATTTGAAGATTGTGAGATATATTCAAAAGAGGGAGGTTCTTACATCACAGCGGCCTCAACCGAAGAAGGAGCAGCTTTTGGTTTGGTTTTTATCAATTGTAAACTTACGGGTGACGCTCCTGAAAATTCGGTGTACCTAGGCAGGCCTTGGCGTAATTATGCGCAAACCGTGTTTATCAATTGTGAAATGCAAGCTCACATAAAAACTGAAGGTTGGCATAATTGGTCAAAACCAGAAGCAGAACAAACTGTTTTTTATGCAGAATTTGGTTCAACCGGAGCAGGCGCTTCAAACGAACGTGTGCCTTGGGCAACCAAATTATCTAAGGAGGAAGCGCAGAAGTTTCAATCAAAAAACTTACTCAAATAATGATATTTAGAACGGTAAATGCGACCATTTTAAAGCTCGTTGTTGTGCTTGGGTTCGTACTCTCAAATCCAACTTTTGCTCAGAATACCTCTTGGGGAGAAATTCTAAGACAGGATCGTTCTTGGTATACTTCAGCAGAAGCACAGCGCATTGCAGACCAAGTGGTACAATTTCAATTTGCCAATGGCGGATGGGCAAAGAACATTGATATGGCTCAAGATCTTTCTGATCAAGCTATAGACTTAATCAAAGAGAATCAACATACTACAATAGATAATGGCGCTACACATACGCAACTCCGTTTTTTGGCTAAGATACTTCAGCATAATGAAGATATTGTCTATAAAGAAGCGTTTAATAAAGGAATCGATTATTTACTGGAAGCACAGTATAATAATGGTGGTTGGCCTCAATTCTATCCTTTGCGGGAGGGATATTACAGCCACATAACTTTTAATGACAACGCAATGATCGGCGTGCTCAATTTATTTTATGATCTTGTGTATTTTCCCGATTATGCTTTGGTTACTTCAGCAAAAAAATCAAAAATAGAGCAAGCACTTTTAAAAGGAGTTGACGCAATTTTAGATATGCAAATAACGATAGATGATACATTGACGGTTTGGTGTGCGCAACACGATGAGCACACTTTAAAACCAGCAAAAGCAAGAGCATACGAGTTACCTTCTTTAAGTGGAGGAGAAAGCGTGGGAATTTTAGAATTTTTGATGCGTTTTGAAAAACCAACACTGCGGATGCAGCGTGCGATTAAGGCAGGTGTGATATGGTTTAAAAATCATAAGATCGAAAATAAGCGTGTAAAATGGATCGATGTTCAAACAGACTCAGGAGTTGTAAAAGATAGAGTAGTGGTCAAAGAACAAGGAGCTCCGTCACTCTGGGCAAGATTTTATGATCTAGAAACACAAGAACCCATATTTGTTGGTCGTGATGGTATCATAAAAAGTAAACTGGCTGAAATTGAGCGGGAGCGACGTACAGGCTATAATTACATTTCAAGATACGCCAATGATCTCCTTGAAACGAGCTATCCGCAATGGCGCTCTAAATTGCAAAATTGATTTTTGGTAGTATGGAATTACTACATTAGACTGGACATAGAGTTGAATGAATATTATTGCAAGTTGTTAACTTAGCAATCATGAGACGT
>NZ_JAYMEI010000015.1:59819-109593 GCF_037029365.1 Leeuwenhoekiella sp. CH_XMU1409-2 | reverse complement strand
TACTTTATCTGCATTTCTAAGAACGTAAAACCGTTTTTTATATCCGATTTTGGAGGCGCAAATATAGAACGATTATCTAACCCCACAAGCACTTTTTCAAAGTATTTTTAAATTAATTCACTACCCCCTTGTTTACAGTTGATTACATTCTTAATGTTTTTGAAAAAACTTCTGAATATACTCACATACTCAAAATAATAAAAGATCGAAGCAGCTTCTAAAAAAGCAAAATCAAGAATTTTATTGGATTTACTCGATGAACTGCACAGAAACTAATAGTTATTAGCCCAAAAAAACTTGGGTTAGGGATTGAGCGGCGTGTTTGAGCTCTTGTTGCGCAGTCGAGAAGCTTTTTAAAGTTTGCAGTAGCAGTGTTCAGTTGGCGGTTTGGTGTTTATTATTCAATAAGATCAGAGAATAAAGAGTAAAGAACAGAGATTTTAAAATATGAAAGTAGAAATACAAATATAAAGCGACCTCACTTCGAGTGGTTCTTGAACATCTTAATGCGAAAGGATGGTATCGAGAAGCTTTTCAAAATTTGCAGTAGCAGTATTCAGTCAGCAGTTTCAGTGGGCAGTAAGCAGTCAACCGCTTGAAATATTAAATAAGCAGATGCGAGGTGCTAATTAGCACTCTTATATAATGTCGATCTGATTATTGCTCTTCTTCCTTTTTATATTTCTCAAAAATTTCATTCATACGTATGGGTGAGATCGGTTTGATCACATAATCCTTCACGGTTTCCGAATAGCCCAAGGCCCGTTTCCGGTCTGCGCTGCTTACCGAGGAAGTTACAATATAAATGACGATTTCTTTTTGAGGCTTGATCAAGACAAACTCATCAAGAAAGCCCCAGCCATCCATAATGGGCATATTGAGATCCAAAAATATAATATCAGGAACTGCAGTAAGCGGTCCTGCTTGCATCAATAGCGTAAGAGCATCTATAGCTTCTTTTCCATTGGTATACACGAGAACCTCATCACAAAATGAGGCGCGTTCCATTAGTTTTTTAGCTCCAAAAATAAATATAGGATCATCATCAATAAGACAAACTGTTCGTGTATGCTTCTTCATAAGGTAAATATATAGTAAAGGTCGTACCTACGTCTATGGTACTTTCTACAGTGACCCGGCCTCCCATGGCCTCAATTTGATTTTTAGTTATAAACAGCCCGATTCCTCTAGAATCCTTATGCTTGTGAAACGTATTATACATCCCAAAAAGTCGCTCCCCATATTTTTTAAGATCCATACCTAAGCCATTATCTTCAATAGTGAGCATTATTTCCTTTGATTTGACCTCTGTACAAAATTTTATATACGAAGCCCTTTTCGTAGACCGGTATTTGATCGCATTGGAGGTGAAGTTCAGCAGGATACTTTCCAGATATGCAGGAATGGCCTTTACCACTAGGTTAGCTGGCGTTTGATCAACGATGCTTATGTTATTTTCTTTGATTACAGCACTAAGGGTGTTTGTAGTCCTCAATATGTACTCTTTTAAACATATTGTTTTTTGTATGGCATTTTCATTGGTTTGAATTTCGGTCACCTCATTCAAATGCGCAATGGTCTCCGCCAACTGTCCGGTTGCAGAATCCATCATTTGCATAAGTTCTTTGAGCTTACCATCTAGTTCCTCATTCAGAAATGCGACCAGCATATTTAAATTACCCGAATGGGACCGAAGATTATGCGAGACGATATGCGAGAAATTTTTCAACCGGTTATTTTGATCTTGGGTCAACCTCAGCACCTGCTTTAGATCATTTTCAGATTTGCGCTGTGTGCTTATGTCTGTAATTTGAGAGATAAAAAACAAGGGGACCAAGTCTTTATCTCTAACGACACTTACCGATAAAATTACCGTAACAACGCGTCCTGTTTTATGAAAATAGCGTTTTTCAATTTGGTAACTATCCCTTTCACCTGTACGTAAAGCATTTACATGACTCAAGTCTAACTCCAGATCTTCAGGATGCGTAAGTTCTTGAAAGGTCATCCCGCCCAATTCCTCTTTAGTATACCCTAAGATATCTGATATCTTTTGATTGATCTGCAACCAATTTCCTTCGGGGGATACCAAAGCCATACCAATAGGAGCATTTTCAAAACTAGATTTGAACGTCGTATCGATCAACTGCTTCTCTTGGTTTGTGGTGATAATCTCTGTAATATCGTGCATGGCCACGACCGCCCCTATGAGTTGCTCTTTTTCATCGTAAAGTTGATTGCCGGTAACCCTTACGTAGCGATTCTTGTCCGCTGTTTTGATACTGATGATCTCGTCTGGCCCCAAGACGTTTCCCTCAAGAACCTTCAACAATGGAATATCAGCCTCTTCTAAAAGGCTCTTGCCGTCGGCTTTATATAAACTGTAATATTGAGAAAGCTCTGAAGCGGAGACCGACTTAGAAGGTAACCCATGCCACTCCCTACTGGTTTTATTAAAATAGGTCAATTCTTTCTTAGCGTTACATGCTACAATGCCTACGTTAATGGAATCGAAAACCGTATTTTGAAAAGTCTGCTGGCGTTTTTGCTCAAACTGTAACTGTTTAAAATGGGTAAGGTTTGAAGTTTGCATAAGCAGACCGCCTATTTCCCCCTGATGATACCAGGGTTTTACTTGCCATCGCAAATAAAACGCGGCTCCTGTTCGGTCAAAAAACTCATCTTCCTCAGCTTGATGTATTTCGCCCTGAAGACATTTTCTATGTATTTCTTTCCAACGTTCAGGGATATCAAAAAGATCATAATGATTTTGCCCCTCAATCGCTTCAGGCAAATTGTAATCGATCAACCATTGGCGCGAAGCAGCCAAATAATTAAGCTGGGTATCAAACATCGCAATGGCACCCGGAGCTTGATCGATAAAGGTTTTTTTGATTACGGCACCCATACCGGTTTCATCTAAAGCCGTATGGTAGCCGGTCATCCATTCGGGACTGCCATCTTTCCAACTTACTACCTGCCCTTGATCTTTTACCCAAATGTAGTCTCCATTTTTTTGTCGTAAGCGCAGCGTACAAGTATATTGCTCTGTAGCACCATGACAATGCGCCTCAAGTGCACGCTGATAATTCTGCAGATCATCGGGATGACAAAGCCTTTCTTTGGTTTCACAAATCGCTGGGATATCATCTACCGAATACCCTAGCACTTCAGCCCACGCAGGACTATAATGCATTTCATGGGTAATCCTATTCCACTCCCATACACCGATACCGGCATCCCTTAAAATATGCGCGTAGCGCTGTTGGTTCATTTTCTCTAATTACAATAGCAGCTTCAAATTAAGGCATTTTTGGTAATTCTACACAAAAAAATTGATTGTACTATAAGTCAAAATACTCATAACCTCATATAAACATCTAGATTCACCCCATTCTGACTATAAATTTTATATGAAAATTCCTACGTATTGATTTAAAAATATATAGTGTCTTGATGTGTAGCACCTAGCATTTGCTGTTATCCCAATGTAAAATGAAGTATAGCAACATCTAGCTATTATCTTGGAGATATAGTCCTTGGGTAGGAATTATATCGAGAATTTTTTTTTTGAAGTCAGCAGTGGCAGTATTCAGTCAGCAGTCTCAGTGAGCAGTAGGCAGTCGTTATTGTCCTATTTGTTATTCTGGCTATTCTCGCACTGCCTGTCCCAATGCATATAGGGAATGGTATCGCGTGTTTTTAAAAACGCATCAATTCAATAAATTGCATTTAAGTGTCATCCTTCCGCATTTTATATTCCAACTTTAAAATCAGCTCTTCCAGAAACTTAGTCTTACTACCTTTTCGAGCTTTGATTTCGCCATACGTTTTATAAACCCCATCCAATTTAATATTAAAAAAATCCTCAAAAGAGGACACTATAATATTGAGATCAGACAAGCCGTGATTTAAATACTGCGACGCGTATAACGCATAAATGAGTTCAACCAATGCGGTTTTTGACCCAGACCAGAGCATGACATGATGCTTCTGAGGCAAATAAACAGCTTCACTATTGGGATTTATAGTCTTAAGAGCATCTCTTATATAATGAATAAGGCGGTACATCGCTTGTACTTGGGCCCAAAGCATATCGTGCGAACAGCTAAAATCAGGATAATCATAAGTATAGAGCATCGGGGTCATTGGAAAATTCTGCTGCGCATTGCGGGTAAAGAACTGATGATCCAGATAGGTGTGTCCTTCTTCCATATACCGTACAAAATTCATATTGCGGTTAAAGAACTTATTAATCTTACGCAACTCCTTTTTATAAAACCGGGTCTGGAAAGAAACTCCGGCCTTGGGTTTCCGCAGCTCACACGTACGCATTTCAGTAAAATAAATAAGATAACTCATCGGGCAGGGTTTGAGATGCTTAAAAAAATAAATCTCTTGAGGCACATCCTCAAAATCTTCCTGCTCTACGAGCTCCTTGAGACCAACCAGAGTTTTAGATGCTACTTCAATCCCCAGCTCTGCTTTTTTAAGGGGTTCAGGTATTACGAAAACCTGAGTTTTTAATTCTTGGTGAAAGTTTTGTAGCGCTGTAGCAAACATGGTAACATCAGTTAGACAGGTGAGTACATAAGAAGGCGTATGTATGTTCAAAGTTTAGGGGCTATAGGCATAAGCGTCAGATCGGTTAACTATTAAATGGGATGAGCCGTGCGCATCATCTCTAATTGCTCAAGAAAAAAGTTGTCATCGGTTTGCACAAAAGCCTGCTTAGGCAGTATAGTAGCCCCTAGTTTTCGCTTTTCAAAAGTAGCACTCATCCCAAAATCTACCTGCCTCATATTCAATCTCCGGGCTCTTAAAATAGTTTGATACAAGAGCTGTCTATAGATTTTAAATTCCTCAAAATACCGGTAATCCATGCCGATTAGACTGGGCACATAGGTGCCCGAATAATTTTTATAGCAAAACATAACACCCAGTAAGCGTTCATCTTCAACAGCCTTTAAAAGAATACATTCCCAATTGGGATGGCTGCGCATGGCTTCAAAAGCCTCAAGAGGATACGTAAAGGTATTCAATGCATGATTTTTGGTCTGGACCTGTAGATACAGCTCGTAGTACGTCTTTATATTTTTACGGCTAAACCGCTGAACCACTTTAGCTTTGACCAGACTTAGATAGGGCTCAATATCTTTCTTAAAATGCTTTTGTGAACGTTTGGAAAGATAGTACTTATAATCCTTGGCCTCTTTATGATGTAAATCCTGCAACACACAAGAATCGGGCATATCTATCGTAATATAGCCTTGATCCCGAATTGCTTTTGACCAGTTATAATTCAGATCAAAATCCCGCAGCACGGTCATGGAAACCTTCCAAGTATGTGCCAGATTTTCGATGTACTCCAAAAGTTGTTTTAAAGCCATTGCAGCTTGTGGGTGTTCCTCATTTAGGTACAGGTGATTTCCCTCGGTAAATAAGCAGCCCAATGATAATACCCGGGAAGTCTGTAGATAGGGATTGATTTTTCGCTGGTTTTCTAAATGCTGAGAAACCGAGGCTGGAGCCAGCATATCATTTTTCCAGAGGCTTTCGGTTAAAAAAGTCACCAATACTGGGCAATTAGCATCATCTACAATCTGTATATACCTAAAACGCCAGTTGTGCTCCGGTTTTTGATTTTGGGTAAAGCTTTGTTCCAAATAAGCAAGCCCATCCTGATTCAACATATTGGTTTTTCCAAGGGTTGAATCCCAGTGGGAGTAATCAGTCGCAGCAATAGTTTTAAATTCCTGAAATTGTAAATCCTGATTGTTGTTGGCAAAGGGTTTAAGATCTGTAAGATCCATCCGGAAGGCTTTCCCAACGCGAGAACGGGAATTGGACGTAGTCATCAAGGCGATATCATAAAAGGTCATTAATTGCTCAACCAGATGATCAATATCATCAAAAGCATTATGGTTGGAGAGGGTGATACGAAGTCCGGTGTTTTTAGCAGGCACAGCGGGAAATAATCCAAGGTTTACATAAATACCTGCTTCCATCAGGCGTTTTACAAGATAGTAACCTGTAGCAGGCAAGCCGGTTCCTATATAGAATACCGGCGAACTGTTTCGCGCGATGAGTGGCAAATGAGCTTCAACCAGTTGCTGGTTGAAATAGGCGATTCGCGTATTAAGCGCCTCCTGCAAATGATAGATCTCGTCAGATAAATGAATGTTTGCCGAGGCTATAGCTGCACCTAACGCACTAGGTTCTAACTGGGCTGAAAAAGTAAGGGGTCCCCCAAAGTTTTTGATCTTATTGTAGAACTTTTGATTAGAACAGACGAGAACGGAACCCGATGCTCCAAAGGATTTACTTAAGGTTCCAAATACCAACACATGTTCCGGGAGGGTTTGCATCTGACTCAATACATAGCCCATCCCGTTCTTACCTCTCCAGCTCATGCCATGTACATCATCAAAGTAGAGATAGAGCTGCGGGTATTTCTCAGAAAGTGCAAGCAACTCTTTAACGGGTGCATAATCGCCATACATCGAGTATACCCCATCGGCCATATACCATATTTTAGAAACTTTTGAAGCGAGTTTTTGAATCAGGCTTTCCAGCATTTCTAGATTGTTGTGGCGTACAAGCTGTACCGGTATTCCCCGTACTTTAAGGAGCTGCGCTGCATTTTGCACACTCCAATGCACCTGATGATCCAGGATAACGGCATCTTCATCCCGCACCACCGTGGGGATTACTGCCAGATGGCCCAGAGTACTGTTCTTGGTAATAATTACCGGATTTTTAAAGAGCAGCTGTAGTTTTTCTTCCAGTTCTTCATAAAGCGGATGCGAGATATAGGTTTTCGATAAGGGAAATTGGGTACCATAGCGCAAGAGGGCTTGCATAGCCCCTAATTTGATCCGGTTATTTTGTGCTAGACCTAAATACCCTGTGTTTCCAAAGTGACAGCAAGCCTTGCCTCCTACAGTAAGCCATCTGCCTGTAAGTTGCTTATCTTCGGCACGCAAATGTACAATACCTTCAGCTTTGGCTTCTGTGATCACCGTATCAACGGTATCCAAAAAATTGTTGTGTTTGATTTGAGCCATAATCAAGAAGTTTGGTTAGTTCATATCGAAGCTAACCAATTATTAACACCTTGAATATCAATGATAAACATTCATCGAGTATTACTCCTTTAAACTTTACTTTTTATCCCTGAGACTTTACTCTAACTCGAAAAACTTCAAGAATACTCCCCAATACTATAGATTAAATCCTTTATAATTAAGCATATAGCCAGCCTTTTTAATACATTTAACCTAATAAAACTTGTTCACTATGCGTCCTGATTACGAAAACGCGTATGCTGAATATCGGATTAAAACGGGAATCCTGTTTTTATACTATAAACCAGAAGTTTGCCTAAGCCTTAAGGCGGCAGAAAAGGTGGTTCAAGATCGTCTTGCCGTCCAAATGGGCGAACCCTATCCGGTATACTGCGATGTACGTTCTATTATCGATTCTGAGAAAGAGGCACGAGACTACTTATCTCAAAATGGCAATGCTTTGGTGCGTGCCCTGGCCTTTCGAATTAACTACCCGGTTACTGAAATAATGATGCAGTTTTATTTACAAAATGGTACAGATGCCATACCTACCCGGTTGGTAGTTGATATCAAAACGGCGTTTAACTTCCTAAGCAGCTTTCGAGAGTGATGATTGCTTTAAATAATTCCTTTCTTGCGTATGAACTACTTAAACACTCGTGCAAAACAAATCAAGACGATGATCTTAGAAATGGCCAAAGGTAATTTTAACTACCAAATTCCTCGTACAGGCGAAAACAATGAAACTGAAGCCATTGCAGCATCGCTCAATATGCTGGCTCAGGAATTGAGAGTCTCATACAACCCCTTTGTATTCAATGCGCCAGCTGACAGTATCTTTAAGGTAAGACACTATCTCTTTTTGATCAACCCAGAACATAGTATACTTTCTACAAATTTTGACCTTGATGCAGCGCCTACCTTCATCCATCAAAACTTTTTACACCTCTTAACGCCTCCTTCAAAAAAAACCTTTAAAAAGCGTTTAAAACAGCTGCTAAAAAAACAACACCCCAGTGTACCTTGTAGATTAGAATTACGAGCTTCAAACACGCTGAATATACCTCTAGAGTGTACGCTTTTTAAATTGCGCTACGATGCAGTAGCCGGAAACTTTCTGGTAGTGGCCTCCCGCATTCAAAGCCTTAACCCCTTACTGAAAGAGGATGCATTAAAAAAAGAATACCCGGTACGCAAGCTCGAGGCGCTCAAAAGCACGCGAGACATACAAAATATTCAGCAGGTAAAAGCTTATCTCCAAGACCATCCGGAAGATCGTATCGCCTCCTTAAAGATCTTGGGAGTACGCTTTGGTCTTAATGAATATAAACTCAAAAAAGGCTTCAAAGAACTTTATCAGACCAGTGTGTTTAAATACCAAATGCAACAGCGCTTACTTAAAGCCAGACATCTCATTAAAGTGACCACAGACCCCCTATCCAGTATCGCGTTACAAACAGGATTTAAGTCCTATGTGCATTTTGGGCAAGCATTTAAAAAAGAGTTTGGTGTAGCCCCCAGTCAGTACCGTAAAACACATCAATAATCCGGTATACTTGAGTTTCAATCCCACATACTTTACTGGTTTTTAGATAGATAAAATAACTTTAACTCATAAAGTTTTTATCATGTCTACAAGAAGACCTATCAAGCAAATTATAAGCCAGGGAGTAATAAGCTTCTTAATTTTACTATGGATCTATGCTGCTACGGTTAAGCTCTTGGAGTTTGAGCAGTTTAAAGTTCAGCTAAGTCAGGTAAGCTTTTTAAAACCGATTGCCGGGTTACTAGTCTATATCATCCCACTTGTAGAATACATCCTTGCTGCCTTGCTGCTGGTATGGCAAACACGCCGTCTGGGGTTAATAGGTTCTGCAGTATTGATGAGCGTATTTACAGTATATATAGTCGGGATGATCAGTTTGAGTCCACAACTGCCCTGCTCCTGTGGGGGGATCATCAATAACCTCACCTGGCAGCAGCATCTGCTGTTTAACATAGGCATTACTGCTTTGGCTATCACTGGTGTGTACTGTCACAGTTCCACGAATCCGCCCCATTTATAACAATAATAATATTTAATCATGCGCGTGATGATAAGGGGGAGCCGAAAACCTTCGAATTCGAGTAGGCATAATCTTTTAATACTTTTTATTATGAAAAAGTCTAAAATAATGATCCCGGTGATGACACTGGGGCTGGCAGTAGGCCTGGCTTTTGCCAATACCGCAAACCAGTCAAATGGATGGATTGACCTGAATGATACTCCAACGCAACTGGATACGGATCCTTGTGAGGGTTTGGGAGGTGAGTGTAGTGTTATTTATCAAGATGATCCTCAAGGACGGATTTTCGAGGTGTTTACAGATGAATCATTGACTACCCGTAAAGCAAGTAGTAATAATACACCTTATGTAATTCCGGGTACTCCTTAATCCAATTGGATTAAAACCGGCAAAATGCCTCCCCATAGCCGCTTCTATGGGGAGGTTATTTTAATTACTAATGTCGGGAACACCCTTCCCCATAAAAATATACTGATGCTCAGGGACCAGTTTTTCTTGTATCAAAGCCTGAATATCCCGAGGAGTCACCCCTTCTAAATAGGCTTTAACCATTTCTGCATCAGGAATTTGTAAACCCCATTTATAGTAGCGATATCCTTTATCTAAAATTGATTTACCCATTATACCCACTATATAAAATCTACTTTTAATCGCATCTAATTCCTTCTCAGATATAGGATGTTCTTTAAACCAGGACATTAACTCCTGCATGTCTTTGATCAGGTAATTTTCCATCCCCGCAACGGTAGGTATCATAATTGCGAAGTTGCCGCGCTGGAGATCAAGGTCGGTATAAGCTACGGCTTGAATAAGATACAAGCCTCTTTTTTTAACATGACGCAGTTCCCACAAGCGGGTATTAATTACATCCCGCATCAGTTGTAAGTTTAGCTGTGCTTTCCAGTCATCCCGGGCTACAGGATAGGTATACCGTATTTTAAGGTTCAGATCGGAAGGCAGTATACCGGGAATCGTATATACTTTTTCTAAAGTCCCTTGAGGTAAGGTATTTACCTCTTCCTCTTCCCGTTTTACCTGATTTATGGATACCGGCAAATTTCCCAAATAGGTTTCCAAAAGCGGTAGGACCTGCTCTTCCTTAAAATCTCCACTCAGCAGAAACACAAACTCCTGAGGATGTTGAAATAAGCGTTGATAAATTTGCTTTAATTCGGTCGCAGTAGATTGCTGTACCGCTTCATAACGTGCTAAAGCCGTTAATCCTGCGTTTGGCCCTTCCAGCTCCTTTTTACTTAGCACCTGCAAATCATTTTCTTCCCTGCCGTAAGGGGGTCTCTTATAAAAAAAATATTCGTCCTCTTTCCAATACTTAAAGGCTTCGGGATCTTCCCGGGGTGCCGACAAATACAAATGAGCCAGTTGTAACAAAGTTTCAAGACGTTCTGCCGGGGCTTTCAGTTTTATACCGGATTCTCCCTGATTTACATATAAGGCTTTTCCATAAATCATTCCCAAGTCGGTAAGCATGCGTTGCAATTCAAAATGGGTATAGGCACCCGTGCCCGAGGTATGAACCCACTCGGGTACAAGTTGGGCGTTTATAAAATCCTGTTTATTCAAGTTACTTGCACCTCCATTACGAAAGCCGTGTAACTTTAAGGGAGCACCTTCCTGTGGATAAAGTACGACCCGCGCTCCATTAGCCAGTTGTATTATTTGTCCTCCTAAAGCATCCGTATCTAAATCTTTTGAAGTAACACGAGGCAATCGGGCGATTAGGGAATCGGGTATTAACTTCGCTTTCAGTACCATATTTTCTTCCGTACCTACTCCATTTTTAGTCTGATCTAACCAACTGCGAAACTCATTCTCACTCAGCTGCAATACAGACGCAGCTTTGGGAGCCAGAATTCCTACATCATGAGGTCCGGCTTTTAAAAAGGCTTTTAATTCCGAATTTACAGTATCAGAAGACAGCTGGTTTAACCAGCGCTTCTTTAAGGCTAACTGGTCAAAATCTAGGGATTCCTCAGCTAACATCCGTTGATCATAAGTCCTCAATACCGATCCCAGAGCATTCGTATCCCTTCTATCAATAGCATTTAATTCTCTTTTTCGGTATTTGTGATACGCAGCCTCATCAACCCCCTGACTTTTAAGCTGATTAAGAGCCGCTATTACTTGCTGTAAAGCTTCCTTTTCCCTCCCAGTAAATACCCTAAAGTTCAGTCTCAAGGCTGGTAAACGCATTTCTTTATCAATTCCGAGGGTATAATTTAGCTTATACGTTTTAGCAATTTGACGCAGGTGATCCCCAATAAGATTATACAACATTTCATACATCCATTTGTGCTGTAAAGCTTTAGGTTCCGCTTTTGGAGGGATTTGGTTTCGCCAGTATAAATCGATTTTTGTTTCGGAGAGCTCCAGTTCATCAGTATCAAGCTGTTCCAATTGTATAAATTGGTTGGGGCTTTTTAAATACGCTATTTGGGGATATACCAGTTTTTTGGCCGTGGTTGCTTTTAACTTCCCGAAATAAGCTTTAATATCCTGCGCTGCCTGATCCAGGTCGGTAATAGGCCCCACCATCATCAGGGTAGCCCGCTGCGGGTGATACCAGTCTTTATAAAAAGAAGATACAGCGTCCCAATCAAAACCCTTGACGTGCTCATAATAGTACTCCGGTCGTACAGGTGGAGCATAAACTTTCGAAAGGTTCCAGAACAGGCGCTCTTCATCGTATCCTAGCGGACCATTTCTATGTATATACTCCTGATAAAAACTGCCGTGTTCTGCTGCTAGGTTTTCTGGAGTCGGTTTTAAACTGCCCCCAATTATTCGGCTTAGCAAATCCAACTCTGCAGTATAGATTTCAGAACCTACTTTATCAAAAAGGAAAAGGTAGCAGGTATGTCTGGCATGGGTATGTCCCTGCCATGGCAATTTACCGCTATGAACGGCATCCAGTAAAGCACCACCTTTGGCTGTAGCTTCATCCAAAAAAATTGCAAAGGGTAAATGCTCCAGATAATGCGAAATATCGGTTTGCCCATCGACTTCCAGCTCATGACCCGTATTTACATATAAATTCATAGATACGTTTTGTCCCTCCCAGGCTTCTTGAGAATGAATCAAATACCGCATCCCATTATCCAAAGTGCCCCTACGGACACCGGTTTCTATCGTCTCTGCTTTGGTTTGACCAAATGAAGAACTACATACCAAGAAACAGATCCATATCAGGCTTAAGAAATTTAATGATTTTAAACGTTTAATATCCTGCATTTTGAGTTAGTTTAGGGTTTTTTAATAATTCGGCTTCGGGAATGGGGTACAACAAATCGGTTTCCTGTATACCTTCCAGTACTTCCAGGGCCTGGCCGGTACGCTTTAAATCGAGCCAGCGATGCCCCCATTCACTAAAAAGTTCGTAATGGCGCTGCTGCATCACCTCTTTTAAAAGCTGTTCCTGAGTAAGTGCCGGGGTATAAATCAGTTCTTCCAGACCCGCACGTTCCCGTATGGCATTCAAATCAGCTACTGCCGCTTCCAGTTTTCCCTGCCAGATACGAGCTTCTGCCCGTATCAGGTACTGCTCGGCCAGGCGCATCAACATGGAGTATTCGCTTAAATCCCCACCACTGGCATCGTAGCGTATCTTGTATTTATAGGGATAGTAATAGGTTTCAGCAGCACTGTTAAAACTGCCAATCCAATCCTCTTGTCTTAGATCCCCGGCTTCCCATTCTTGCATTAAATTTTCGCTTAGGCTGACCGGGCTCCCGGTTGGCGTGATTCGGGTCAGCAGATTGCCATCACGGGTATGCGTAAACATGCCTCCCCAGCCTTCCGGTGATACCTGCCAGAGTGCTTCGGGGCTGTTAGCCAAAAACACGTTGTTTAGATCTTCAGGTAACTCATAAAGATCAGTCGCGGCCAGCACTTCACCGCTATAGGCCTCTGCCTGTTCCCAATTTTCCAGATACAGATGCACCCGCGCCAGCAGGCCCAGTGCTGTAAAACGGTTCGCCCCGGTACGTTCGTTATCAGGATAGCCACTATCCAATAGATCAGCTGCCCGGTTTAAATCTTCTAAAACGAGCTCGTAGACCTCAGTTTGCAAACTTCGGGCTTTTAAGGCATTAACGGTATAATCGGTTTGGGTAACCAAGGGCACATCTCCGTATAAATTGGTCAGATAGAAATAGGTAAATGCCCGTACAAAACGGCTTTCCCCTTCCAAAGCGTCTCGGGTATCCGGACTTAAGCTAGTGTTGCCCGCAACCCCCTCCAGAATGGCATTACACATATAAATGGTGTTATAAGCGCCAGACCATAAAGCCAGATTCAAACTATTTGTAGCTTCCAGTTGATGTGCGGCAAAGGCTTCCATCTCAGGTACTACATTGGTTACGGTATAGGTATCAGCAGAGAGCCCGCCCAAAAAACTAACACTTTGGTTACCTCCTGCTGCAAAGGCCGTGTTAAACAATTGGATATACACCCCGTCCATCGCCTCGCGGGCGGTGGCATCATCGCTAAACACAGTGAGACTGGTGATACGGTCATTGGGTACTTCAACCTCCACAAAAGGCTCACAGGCCCATAGGCACCACAATATCGGTAAGCTGAGGAATCTTGTATAATATTTTAAAGTAGTTCTCATAACAGATCAAAAATTAAGTTTAAGCCCCGCTGTCAGCATACGTAAAGCGGGTAAGGTGGTTCCGGGGTACTGGGGGTCTAGGCCGCGGTAAGTGGTCAGGGTAAACAGATTTTGCCCCTGTAGAAATAAGATGCAGGAGTTTATCCCCAGTTTTTCAGTAGGGAGCACATAACTAAGCCCCAGGGTACGCAGTCGTAAAAAAGAAGTGTCTGTATACAGTTTATCACTGGTCTGATATCTAAAGTTTGCCAACAGGGCACTTACTCCTACCGAGGCCTTTTGGATTTCTGCAATATCTCCCGGGTTTTGCCAACGCCGGTCGTAATCTTCCTGTAACATAGTACCCATTCTGCCGGGTGTTAATGCAGGATAATATTGCAGCCCGTCCTGTACTACAAATTCCCATAAAAAATCAAGGCTTACACGACCATAAGTAAATTGGTTCTGAAATCCACCAAAGAGGGTTCGGGTAAGATCTTGAACCACCACGCGGTCATCAGAGTTATACACCCCATCTTCATTGACATCCATAACCGTGTACAACCCCGTCTCCGGGTCTACCCCGGTATAGTCATAGAGTAACTGAATGTTAAGGGACTCCCCTACTTTATACATATTGGCATACGAACTTTCTTCTATTCCCGGAAAAGAAACCAGTCGGTTTTCAGGGATACTCACATTCAGCGAAGCCTGCCAGTTAAAACGCCCTGAGTTTAGATTTGTGAAGGCTTCAAACTCCCAACCCGTATTTTCTACCGTGGCATTCAGATTGGCCTGTACACTGGTAAAACCGGTGATAGCAGGCAGGTTATAGCCCACCAGTTGATTGGAAGAGCGGTTGCGGTACCAACTCGTATTCAGCCGTAGTTTGTCATTCCAAAAGCCCAATTCTAAGGCCAGCTCCAGCTTGCGGTTGCGCTCCCACGAATAAATAGGATTGGTCAATTGAGTGGGATACAAACCTCCCCCTCCCGGAGTGGCTGAATAGGTATCTAGATACCCGTAATCCCCTATTTGATCGCTTCCGGTAGACCCATAGCTCCCGCGTAATTTGGTAAAGGATAAAAACGGCTTTAGACCTTGCATCCAGCGTTCTTCACTCAGGATCCACGCCCCTCCTACGGCCCCAAAACTGGCAAAACGCCGGGACGGACCAAACCTGCTGCTGCCGTCCCGCCTTCCGCTAAGATTGAGATAATACTTACCGCCGTAATGGAGACCGATGCGCCCAAAAGCTGCGGCATAGGCATATTCCTGAATGCTATTCGCAATTACGCTTAGTTGCTCTGCTGCCTCCAGATTGCCCAGTAGCTGGTCATTTGCATAACCTGTACCAACGATATTGAGTGTGGTATTTTTGCGATGCTGAAAAGTGCTTCCCGCCAGAGCATCCAGATTAAACCTCCCCCAGGTATTGCGATAATTGAGTTGCGGCTCCACAATCCAAGATTGGCGCCCGGCTGTAATATGTAGGGAGCGTGAACGTGCATTCGCCCATAGTGCCGGATCATAAAACCGGATGGGTTGCTCGGTGAGCTCCTCGCTATTTAGCAGCGTATAGCCGGTACTGAGTCGCGCTTCCAGCTGCGGGGTGATGGCATAACTCAAACTCAGGTTGCTGATAAGCTGCTGTACCCGGGCTTCACTCTCCCGGTACAAAGTGGCAAGTGGATTACTCCAACTCGAGTCTTCCCAGTTTAACTCCCCGTCATCGGTATACAATGCCGGTGCATTGGGTGCCAGCGATAAGGCGGTACTTACAAAGCTGCTGCCGTCAAACTGTTGGTTATTATCACTACCAAAGGAGGTGCTGAGTTGTAACTTAAAACGTTCATCACTGCTGCGGTGATTGAGGCTTAGGTTAGCGGTAAGCTTATTATACCTAAAATCACCCGGAAAGACCGAGGTCTCCCGTTGATAACCTACGCCCAGGTTGTAGTAGGTTCGTTCGCTCCCCCCACTCACGCCCAGATTGACCCCGGTAGTTGCTGCTGTGCCACCAAACAAAGTTTCCTGCCAGTCGGTATACCGATCTGTGTCCCACAATAGCAAATCAGGGGAATTTGTTTCTGTAGGGGTTGTACCGTCATTGGCAAAGGCTTCCTGCCTTAGACTGATATAGTCTGCTGTATTAATCAGATCCAATTTACGGGGTACCACACCGGCACCGGTATAGACCTGCGCGTTGATGCGGGTCTTTTGATTCCCGCCTGTTCCTTTTTTGGTTGTGATCAGGATCACCCCGTTTGCTCCACGCGAACCGTAGATGGCGGTAGCATCGGCATCTTTGAGAACTTCGATGCTTTCAATGTTCGCAGGATTCAGGGTATTAAGCGGATCTATACCTGAGATAGTTGGGCTGGTTAGCCCGCTAAAGCTGTTAAGCGGTGCACTGTCTATAGGTACGCCATCAATAATATACAGCGGCAGGTTACCCGAGTTGCCAAAACCGTTACGCAAGCTGTTTTGCCCACGTATTTGAATCGCAGGTGCATTCCCCGGTACGCCGCTGCGTTGTACAATAGAAACCCCCGCCATCCTACCCTGCAAGGCCGCTAACGGATTAGTCACCGGCTGCCGCTCGATTTCCTCACCGGTCACCCGAGCGATACTTCCCGTTTGCTCCCTGCGCGTAGTGTTGTAATACCCGGCATTGATGGTCACCTCGTCCAAGTTGGTGATGTCCTGTTGCAGGACAATAGTAAATGTAGTTTGATTCCCTACCGGCAGTTGTAGTGTCCTAAACCCAAGATAACTGATGCTTAAGGTATCGCCAGGTAGTGCTTGAATGCTGAAGATTCCTTGCATATCGGTTTGCGTCCCCGTGTTGCTGTTTAAAAGTCGGATGCTTACACCCGGAATTGGGTTTTCTTGTGCATCGGTAACGGTACCGGATACGCTTTGTTGGGGCGTGGCCCAAAGTAGATTTCCTGTTGCCCAAAATAGGCAAACAAGTATCCACGCAGCCCCCGTAAGGCGCGTAGTCAAAATTTTCATAACTTCGTCGTGTTAAAATGAAACAATAGTTTTATTTAAGCTCACGCCTTCCCGCCGGACGCCAATCTCGAGGGAAGGCTTTTTTGCTTAGACGGCTTTGTAAAAGGCGTCATTCTAGTCCTGCCGTTAGGCAGGGTGTAGAATCTCATCCGGCATACTCCATGCCCAATGAGGTGATCCACTTTTAAAAACCAAGATTTCTCTTTCACAGACCTTGCGGTCTGCAGCTCTTTTTTATGGCTAATTCAAATGTTTTATAGTAATGTTCTAAAATTTATTTATTAAACTTTCTTTTCTCAGTATAGCAAGAAGTTTCCGTTGTCCTCTCTTGATTCCTTTCTTTTGCCTTGATGCAAAAGAAACAAAAGATCAAGGCTTATTTTTACATCCTTGAAAACTACGCAAACACCTTATCGTGCGGATGGCAAACCGCTGCGCTAAGCCATCCTCCACTGCCTATCGCTGCGGCGTTTGCTTGTTTTACTACAGATGTAAAAAGTAGGCCGTTGCCAAGAATGGAGCTAAGAATATCATTTTTAAGCCTTCTTTTTCTTCAGTATAGCATTCTCGTTGTCCTCGTCCTTAATCATCTCCTTTAACACTTTCACCAAGGTCGGAGCGGGAGCTTGAGGTTAACTCAACGTAAACCTTAACTACAAGCTATCCAAACCCGAAGGGTTAAGCTTCCTTTTGGTCAGTATAGCAAGGGGATCCCGTTAAAAATTTCTGAAGCCTTGGAAGAAATTTAGGGATACGCTTGCGGTTTTTGCGATAGCAAAAAATACCTATCCAAAAGGCGTCGTTTCTTTTGGTTCGTTTTCTTTAGACGAGTAAAGAAAATGAACAGAACTTGCTAAAGAACCTATACTTTCTAATAGCCGAAGGCTTTCTTTAAGCGACTATCTCAATTCAGGAAATTCGCGAGCTAAAGAAAATCAAAAAACATCCTATAAAAACTACTGCTAATGCACCTATGCTAATACAACACCTGTAATAGCCCGTGCTGCATGCACTGCACGCAACCCCAACCCAACTACCGCGTATTCTTAGGGAATGACCGGTAACCCACGGGTGCTTTAGCAGGATGGTGTGCTCCCGTTCGCACGTTTGTCATATGTTTTTTACTTTTAGATGATTAATACTATTTTACTTTTCAATTTGATGGACTTAACGTCCTGATTTTATAACCCAAAGGGTTAAACTAATGTCTTCCCTCGGTTCAGAATAGTCGCAAGGGCAGCGCGTTAAGAAAAGGTCTGGTAGACCTTTTTAACGAATGAGCCAGGTGGCGCGTTGGCTTTGGAATAGAATATTTTACTTCAAGTAAGAACTACTCTTAAAAAATCTTGAGCAACGACGCGGAGCTGACCAGGCGGTTTTCGCCTCTAAGGCGAAAAATTCCTAAGCGAGGGGCTCTTTTCTTTTGGTTCGTTTTCTTTAAACAGGCAAATCGACTTTAGGAGATTCACGAGCTCCCGTAAAATAAAAATCGCGCGAGTAAAGAAAATGAACAAAACATGCTATAAACCCATTACCTCTATTTTCTAACCTAAATACTAAGTAGCCTACCTCAAGGCGAGCCTCAGCATATTAAACCCTTTGGCGACGCCAATAAACAACCAAGTAGCAGCTAGAAGATCAAGGCTCACAAGACAGCATCTAAATGTATCATCCACTTTAATACATTCTTTTTAATTAAAAGGACCCAACGCAGCAAGCCAGCTCATTTCCCAAAATAGTCTTTAGGTGTATTCTTTGGGCTCGGTCCTAAATGTCTTGAGGACTGCTTTCCAAATACAGAAATCACAAAGACGCTAGAACATCCTTATCTTTGCACCAGTACTTTTGCATTTAATAAGGCTATCACTCCAGATAAAGCTGCTGTGCTTGTCTTGCGCTAATAACGCTACAAGCGTGCTAAAAACAGTACGCATTATGGCGTTATGATGTGCACCCGTTGGCACGTGTGTCATAGGCAAATTGATTTAAGGATGCCAAGGCAAACCGATTTTACTTCAGGCTACCACCAGCCGTGATAGCGATGCTCATTGGGGTTTTAGGGGAAGAATTAGGAGCTGCAGGGCTACAGGCTTTCTTTAATCACAACGTTGCTACCCGGATAGTCAGCGTTGAGCACTATAAAGGCTAAGAATCCTGTCGGCTTATGCATCAAAACAATAATGCAGCACCCTAATTATGAGGTAAATATATAATAAATCTACAAAACAACAAATAACAATTACAATATATTTTTTGTTGCCGTATAGATTGTTCAATTTGATCTATGTCAAGATATAAAGACGAACTCAACTTAGTTAAACTGGGGGCTAACCTGACCAAACAACGGGAGGCCTTAGAACTGTCTGTAGAAGATGTTTCTGAAATGACCGGTTTTTCTGCGCAAACCATTCGAAATATCGAAGCCGGTGAAGAGAGTTCCTTGTCTTATGTCATCGCCATTTGCCAAGCATTGGAGTTACACCCTACCCAAGCCTTTGACTTTCCGATTAAATTGGAACCTCGATATAAGTTATCTGCTGCGCGCGCCGAAAAAACACGGCTTACTCAACGCATCGAAGGCTTTGTCGCCGGTGACTATTTTAATGAAGGTCGCACAGCTAAGGATGTGGTCACCGAGTTGAATGAAGTCTATCATATTCAAACCACCACCTCGGCTGTCTCTGTTATTTTAAAGCGTAAAGTAAACGAACAATTACTTAAAATTGATCAAGCAGGTAAACAGCGCATCTATAAAAAGAACTGATGTTTTATTCCTGACTATTTCCTCCTATACCAGTGTATATAGGGATCTTCCCCCCAATCTATACCCTGTTCATGCGCTGCCTGTCCCAATGCATATGGGGAATTGCATCGCGTTCTCCTTCTTCTAAATTCATACTACTAAACAAACTACCCCCGTTGCCGCGCGATTGTATCGCGTACCCAAAATCTGAGCTTGAGGTACTGGAAAACCAAAATTCTAGTCTAAATAATCCAACAAATCTTCCACATTTAACCCGCAATAGGCCGCAAACTCATACACTGTTATAAACTGATGCGGCTCCTTTTTTAGATAGACCCTGATGTCTGCAAGCAATTGCCGCCCATAGCGCTCACTTTTTCCGGTGATACACTGTACATCTTTTGGAAATATACACAAGCCTTTGGTTTTCATAAGTTATCAAAGAACAAGTCAACCCGCAAACCTCCATAGAAAAAACCAGAATCTTCCGGTATACCGTTCGTAGTACCGTAAAAATTTAACAGTTAGATCATCAATAACAAACAAGGAATCAGAAGCAAGGAATCACAAACCAAGAACCCAAAACGATAAACCGAGAACAAGAAACAAGAAGCTGGATATAGTTCTAATTTTGAACTTTGAATTTTGAACTTGTTATCCATCGCTTAGGAAAAGACCTTTTTAAGCAATCGTTTCACATTCAAAGAGTACGCTTATGCACCCTTTTTTAACCGGCTACGTACTAAAGCTGCAGATGTCTCAGTATTTAAGAGCCCCTTTATTTTTTTCGCACAAAAGCACCCTTATTTTTACAAACAATTGATTACCAAAAGATTGCTTATTGTTTTGATTTATACGTACTTTAAGATGAGAGTGAGACACTTCTTCAAAGTGCGTATTTAAAGTTGGGTTACTTCTAAGCATTTGAAGTCTCACTCTTTTTTAAACCATGCTTTCACACCAGCACATTATAGAAATGATTCCACTTTTAAAGAGCCTATAAATTTGTAAGAACCTTGGACAAAAGGAATTATATAAGATGCTAAATAACCGAATTGCACGAAATTGCATCCCATACCCCTCACCAGCTATACGACTAATCCATATACACAAACAAATCTTCCACATTCAAACCACAATAGGCTGCAAACTCATGTACGGTAACAAACTGATGCGGCTCTTTTTTTAGATAAACCCTAATGTCTGCAAGCAATTGCCGCCCATAGCGCTCACTTTTTCCGGTGATACACTGTACATCTTTTGGAAATATACACAAGCCTTTGGTTTTCATAAGCGATCAAAGCACAAGCCCCCCAGCAAACCTCCCCTGTTCGTGCGCGATTGCATCGCGTACCCTTCAATAGTTACACGATTAATCCAAATACACAAACAAATCCTCCACATGCAACCCACAATAGGCTGCAAACTCATGTACGGTAACAAACTGATGCGGCTCCTTTTTGAGATATACCCTGATGTCTGCAAGCAATTGCCGCCCATAGCGCTCACTCTTTCCGGTGATACACTGTACATCTTTAGGAAATATACACAAGCGTTTGGTTTTCATAAGTGATCAAAGCACAAGTAACTCCACAAACCTCCTCAAAAAAAACCGGAATCTTTCGGTACCTCTTTCGTAGTACTGAGAAAAATTAACGCTTATCGGTATACGTTAAGAATTAAAAAGGCAAGCCTTACGATTGAACCTAGAATCAAAACACACTACTTCACCTACGCGCTGCTCGACTATCCCTTCGACAGGCTCAGGGTGACAACTCGAATGGACAAGCAGTTTACAAAGACTTAAAAGTTCATGCTAAATACCTACCTGCCGCCGACTGAGACTGTTTACTCATTCCGTATGCGTCAAAATCCTAAACCTTGAGCTTTAAACTTTGAATAGTGAATCCTTCACCCTAAAATAAGAGAGAGCAAACAGCAAACAGCAAACAGCACATAAAAAAACCCTTCTTCCAGACCTAAACCTGAAAGAAGGGTTAAATACATCAGGTAATCACAAGACTGCGATCCCTAGTTAGAGTCTCTTTGCTTTAAAAACCATGCTTTCATATGCTTGAACAATCCTTTTAAAACCAAAGAAACCACAAAGCTCACACAGGCACCTACACCCGCTAGTACTACTGCTTCAAGCAGCTTGTCGCGTTGCAGGCTGGGAAGGGCTGCGGCCACCATTCCACTCAGGGTGCCCAGTTTTAAAGAAACACTGCTACTGCGCATCGGCTTCCCTGGGCTTCGCTTCCGCTAATCCGTCTGCAACCACTGCCTGACTTACTGCAGTAGCTACACTTCCGGCAACTACCGCATAACCGGCAATACTCAGCAACACAGCAGGGAGTGCTACGGGAGCTGCGAGCAAGGCCGCACCCCCACTGGCCAGACTAATCCCTACCGTACGCAGCATCCGGAAAAAACGCGGCGTGGGTTGCCGATAACGTTCTAAGATATTCATGAGTGTTATAGGTTATCGTTAAATATACAGCCTCCTGTTCCTCCACCGCTTCACAGTAGAGGAGCAGTAAACGTTCCAGCGCAGGCTTGGCATGCATTCCTTGCGCAATACCCGTCAGCTCCAGCACCGGCACGATGCCCCCTTGCAGTTCATGAAGCCCATTCTTGTCTGCGTGCAACAGGATTTGCCTGCACCCGGGCACATCGCTAAGAGACAGATGATGCCCATACTGCTGCGACAGGCGTGGCAGTACTTCGTACCGCCCTTCAGGAATACAGGATAAGGCTTTACTACTATCCTGCCAGGGCTGCTCCATACAAAAACATACAAACCGCCCATGCACCTGCAAGACCCCATGCGTTCCCTTCGGGTAGTAGCTGCGGTGTAGTACCCACTCCATCTTAAGCCGGTTGAGCTACCTGCACTACCGCCATGGCGTTATACGCACCATTTTGAAGCGGATACATACTGCCATTGACCTCCTGATAAAACTCAATGCTTAAGGCCTGTACCACACTCCACGTACTGCCTGCTGTGATATTTACCTCCAGATCGGTAGCAGCGACTTCCGCATTTTGATAGGGTAAAATCCCGGTAGTCACGGTCTTAAAGAGCGACGTCTGTGCCTCAAAATCGAGTTCGCTTACTCCACAACTCAGCTTGTAATGCGTAGCCCCTGTGGGTGCTGCGATCTGTACCTTCGGATTGTAGGCCTCCAGCGTCAGTCCCACCGCTCCGGTAGCCCGGTCGTAGCGTACACTAAAGGGGGTAACCAGTGTGGTGCTTAACGGACTGTTGGCATTAAATTCAAAGCCGTTTAGAAACCCCAGTTCCCCATCGGTCAGGTTGCGTTCCCCGCGCACAGAGGTAGCATCGGTTTTGATGATCGCAAGCAATTGCGTAGTCAATCGGCTCACGACCTTAGGGTCTTTTGCCTGTTGCATCATGACCTGCATCGAATTGCGCAGCAGTTTTCCGCCTTTCCCGGCACGTCCAAATTCGGCCCCGTTCTCCCGGGTACGCTGAAAGGCAGGATCGGTAGCAATACGCTTGCCATCAACGCCTCCTTTAAAACGAGCCATATGCCCGTCTCCACTTTTGTAAAAGGCAATATCCCCGATAGTGCCCTTCAACTTGATAATTCCAGCTTGTTTAGCCATAGTAAAAAGATTTAAATTAGGTCACAAAGTAAACAGGCTTACACGCTGAAAACCAGTAGCGATGTACATCGGTGCCGATATTGCCGATAAAGAAGGTTTCTGCCGAATCTGCCGGTATAAAAATGCATAGTGTAAAGTCACTTCGAGTGATTCTGGAGCGCCTAAGCGCGAGAGGATTGTTCCCGAAAGCTTTCGGGAGAGAAGTTGTTCTCAGTTGACAGTCTCAGCAGGCAGTAGGCAGTCGTTATGCTGCTATTTGTTATTGCTGACTTGTTATTCTTGGGGTACGTAGAAATACGAAATACCTCACACACTGTCACTTCGAGCGCAGTCGAGAAGTTTTTTATTAATAAACAGTAGCAGTTCTCAGTCGGCAGTCACCCACATGAAATACAAAATCAGAAAAATAAGGAGATTCTCACGCTGCCCATCCCAATACTTATGGGGAATGGTATCGCGTGTTTTGGAATCGGAAATCATGTCTCGTGTGTAATACGAAAAGCACCCCTCCTTGTTGAGGAGGGGTGGCAGCAAGGCGCACATAGTGCGCAGCAGCTGACGGGGTGGTGTTGCCCCGTATGTACTAGAACCACCCCTGCCCTACTACGCGGGCTTTCCCCTCCTTTAAAAGGAGGGGAGCTTTGTTCTATTCTTTTTTTGGATCCTTGTGATGAGATGCTGAAACAATCCCGATGCTTATCGGGACAGTATGACAGCTTGTATTCATAAAAGTTAGACGCATCCATACCCAAAGGGTTTAATCTCCTTTTGGTCAGTATAGTAAGGGCATCCCGTTAAGAATTTTTGAAGCCTTGGAAGAAATTTAGGGATGCACTTACGGTTTTTGCGATAGCAAAAAATACCTATCCAAAAGGCGTCCTTTCTTTTGTTACTTTTCTTTGGAGAAGCAAAGAAAAGTAAGAAGTTAGAATCACTCAAACCAAGGATACGAGGTTCACGAGCACCCCTTAAAATAAAAACCCTGCGAGCTAAACCGAGGATACAAGGTTCACGAGCTCACGTAAAATAGAAATCAAGCGAGATAAATCGACGCTAGGAGATTCACGAGCTCCCGTGAAATAACAAACCCGCGAGTAAAGAAAATGAACAGAACATGATTTAAAGTAACTAGTATTCCAATGGTAAACTATGGCTCAGGCAGGGCAACTCCCAGTCAACTCCTAGGCATCCCCTAGGATGGTGTATGAAGAGTGTATGAAAACGCCAATGCAAACGCAGAGTTTTAAGAATTCATTAACAGCTCTGCTTTTTTGCTTTAATGCCCACCCCAAAATAAAAAAAACAAACAAAACCTATCGACTAGACGCTATAGGCTATGAGCGATCATAAAAACAACAAACAGAAAACAATAAACCTCAAACGAGCCTATCGACTAAAACCTATCGATTAACAGCCATCCACTCGAAACAGCAAACAGCAAACAACAAACAGAAAACAATAAACCCCAAACGAGCCTATCGACCAAAACCTATCGACTACAAGCTATAACCTGTTACCCAAACTTCAACCCGAAACAAAAAACTCAAAACAAGAAACAAGAAACAAGAAACAAGAAACAAGGAATAATAAACAGAAAACAATAAACCTCAAACGAGCCTATCGACTAACAGCTACATGCTAACCCTCACCCCAAAACAGCAAACAGCAAACAACAAACAACAAACAATGAACAGCAAACCACAAACAAAAAAAAGGACACTGATTACAGCATCCTTTTTTAAATCTATCGACTAATAGCTCGTAGCTATAGCCTATTTAAAAACTCTTTTTAAACCGTTCCCACAACGAAGGTTTGCTTTGCCCATAAGCATAACCATATTTATTCCCATAGCCAAAATTGGCGGTTTTTACATCATTGATCACAAAACTGATATCATGCAACTTCCCGTCGTTTTGAACATCTATAGCAAAGTTGAGCAATTTCTTTTCGGTATACCCAGCCCGGGTTACATAGAGGATCAAATCAGCATATTTACTGATCAGGAACGTATCGGCAACCAGCATGGATGGTGCGGTATCAACGATCACATAATCATACTGCTCCCGTAATTCGTGGATCATGCGCCCAAATTTAGCTTGACGTAACAATTCTGAAGGATTGGGCGGGATACTTCCTGACAACAAGAGTTTCAAATTCGGATGGAATTTAGAATCACTGATCAGGTTTTGTAACTGATGATCCTCGTTTACCAGATAATCACTGATCCCCAAGAAGCTTTTAGACTCAGTATCATAGCGTTGCAACTGAGGATTCCGTAAATCTGCCCCTATTATGACTACTTTTTTCCCCGTATTAGCCAAGGTAACCGCCAGGTTGATCGAGGTAAAGGTCTTTCCTTCCCCTTTTACTGTAGAGGTGGTATAAATACAATAGCCTTTGCCTTCATTTTTAGCATTCACCAACAAATACTGCAGGTTAGTTGTCATAATACGGAAGGACTCTGCAAGTACCGACCGGTCGTTCTCCT
Organism: Leeuwenhoekiella sp. CH_XMU1409-2; assembly: GCF_037029365.1. Taxonomy (NCBI): domain Bacteria; kingdom Pseudomonadati; phylum Bacteroidota; class Flavobacteriia; order Flavobacteriales; family Flavobacteriaceae; genus Leeuwenhoekiella; species Leeuwenhoekiella sp. CH_XMU1409-2. The sequence goes on along the minus strand of NZ_JAYMEI010000015.1, from coordinate 83,971 downwards.
CAACCAGATCAGATTCCCCTTTTGAGATCCGCGGCAACTCACCAACAATAGGTATAGCTCGAGTGATTTTCTCCAGATCTTCACGGCGTTCGATCTTATTATTCAATAGGCGCCGTATATAAAAAATCGAAAAAGGAATAATCAACCCAATTAAGAAAGCTGCTATTAAAACAATTTTTGGCTTTGGAGATAAAGGTATTTCTGATGTATAAGCCGAATCTACAATTTTAGCCTTGGGCGAAGTCGCGGCTAAAGACAAGGAATTTTCTTCCCGTTTTTGCAATAAAAAGATGTATAAGGCTTCTTTAATTTCCTGCTGTCGGGAAATATCCCGGAATTGGCGTTCTTTAGCCGGTACTTTAGCAATTTCAGAGCTAATCAAACCACTCTGCTGGCGTAAGCCGCGTTGTGCGATCTGCAAACTGTTTACGGTGCGTTCCAGTCCCACCATGATGGTTTGGCGTAGCTGCTCGGTTTGCTGATTCAATCGGGTTACCGTGGGATTGAGTTTAGTAGCCCCACTTAAAATGCGGTTGCGTTCCAATACCAATTCATTATAACTGGCGATCTGGGCATTCACCGACTCGCCTTCTAGTCCGATATCTGCCGGTAACAGCCCGGAATCAGATCCCTCCTCCTGTAAATACTGAATGATAGACTGCGCAACCGAAAGTTGGGTTTGGATCTCTTGTTCCCGCTTACGATAATCGCTCGCATTTTCCACGATCAATTCTGATTCAGCTTCAATATTGGTCAGGCTGTTTTGCTCCTTAAAACTTTCCAGCCCTACTTCTACGGTATCCAGCTCCCCACTGATGATAGCCAAGCGCTCATCGATAAATTTTGCGGTGTTCACAGCCACTTCATTTTTATCTTCAATGGCTTCCTTATTGTATTCAAAGATCAATTGATCGAGAATATCCTGGGCTTTTTGCTTGACCGGACTCCCTAAATTGAATTCTAAAAGCGTGGCATTATCATCGATCAAATTGATTTGTACGGCTTCCCGATAGGTATCCGCAACGTGCGCTACAGCTTGTATTTTTACCAAAACCCGTTCTTTTGAATCCGGTTTACGGGTGTCTCGGATGATGACCGTTGCAAAGGGTAAGGTAATCAGTTCATCGATTTGAACTTCTAAAATTTTTCCACTCTCCGTAAAGGTAAGTTGAAGTGCATTGGGGCTCTGCCCGGGTTCTAAACTAAATTGATTCAAATCTGCCTTGGCAGCTTCGGTCAATGCTTCCTGATGCAAATTGACTACTTCTACTAAATAAGGCGTATTTAAATACAATTCATCTGCTTTAAGTCCATCCAAATCGAAGTAACTCACATTCAATTTTAAAGCGCGAACCGTATTGATCATGAGACGTCGGGATTTTAACAAACCAATCTCATTTTCAATACTATTGGTACTCATGCCGCCTAAAAGTCCAAGGTCGGCAAACTCTGCAGCTCCGGCAGGTAGACTGCCACCTTTACTCTCCTCATCTTTAATGATTACACTTGCAACTGTATTAAATACAGGAACGCTTAATCGTAAATAGAAAAAGGCAATAATTAAACAACTAATTACTCCTAAGACAAACCAGGGCCAATACCTCAGATATTTATCCAATTCTTCTCTTATATTGATTTCTTGTTCTTCCATAAAATTACTATGAGAGTCAGTCTGCGACATTATCTGGAAATTAAAACGGCTAATGAAACTAACACAGAAGCTACTGATATATATATTGAAGCATTTCTGTTATAACTGGCAGATTGTTTTTGTGGTCCATTAGGCTCCACGTAAACGACATCATTTTGTTGTAAATAATAGTATGGAGAGTTAACCACCTCATTCTCTGACAAATCTAAATAGGCTTTAGTAAGCCCCCCTTTTTCTTCCCGCATCACCAACACATTATCCCGCCTACCATAAATAGTCATATCACCTGCAAGCCCCAAGGCTTTGGGCAAACTAATGTACTCGTCATTAATAGGAAAGGTTCCGGGCTTTATTACTTCGCCCAATACTGAAATCTGAAAATTTGCCAAACGTACATTCACAATAGGGTTTTGAACGTAATCTGAAATCATTTTTTCTAAAAGAGCTGCAGCTTCTTTTCGGGTAAATCCTCCAACAACAACATCTCCTAAAACCGGAAAATGAATAGCGCCGTTTTCATCAACTAGATAATTTTGTAATTGGGGCGTACCTACTGGTCGCATACCTCCATCAAGCACATTGCCTATCCCAACCACAGGTAAGTTAAAAGGAAGTGCGGCCTCCTGCTCTTCTGCAGAGACACTCACACGTATTTGATCATTCGGCTTTATTCGTAGTTGCGGGCGATCTAATTGCTGTAAATGATAAATACTGGTCGTATCACCTTCCATTTCCGTTTCGTGTAAATAGACAATTTCTTTTCGGGAAATACAACTGCAAACACTATGAAACAGTACGAATACTATAAGCCCTTTTATAATTTTCATGTATGGTTAATTTTGGTCAAAAATAAGATTATCTTTTAAAGCAGAAACATTTAATTCGGTTTAGTAGGCTTTTTCTTCACCCTGTACAGCATTCGACACCGTTTTGATGATGATCTTAAGATCCAACCACAAACTCCATTTTTCTACATAAAAGATATCCAAGCGGGTTCGGTTGACGATATCAGCCTGCTGCACGATCTCTCCTCGGTAGCCGCGTACCTGCGCCAATCCGGTAATCCCGGGTTTCACAAAGTGGCGTACCAAATACTTATCTACCGAGGTTTGGTATTTTTCGGTATGCACCTCCATATGAGGCCGGGGTCCTACCACACTCATATCCCCCAGCAACACATTGTAAAACTGCGGCAGTTCATCAATACTGGTACGTCGTAAAATACTTCCCAGCTTCGTAACCCGCTTGTCATTTTTGGTCATCATTTTGGTATCGGCATCCGCCGTCGTGGTCATGGAACGGAATTTATAACACCAAAAGACCTTACGATTCACCCCATGCCGTTTTTGTTTAAAAAATAAGGGTTCATTGGAATCAAAACGCTGCAAAATATAAACTAACGGACTCAACCATGACAATACTCCTAGGATCACAAATACTGCAAATACCATATCAAACACGCGCTTAAACACCTTAGCATACGGGGTTTCCAGTGGCAATTCCCGCAAATTAAGTACAGGTACATTGTCGTACAATTCGATCTTCATTCCCCGGGTAAAGATCTCCTTGTTATCGGGAACGATCTTCAACTTGATCAAATTGTTATCGGCAAAAGCCATCAGATTGAACAGTTGGGCCTGAGATAAGCGCGAAGCGATACAAAAAATCTGATGCACATCCCGTTCCTTAATATACCGAAAACACTCTTCTACTTTTCCCAGATAAGTGGCGCTCTTGGAGTCGCTGTTGTCAAAATACCCCAGATACCGGTAACCCAGATCGGGTTCATCAAACACCTTCCGTATTTTCTTCAGATTCCGGTCCCGCCCGATCACCACCACATGCACCGCATTTCCGCCGGTTTCCCGATAGCGGGCGCGAGCATAATAAAACAAAACCCGGTAGCTGATTAAACACCCGAATAAACCCAGTAATACATGAGTATGATAGGCAATAGACCCCATTTGAGTTTTACTCAGACTAAACCACGCAAAATAAGCCAGCGTAAATAAAATATACAATTGCAGCGGCTTATGCAAATTGGTGAAAAAACGTTCCTTCCGGGAGGTAGGATAATAATCGATCGCATAGGCACTCAACAACCACGAGGCATTATAAAACAGTATGGAATATACATTGAGATACAAACCCGGTATAAACCATGCTAAAAACCCATTTAGTAAAATTAAATGGATCAGGATACTTACGGGTACAATAAGGGCAGAACGCTTCATAAGAAAGTTGCGGAACAAGTTAAAATGTTTATTCAAACTTTTTAAAACGAGGCAGCAGGTATTGTGGTATTTTACGGGCGATTTTAAAGGCTAAGGTAAGTATTCCCCAAAGCGGATACTGCCGGATAATCTGTAAATCTTCTTTAGATTTTTGTTGCTGCAGAGAAGCGGTGGTACTTTTTCCACCCAAACGCATTTTCACCAGCCAATCGTTGATAAAATAGGTTTTCAACTTCGGATTACTCAACCAGCGCAAGGAAATCTCATAATCACTTGCAATCCGATACTGCTCCTCGTACAAACCATATTTGGTAAACACCTCTTTTTTAGCATAAATCGTTGTATGCAAAGGCACCCACCCGTATTTAAGATAGCGTGGCTTAAAAGGCTTGGCTTTATAGATACGCTTCACCACATCGGGCTGCTCCCGATCTACAAACATGCCATTCCCATAGACCATATCGGCACCACTCCTTTGAAAGGCCTGCGCGATTTCGCTAAGCGTACTTTTTTTAGGATAAAAATCATCCGAATGCAAGATCCCGATAATATCCCCGGTAGCGGCACGAATCCCTTTATTCAGGGCATTGTATAGACCTTTATCCGGCTCTGAAATATAATACCCCAACCGATCCCGATAGTTTTCAATAACTGCCTGCGTACCGTCGGTTGATCTGCCGTCGATGACCACATGCTCTACATCAGGATAATCCTGTGTTATCACAGCTTCGATACACGAGGCGATTGTCGCTTTATTATTATAGACAATGGTAATAACTGAAATCTTCAAAACAGATGTTTTATATTAACTGAAATAACAGGCAAATATATTCAATACTCCAAGTGGAATACTTCTAAATACTTGATATTGATTTGAAAAGATCATTAAATTGAATATTAATGAAACAAATAATTGCTATTGAGCAGACAATACGTTTTCGAAATAGGTAATGCTTTGTTGAAGCCCTTGTTTCAAACCTACCTGAGGCTCCCATCCGTCCAACAGCTCCCGGGCCTTACCAATATCCGGTCGCCGCTGTTGCGGATCGTCCTGCGGTAAAGCTTGGAACACCAGTTTCGAGGAAGAGCCCGTTAGTTCTAAAATAGTCTGAGCCAACTGAAGCATAGTAAACTCCGTAGGATTCCCCAGATTCATAGGTCCCGTAACTGAGGCATCGGTTTGCATCAGAGCGATCAATCCAGCTACCAAATCATCCACATACTGAAAACTTCGGGTCTGACTCCCATCTCCAAATATGGTCAGATCTTTCCCTTGTAACGCCTGTACGATAAAATTAGACACCACCCGCCCGTCGTCGATATTCATATGCGGACCATAGGTATTAAAAATACGTGCAATCTTGATGGCCACTTTGTTTTGCGTGTGATAATCCATAAACAAGGTCTCCGCACAACGCTTGCCTTCGTCATAGCAAGATCGGGGGCCAATGGGGTTTACATTTCCCCAATAACTTTCGGGTTGGGGATGTACGGCTGGATCACCATAGACTTCAGACGTACTTGCCTGTAAGATCTTCGCTTTAACCCGCTTGGCCAGCCCCAACATATTAATTGCCCCCATCACCGAGGTCTTGATCGTCTTGATGGGGTTGTACTGATAATGTACCGGAGATGCAGGACAGGCCAGATTATAGATTTCATCCACCTCCGCATAATACGGCTCGGTCACATCATGCCGTACCAATTCAAAATACGGGTTGCTCAACAAATCAATGATATTGCGCTTACTCCCCGTAAAATAATTGTCCAGACAGATAACTTCATTACCTTCGGCTAACAAGCGCTTACATAAATGTGAACCGATAAAACCGGCACCACCAGTAACTAATATTCGTTTCATGAGAGTTTAATTGTTCTCTTACGTAAAGCTTGAGCAGGATTTCCCTGATAAATCATATATTCTTCTAAATCTTTTGTAGCTACAGAGCCAACAGCCAAAACCGCGTGACTTTTACAACGTACTCCGGGACAAACAGTCGCTTTTGCTCCGACCCATACGCCATCTTCTAGTTGAATGGGGGCATTTCGATAATCAAAGCTTGTTTGTGTATAATCATGATTTCCTGTAAGTAATAACGCACCCTGAGAAATACATACATGATCTCCTATATATACTGCGTCTAAGTTATCTATCCAGCAATTTTCTCCCAACCAAACATGATCACCAATAGTTAATTTCCATGGAAATTTAATACTCACACCCGGTTTAATTACAAAACCAGTTCCAATCTGAGCACCAAATAGTTTTAGAAGCTGTTTTTTAGGAGCCATAAATGGAAACCAAGAGGATTTTAGAACAACTGCATTAAGTGCTAGCCAGCATAATTGCTTAAGATTTCCTGCCTCTTTATTAAAGGTCGTGTTGTCAAACTGATCTAATCTGCTGGTCATCATAAAACACTATTCTTGGAATACTTCCATAAGATTATTAGCAAAAGCTTGCGTTGTGAATTTATCAATATACGTTCTGTAAGCATTTTCACCCATTTTTTCACGTTCTCCCGAAGCCATATTAGACCATCTTTCAAACAATTTTACAGCCCCCGCAACACTATCACTTTCTACTAAACCCGCTCCACCATCGGCAATTTCTCTCCAAATATTAATCTGATTACTTATCAAAACAGGCTTCGCACAAGCCATAGCTTCTACAACAGCAATACCAAAATTTTCCTGATGGCTTGTCAAAACAAAGGCTTCACATTCATAAAATGCACCCCATTTGGCAGCTCCCTGAAGCATCCCAGGAAAGTGTATTTGGGTTTCTGTATTTGTAAGACGCAGTAGCTTTTCACCAAAATCAGTATTCATACCTGGACCTGCAATAACTAAGTCTGGTATTGATTTTCTTTTTGATTTTAAAATTTTATAGGCTTCAATCAAATTATCAACACCCTTTTTGGGATGAATACGGCTTAAAAATAGCCAATAAGGTTTTTTTTTAAGAGTCGGACACGCTTTATAAAATGCATTTACTTGTGCTTGATTTAAACTTGGTGGTTCTTGTATACCATAGCCTACATTAATTTCAGCTTTAGGTTTGTAATCGGTAAAAGTATTTCGCGCAAGAATTAATTCTTGCTCACAAGTGAAAAGTATACCACTAACGCCATTCACAGAAGACTTTTCAAATAATCTCCAAAATATTCGGTTTCTAAATGCTTTTAATTTTCGATCACTTGCCTTTTGAAAATAAGGATCGAGCATACCATGAGGCATTATGTACATAGGAGGCACAGACACGCCTTTTTTCTTCAAGCTACTCCAAACCTTATAGGCCCCATAACTACTGTACTGCCATAAACCGTGAATAAGGACTGCTTCATATCTATGTAAATTATCTTTTAACCATAAATCTTGCTTGAAAGTAAAAGAATATTTAGTACGAGAGGGACCTACAGCGTGGATTAAAAAATCATCATTACCTAAGAAATCAGACTCTGGATCATCTACCGATAGGACTTCAGTATCAATCCCTAAATTACGGAGTGCGGGTACACTATTTCGAATACCTTGACAAGGACCTCCGTATGACGGGTTCATGGTGACAATGACACGTAGTATTTTCAAAATCAGGTATATTTATTTTTAAACAGAAATGTATTCAATTTGTCTGGTATTAAATTAAGAAAATGCTGGAATACAAAATATATTGATGCTTTTAAAGTGGATTGATATTTTTTTCTGTAATAAAAATTTATAAAGGGATTACTGCCTAAAGGAGAATACAAAATTTTGAAACGCTTTACAATATGCACGCCATTTTTACGCTCCCTACAAATGCTATTTGCATAACCCAATGCAACTGCTTCTCTCGTACTTAAAACTTCAAAACCATTTTTAATTGCTCGTAGACCATATTCCACATCTCCTAAATCGTGATGAAAAATTGGATCTAACAATCCAATAGTATCAGGTATAGATTTTGGAATTAAAACAACGTTTCCGTTCAAATAGGTAATATCTTGAAGAGTTCCAGAAACTTCTATAAGCTTTTTATTTTTATCATACCCCCCGTAAATTATATTACCGCTTCCCTTATCAAGAATAAGACCAGATATAATAGCTTTATGATCCTTCAATTTCGAACAAAACAATAGCTCATCAATAGCCTTTGATAATAATTCAACATCATCATTCATCCAAAGATAAAAGTCAAAATCATATTTAAATGCATGTTTCCATGCTTCTAACATCCCTCTACTCCAAAATAAATTACCGTTACCATTTAAGATATTTACATTTGGAAATGATCTTTTTACAGCCTTCGATGTACCGTCAATTGAACCATCATCAACTAAGAATATTTCAAAAAAACCCTTATCTATACTATATAGCGAAGTAAGGCAATCAAGGGTTTTCTGTTTCCTATTAAAACAAGTTAAAAGTACAGCTATCCTCATAATGGTAAATTCTTTGTGTTTAAATTCTACCCCTTCTGTAGATAATAATCCACATTTTGTATTTGACTTATGACCTTTGCTGGATTACCTGCTGCAATAGACATTGGAGGAATTGATTTGGAAACAACAGAACCTGCTCCTATAACAGAACCTCTGCCTATCGTGACACCTTTCAAAATTATTGAACGTGCCCCAATGAAAACATCGTCCTCAATTTTTATTGGTTTAGAAATTATATACTCATTTTGATTCCTAAGATCAGGATGAATGGGGTGCGCATCGCTATCTGAAATTAAAACGCCGCTGCCGATTAAAACATTATCTCCAATATGTATATTAGAACCTGAGATGGTAGCTCCAGAAATTCCTACGTTATTACCAATTTTTATAATAGCGTTCGGTAAAATAGCTTTGATAATTACTTTTTGAAATACTCCAATTGAATTTTTCTCAGGTTTGCTACATAAAATTAAATCTTTACCAAGGGTTATTTTTGCCTTAGAATGTTTCTGAACAAGTGGAAATCCCCATAATCTCCAAGACCAGTCCCAGCTTCCTAGATACCAATAACAATAAACAAAATCTAGAGGGATTTGTATCGAATACAAAAGTATTCGAATAATTTTCTTAAAAGTTACCAAACAATTTTTCTTTTTTGTTGCTTTTCATCAGACTTGAGTATACAATAACTCATTCCAACTACTAAGCTTATTACTAAAACCTTATCAAATCTAAAAAACGTGCCATTAAAATTTAAAGATAAAATAAGATATAGCCATAAAATTTTATTCTTTACAAATTTCAATAATAAAATTAGAATGAATATAGATATTACGCCATATTGAATTATCAAACCAAAACCAGCATTGTCTATTATTGACATAAGTTCACTATAATTACTAACACCAAAAAAATTAGCATTATTCACCATATCTTTTAAGATAAGGTACGGTTCTAGAAATCTAATATTAGAAGATACATCTTCATTTGAAAGTATTGCGTAAATCCGACTCTGCAATTCTTCTGAAAGATAAATACTCAAGGTAAAGACTATTCCAGCTGCTATCAAAAATCTAATTTTTTTCAGAATATTACTGTTTGAATAATATAGGAAATACGCTAATGTAGTAACTAAAATAGCTAACACCCCAGATACTGCTTGAGATATTAGAACAATTCCAAAACAAACGAATATAACTTTAAGTTTAAAGATTTTATTAAATTCGTTTCTAAATAAGATAATTGTAAGTATAGACAGCGTTATCCAAGATGTATAAGAAGGTTCTCCATAAAAAGAAGTAGGCCTATACCTAGTACCAAATCTCAAAGCTTTTTCGGATCCAGATAAAGTAGCCTCATTGATCACAAAAAAATCAATTGGCAGACCAACGTAAATACCTCGTGAGAAAAAAATATACTGTGAAATAACTAAAACAAGAATTGTTGTAAGAAATAAAAGAAAAAAAACTTGAACTTTTTTTATATCAACTACACATTGCTTTAAATAAAGACTTATTACAATAATTCCTATAAAACACAATAGTTCTCTTAAGGGAAGTAATATATCACGGTATGAAAAATTCTCCTCTGCTACAACTAAACTAAAAACCTTGATAAAAAAAAATAAACTTCCAAATATCAAGAATTTAGCATTGAACCCGAAAAAAAATTTTACTGAGAATGCACTTAGAAAAGATACTAGAAATAAAAGAAAAAAAACAGAAATGTAATACGTAAATCCTAATTGCATAAATGGCAAAGAACACAAAATAAGAAATAATAGAGCATTAGGTAATTTTATTCTATTTATCATTCTTGCTATTAAAAAATTAATATTTTGACTGAACTACTAATTTTACGCCTCGCTTTAAGCCTATAAAAAATTTAGGAATCTAAAATAGAGTCAGTCAATATATAATTATAAATTTCTAATAAGCCCTCTCTTATCTTCTTTCTATCATGTCTAATTTCAGCCTGGTTTTTTCCTTCCTTACTCATTTTAATATTTTTATCTGGATTACACTTATACTCTGTAATCTTAGAAGCTAACTGGTAAATATCATTAGCTGGTACTAAAATACCAGAAAAATTATTTGTAATAATGGACGATATACCACCCACATCAAAAGCTATTATTGGAATCCCCAAAATTTGCGCCTCGCAAACACTATTGGGACTATTATCAATATAAGAGGGATGTACAAATAAGGATGAACTTAGTAGAATTGATTTTAACTCATTCTTCCCTTTTTTTCCGAGAAAAAATAAATTATTATTTTTAGCTTTTATTTTTAGTTTTTTCTCAAAAAAGCGCAGAATATCCTGATCTTCACTAATTCCTAATACTTTCCATTCAAAGTCAATCTTTACTTCATTTTTTAATAATTCAGCTGTTCTTAATAAGATATCAATACCTTTATACACGGTAGGAGATATTGTGGAAACTAAAGTAAGTTTTTGCGGATTATTAGGTAAAGAATTTTCGTCGAAATTGTAAAAATCAGTTCTCAGCACCTCATTTAGATGAAAATATTTAGCTTGAGGAGCTAATAGAGATACTAATTGATTATCCCAATTAGTCCTCCCCATCAGATATTTTGCATTACGATAATAAATTTTCTCCCTACAACCTTGCCTTTTAAATTTTTTTAAGTAAAAAGGAGGGCTTGTCCCGAAAATATTTTTCAGAAAAAATATTTTACTAAAAAGAAAATCATATTTGTTAACATTCGGTGGATAAAAGGCTTGAATATATGGGTTTATTACCCCTTGAATATGAATAACAACAGGAACAGAAACAGATTCTTGTATCTGAGCAAAAACCCCCTCCGTACCAAATATTTGAATCACGTCAGGTTTAAAATCTTCTACAACTTCTATAAATTTTGACAAATAAATTTTTGAATTTTCTAACTCACCTTTCCAATTCTTAAAGATAGTATGAAAAGGTTTTTGCCGAAAAGTATTTCTTTTTATAGGGTAATAAATTGTGTTGTCCTTTCCAACCCTCCTGCCAGAATCTTGATTGTGAAAAAAACATATACCCAAATCAATTTCATCACTTTCACTTAATAAAGTTTCTAAAGATTCGATCCATCCACCACCATTATAATGATGTTTACCCTGATCATATAGGGATGCTGTATTACTAAACCATAATACTCTCATTATTTATTAGATAATATACTTTGCTTCCATTTATTGATATTGTCGTTTGGCAATTGAATATCAGTAGTATACTCTTTCTTAATAAAATCTTCACAATCATCAACATTTTCACGCTTTATAACATTAAGATTTACATCTCTACCTATTTCAATTGCTCTATTATCAACTGCCAAAATTAAGGTCCTAACATTTTTCTGAAGAGCACGAACTCCTGCGTGCAGTCTAGTACCTATGTAATCGATATTTGGTTTTTGTAAAATAAGATTATAAGCCTCTATATTAGGGGGTATTAATTCAATATTTGTAAACCCTGAATCTATTTCATTATAGTAATGTACGTCAGCCATTCCTTGAATCCATAAGTAGACCTTTTCATAATTCTTAGAAAGAATTTCTAACATTCTATAGTCTAATTCAGAGTTTTTATGATAAAATGTCAATGTGGTAACAACTACGTTACCTTTATTTATTGGAACAAGCTTACATTTATCTGGAGTTAACCTCCAGAGAGTAGGGCAAGTTGTGTTTATAACATTATCAATACCTATACTCTGTAATTTATCAACAGTATACTGATCCCTAGCTGAATGTAAAACTTGTTTATTAAATACAGATTTGTAAAGGTTTTCTGTATAAGTATTTATGTCACTTTGATATTGCCACCATCCGCAACCCATTAAAACAGTCTTATTATTCAAAAATTTCTTGTGCCCATTATGAATTTTCCATTGATGTCTTTCTTCCATATTTGAAGAAAGTAGATTCGTACCGGAAATAAAAAGCAAATCTTTTTCTCTCATAAAAGCTTTTGAGTCAAATGCGGTATGAATTTGCGTTGGAAAATCAGTAAAAAGACCATCAGGATATAAATCTCTAAGCTCTTTATAAACACTATCGTAAATTATTAAATCTCCCAAATTCGATGTCCCTATTGAAGGATTAAGAATTCCTATATCAGGAAAAGGTTTTTCTAAATTATTATTTACCCCCTTAAGATGTGCCCTTAAGAAACTTTTAGTGTAATTTTTTAAAAATATAATATTTTTCATAAAGTTATTTATTCCAAATCCCTTCGGCATTATTATTAATTATTTTATGGTATTGAAGCGGTCTCAATATTACCGAATAGCTTAAACTAAAACAAGTTGCTAAAATTACTCCAGTTGATCCCCAACCGAGATATTTTCCTAAATAGATACTTAATGGAATATTTATAGCCATGGAAATTAAGGAAGTAATTAGTTGAACTTTTATTTTCCCAACTCCATTAATAAAATTCACGTAAATCATATTAAATGTTAGCAATAGTACAAATAATGCCATAGCCAAAGATAATTTTAATGGTACGTGTATATTATCTCCTATCCAAAATTCATAAAACCAATCAGCAGTACAAACCATACCAGTAAGTACAAAAGGAACAAGTAACCATATTTTTTGAATATTCTTAACTGATTTTTTGATCCAATTAAAATCCTTCTGTGAATAAGCTTCTGTAAAAGATGACCAATAAGGGGCAATTATAATTGTATAAATCATAGTTATAATTGAAAAGTATTTAAAAGCGACATTATAAGGCACTACTTCTTCTGGTCCAAAAAGCTTACTAATTATAAAATTATCGGTTGAAAATAATATCATAGCGGCTATTTGTACAATAAAAAATCTAAACCCTAGCCCTGTTATTTCTTTCAAATATTTCTTTTTCCAAAGAGATAATTTTGGCTTAAAAGCTTTAAAAGTTGTCCTAAAAGCGAAAATATTAAGCCCTGCTAAAATTATTACTGGCAATGCTGAAAAAGCAACTCCAAAAACAAGTAAAGAACTTTTATCCATTTTAGTTAAAAGCCAAATTGCAAATAAAGATAATGCCTGTCCAAAAAATTGAACTTTTACCTGAATCGAATGATTTTGATCAGCTTGATATATACTTGTAATTAAACTAACAATAAGCCTAAGTGCGAAAAAACTGAAAACAATGGGTAATAAAATCGTTAGCTCATTTTGTAAATCCGATTTTGCATTAAAAATTTGTGCCCAGTTTATAAATTGATTTACAATAGTAAAAATAATTACAATAATTAAGCTAATAATACCAATCGTGTAATAAGCTGTGCTTACAAATGCCTTAGCATCTTTAAAGTTTCCAAGCGCTTTGGCCTCCGCAAATTTATTTCTAAGTCCATTACCTAAGCCTATATCAAAAAAAGAAAACCAACCAATAAAAGAACTTATAGTTAACCAGACACCGTAATTCTCGGTATTTAGATAACTTATTGTCAGAGGAACTATAAGGAAACTTGCTAAAATACTTCCCATTTTGTAAAACATAGACCACCCAATGTGATTAGCTATATTTTTAGTTCGGTAACTAGTTATACCAAAACTCCTGTACAATTTAAAAATCTGATCTCTAAAAATCATAAATTTTTCCGTATTAAACACGTTAGACAAAAATAAATAATAGAAAAATTTATTTTTCCAAATAGTGTCAAAAACATTAAAATAGGTCTGTTACTATACATTAATACTTCTTCTTAAACTTTCTCTTCTTATGTATAATTAACTAACTATTGTGTGGTATTGGATTAAGACAAATTTATTAAATTTTAAAACCTTTTAACAATTAAAGAGCCAATTAAAGAGCCAATTAAAGAGCCAATTAAACTTTTTTATTTCATAGTATAATGGCAAACATAATTTAAGCTTTATACCAACTATAAATTTTTTCAACTCCATTTTCTAGTGTTACATCAAACTTCCAACCCAATGCTTTCAATTTTGAGACGTCCGTCAGTTTCTTCATCGTTCCATCCGGCTTATCAGCATTAAAATAAAGCTCTCCTTTAAAACCAACGGTTTCTTTAACAAGATGTGCCAAATCATAAATTGATACATCTTCTCCGGTACCGATGTTGATATGGGTGTTTCGCACTTCCCTTTTATTAGGGTTTAGCTCCTCGACTGCGCTCGGGGTGACATCAGCAAAATCGCGGTTTTCCATAATAAAGACACAGGCATCGGCCATATCCTGACTCCATAAAAATTCGCGCATGGGTTTGCCTGAACCCCAGATTTCTACGGCCCCCACCCGGCCTTCCCCAATGGGAGAGGAGAAGGTTACTCCATATTTTTTAAGAATATCTAGAATTACTTCTTCCGTGGCATTGCCATCCACGCCTTCAATCGGCAGCTTATTCAGATCAGCTCTTAGTGTTTTCCAATCGTTTTGTTCCAAGGCTTTACCCAGATGCATTTTGCGTATGAGCGCAGGTAAGACATGGGACTTCTCCAGATCAAAATTATCGTTAGGCCCATACAGATTGGTGGGCATAACCGAGATAAAATTAGTCCCGTACTGCAGGTTATAACTCTCGCACATCTTGATCCCGGCAATCTTTGCAATGGCATAAGGCTCATTAGTGTACTCTAAAGTATCGGTCAACAGATAGTCCTCCTTCATCGGCTGCGGACAGTTTTTGGGGTAAATACAGGTACTACCTAAAAACAATAATTTTTGCACCCCATGTACATAGGCCTGATGGATCACATTATTCTGAATCATCAGGTTCTCATAAATAAAATCAGCCCGATAGGTATTATTTGCTACAATTCCTCCTACTTTAGCTGCAGCGAGAAACACATAATCCGGTTGCTCGCTTTCAAAGAAACTAGCTACCGCCTGTGCATCCCGTAAGTCCAGTTCACTACTCGTTCGAAATATCAGATTGGTATAGCCTTTAGCTTCCAAATTTTTAACAATCGCTGAACCTACCAGGCCACGATGGCCCGCAACATATATTTTTGAATTATTTTCCATAGTATAATTTCGCGGATTTACCCGGATTATCGCGGATTAGTCACGCATGCTGTTTGTGTTGATAAAACGTTTCCACCTTAGGCCTTTCGCTCCAAAGTTGACTAACAACCCCAATTCCATACGGGTCGCTTTCAGGTAATTTATAGTTTGAGCAATCATCGATTCAGTAAGTATAGCAGTAGCTTTTAGTTCAAGCACGATATGCTCAAAGCATACAAAGTCGGCTACAAAAAATTTATTCAGTTTCTGATCCTCATAAAACACCTCTATCTTATGTTTAGTCAAAAATGGAATGTTTCGATTAACCAATTCACGCGCCAGTGCTTCCTGATAAACCGATTCCAGAAATCCGTTTCCTAATGATTTATGAACCTGCATACAAGCACCTATAATCGCGTAACTCTCTTCTTCATAAATCAACTTCCCCATAGTACCCAATCAATAAATCCGCGTAATTCGTATTTTCTATCCGTGTAATTCGTGTTTACTCAAAATAATTTAAAATACGGTACCCGCCATCCTTCAAGTACTGATCTTTTTTCATCAGTTTGAGATCACTTTGCATCATATCGTTTACCAGGTCTTTAAGATCATACTCCGGTACCCAGCCCAGTTTCTCTTTGGCTTTTGTAGCATCTCCTATCAATAAATCTACTTCGGTAGGTCTAAAATACTTAGGATCTACTGCCAGTACTTCTTTCCCGATTTCCAGTTGATAATCTGGGTTGCTGCATGACTTCACATAGCCTTTCTCATCCACACCTTCACCTTTAAACTCCAGTTCAATCCCTGCGTGACCAAAGGCCATACGCACAAAATCCCGAACTGGTGTAGTTGTATTGGTTGCAATTACCCAATCTTCCGCTTCATCTGCCTGTAGAATCATCCACATCATCCGCACATAATCTTTGGCGTGACCCCAGTCCCTCTTTGCATCCAGATTCCCTAAATAGATTTTATCCTGAAGTCCTAAAGCGATACGCGATGCCGCACGGGTAATTTTACGGGTTACAAAAGTTTCTCCACGAATCGGCGATTCATGATTAAATAAAATTCCGTTACACGCATACATGCCATAGGCCTCTCTATAGTTTACCGTGATCCAATAGGCATACATCTTAGCCACCGCATAAGGCGAACGTGGATAGAACGGCGTAGTTTCCGTTTGTGGAACTTCTTGCACTTTCCCATAGAGTTCTGAGGTAGAAGCTTGATAAATACGGGTTTTATCCCCCAAGCCTAAAAGTCGTACCGCATCCAGAATACGCAAGGTACCCAATCCGTCTGCATTTCCTGTATATTCAGGAACTTCAAAAGAGACCTGCACATGACTCATCGCGGCGAGATTGTAAATCTCATCGGGTTGTATTTCTTGAATTAGACGGATAAGATTCGTACTGTCTGTCATATCTCCATAGTGTAGAATAAAATTTCTATTTTCTACATGTGGATCTTGATACAAATGATCGATACGATCGGTATTGAATAAAGAGGCCCGTCTCTTGAGACCATGTACCTGATATCCTTTTTTTAATAAAAATTCGCTTAGATAAGCGCCGTCTTGTCCGGTCACCCCGGTGATTAATGCTACTTTCATAATTGCTAGATAACTAAGTTGATCAGCGTATAAAACTGCTGTGATTTATGTTAATTGTCGTCAAATATATTTAAATAATACTGAACCGTCTTTAATATTCCGGTTTCAAAAGTTTCCTGAGCCTTCCACCTCAGTTGGTTTTCAATTTTGGATGCATCAATAGCATATCTGCGATCGTGCCCGGCACGATCGGCCACATAATGGATCTGCTCCACATAACTCCCCGATGCTTTAGGCTGCATAGCATCCAGTAATTCACAAATACGTTGGGCAATTGCGATATTGGGATACTCGTTACGACCTCCAATATTATAAATTTCACCTGCAATCCCCTTATGGTATACCAACGCAATGCCTTTACAATGGTCTAAAACATACAACCAATCCCGGATGTTTTTGCCGTCTCCATAGATAGGTATTGCTTCTCCTGCTAAGGCTTTACGGATGATGGTGGGAATCAGCTTTTCTTCATGCTGCTTTGGGCCGTAATTATTCGAGCAATTGGTGATTACCGTATTCAACCCATAAGTGTGGTGATAGCTCCGCACCAACATATCTGAAGAAGCCTTGCTGGCGCTGTAAGGGGAATTAGGCGCATACGGGGTTTCTTCTGTAAATAAACCCGTAGGACCTAAGCTGCCATATACTTCATCTGTGGAAATGTGATGAAAGCGTGCATTTTTAAACGCTGCTTTATACGCAAAAGGAGCTTCCATCCAGTAGGTATAAGCAACATCCAAAAGCGTAAAGGTTCCGGTCACGTTGGTTTCTATAAAAACCCCGGGGTTTTTAATGCTATTATCTACGTGAGATTCAGCGGCAAAATGGATCACCCCGGTAAATCGGTATTTTTCAAACAGCTTCTCTACTAAGGCACGATCACAAATGTTTCCATGCACAAAGGTATATCTAGGATGCTGCGCTACTTCGTTTAGATTAGCTAAACTTCCTGCATAGGTCAACGCATCCAAATTAACGATATGCACCTCGGGGTATTCTTCCAGATAATACGGGATAAAATTAGACCCGATAAATCCGGCACCCCCTGTGATCAATAGCGTATCGTTTTGTTTCATTCTAGCTTGCAGGCTTAAGTTGCTTTATACAGGTTTCCAGACTTGACCTCCAATACGGGATAGGAACTCCAAATTCTTTCTTTAATGCATGTGTATCCAATACCGAGTAGGAAGGACGCTTTGCTTGTGTGGGGTAGGCTGAAGCAGGTATCGGCCGAACATCACAGGACAAGCCGGCCAGCCTCATAATTTCTATCGCAAAATCATACCAGGAGCACATCCCTTCATTGGTATAATGCAAAATCCTAGTCGTAGTTGATCGAAAACCCAATGCATACTTCAGTATAAAATCGGCCAGATCTCCTGCATAGGTAGGACTACCCACTTGATCGTCCACTACATTTAATTGTTCTTTCTCTTGCCCCAATCGCAACATGGTTTTTACAAAATTTTCTCCAAAGGAGGAGTATAACCAGGAGGTACGAATTATGGCACAATCAGGCACTTCAAGAGCCAGCAAGGCTTCCTCTCCCTCTCGCTTGGATGCCCCATAGGCATTTACAGGATTACAAACAGCGTCGGTTTGATAGGGTTGACAAGCTTCCCCGTCAAAAACATAATCGGTTGAAATGTGTATCAGTCGTATCCCATGTTTTTTACAGAGCGCTCCCAAAGTCTTTACCGCCGTTCCGTTTATGGCAAAGGCCTTTTCTTTATGTATTTCTGCGGCGTCTACAGCGGTATAGGCCGCACAGTTGATCACTGTTGTAATCTGCTCTTCTACCAATAGCCTTTCTAAAGCAGTACTATCGGTGAGGTCTAAGGCTTTTTTGGACTTTAAAAGAAACACTACTTCTTCAGGCTTACGCAAAGCAAGTTCGCGTCCCAATTGTCCCTGAGCTCCTGTGATCAAAACCCTCAAAGGCTATATAATTTAGAAGATGCTTCAAAATGATTTGCCTGCTCAAAAGATGGAAGCAAACGGTCTTTTTCGGAGGTAAGCACCGCTTCGGCAGGCAACTGCCAGTCGATATTGAGCTGCTCATCCTTATAAAAGATTCCGGCTTCGTGCTCCGGAGCATAATACTGATCGCATTTATAGGCAATAACAGCTTTTTCTGAAAGTACTGCAAAGCCGTGGGCAAATCCGCGCGGCACGAGCAACTGATGTTTGTTTTCTGCTGAAAGCACAACAGACACGTGCTTCCCAAAGCTAGGGGAATCCCTTCTTACATCTACCGCTACATCTAAAATCTTCCCATGCAGTACGCGTACCAATTTGGTCTGAGCAAAAGGCGGAAGTTGAAAATGCAGTCCACGTACGACCCCATAGGTTGACATCGACTGGTTATCCTGACAAAAGTTGATCGTAAAGCCTAAAAAGGCATCCAATTGATCCTGTCTGAATGTTTCTGTAAAATACCCCCGTGCATCCTCAAACACTTTAGGCTTACATAAAATCACATCGGGTATACTACATCGCTCGTAGATCACACTAAAGGTTTTTCTGCTTTACGGATCAAATATTGACCGTATTCATTTTTATTAAGGGGTGCTGCCAGTTCTAATAGTTGCGCTCTGGAGATATACCCGTTATCAAAAGCGATCTCTTCGATACACGCCACCTTTAAGCCCTGACGTTTCTCAATAGTATGTATAAAATTGGAAGCTTCAAGCATAGATTCGTGAGTCCCCGTATCTAACCAGGCATAACCTCTGCCCAAAAGCGCCACCTGAAGTCGGTTTTCCTTTCTGTACATTTCATTCAAGGTGGTGATCTCTAATTCTCCACGTGCACTGGGTTTAACCTGCAAAGCGTTCTTCACCACATCATTGGGATAAAAGTAAAGCCCGGTCACCGCATAATTACTCTTGGGCACTTTAGGTTTTTCTTCGATACTCAAAACCGTTCCGGAACTGTCAAAATCAACCACCCCATAGCGTTGTGGGTCGTTTACATAGTATCCAAATACCGTAGCTTCCTGTGTGGTCTCTACCCGGGTTACGGCACGCTTCAGTTCTTCTGTAAAGCCATGACCATAAAAAATATTATCTCCTAAAACCATACACACCGAATCTTGACCGATAAAGTCTGCACCGAGTATAAAGGCCTGTGCGAGGCCATCAGGACTGGGCTGCACTTGATAATCAAGATACAAACCTAAGCAAGAACCATCACCCAAAAGGCGCTTAAACTGCGGAAGATCTTCAGGGGTAGAAATGATCAAAATCTCACGAATCCCGGCCAACATCAATACCGATAAGGGGTAATAGATCATTGGCTTATCATACACATTCAACAGCTGTTTGGATACTGCTTTGGTTACAGGATACAAACGGGTACCTGTTCCTCCTGCCAGGATGATGCCTTTCATTAAAACAGTACTGTTTTTATCATTTAAAAATTTCTTGTCAGTTCGAGCGCAGTCGAGAACTCTAAGTAATAAAAATCCTGATTAAACTAAAACCGTTACTCTAAAAAACTTCTCGATACAAATTAAGCTCCATTAACACTCCGCCTAATTCACTCGAAGTGACAAGCCTGTCAGTTGGAGCATGTCACACTGAGCTTGTCGAAGTGCAGTCTAGAACTTTATTCCCTATCGACTAAAAGCTAAAGACTAAACGCTTTCGAAGTGACAATCTGTGTCAGTTCGAGTGATGTTGGAGCGCCTTAGCGCGAGAACATCGTATCGAGAACCCTACCCCGAATCATAAATTAAACAGCCTTACTCCTAAGACTTCTCGATACAAATTAAGCTCCGTTAACACTCCGCTCAATTCACTCGAAGTGACAAACTACGTTTTTTAGAAAAAGTTTATAGAATTCATCTCCCTTCTCCCTTTGGGAGAAGGGTCGGGGATGAGGGCTCTAACTCCCTATAGCATAGAATTCAAAACCTATCGCCGTCAAGGCCTCTTTATCCAGCAAGCGTCGCCCGTCAAATAAGAAGGCTGGTTTTAACATGCTTTCATAGATCGCTTCCCAGTCTAGGGCTTTAAATGCATCCCATTCGGTCATCACCGCAACCGCATGAGCAGCTTCGCAAGCCTTCTGCGCTGAATTCACAACGCTGATCAACTTACGGTTTTCTGCTTCTGAACGCGTACCCAGATAATCCAGATCAGCCAGGATTTGTTCCTGAGTCACTTTAGGATCATACACCACGATCTCGGCTTGCTCATTCAGCAAATAATCGGCCACATAAATGGCTGCCGACTCGCGGGTATCGTTGGTATCCTTTTTAAAGGCCCAACCTAAGAGCGCGATTTTCTTTCCGGAAACCGTATTGAATAAAGTCTTGACGATCTTGGCAGCAAAACGGCGTTTTTGATGATCGTTCATGAGGATCACCTGCTCCCAGTAATCAGCCACTTCATTCAAACCAAACGATTTGGCGATATACACCAAATTCAGGATATCTTTTTGAAAACAAGAGCCTCCAAAACCTACAGAAGCTTTTAAGAATTTAGGACCTATGCGGCTATCCATCCCAATAGCTTTGGCTACCTCCTGCACATCAGCTTCCGTCACTTCACAAAGTTCAGACATCGCATTGATGCTGGAAACCCGCTGTGCTAAAAAGGCATTGGCGGTCAATTTAGACAGCTCAGAAGACCACACATTAGTAGTCAAAATATTATCATCAGAAACCCAATGCCCATATACATCCACCAAGGCCTGAATCGCTTCGCGACCGGCTTCGGTATCTAGATCTCCTCCTATAAGTACGCGATCAGGTTTATGCAAGTCGGTTACCGCGGTACCTTCTGCTAAAAACTCAGGGTTTGACAGAATCTGAAAGTTTACCCCATTTCCGGTATTGTCTAAAATACGCTTTAAGGCCTCTGCTGTGCGTACGGGCAAGGTCGACTTCTCGACAATGATCTTATCATTCTTAGCTACGCGCGCGATCTGCCGTGCGCACAACTCAATATACTTCAAATCCGCAGCCATGCCTTTACCCATTCCGTAGGTTTTGGTGGGCGTATTTACTGAAATGAAAATCATATCGGCTGCATCGATCGCAGCATCTACATCCGTTGAAAAAAACAGGTTACGGCCTCGGGCTTCTGCCACTACTTCAGAAAGTCCCGGTTCATAAATGGGAATCTTTTCTACATCCGGGTCGTTCCAGGCCGCAATACGTTTTTCATTGATATCGACCACCGTCACATTAATTTCCGGTGATTTCTGGGCGATGATCGCCATGGTAGGTCCGCCCACATAGCCGGCACCAATACAACAGATGTTTTTCACTTTCATAAAGAGTATTCTTAATTTCATTCCCTTGAAGAAGGGAATCTTTCACTTTTAAACTTTATTTCCATTCCCTTGAAAAAGGGAATCTTTTACTTCGATCTTTATTTTTCTATTCCCTTGAAAAAGGGAATCTTTCACTTTTAAACTTTATTTTCTATTCCCTTGGAGAAGGGAATCTCTCACATTTTAAACCGATACGTATACCCCAACCCTACACCCAGCGTATTTTGGGTACGATCGCTCCAATCTACCCCTAGGGTTCCGGTAAACCTTCCAAAAGAAGTGCTATACCCCAGTTCGCCATAACTATATAGCGCGTGCTCCCGGGGTTGATAAGGAGTATTGTAAGTCCCCAAATTGGTTACATAGCTTAACTTTCCACGATACTGAAACTTACCCAAGCTCCCTGTAGCGCCCAAATGCACTACATAACTGCGGTCATTTACATTACTTTGGCCATACCCCCCGGGTATGATAAACGGTAAGCCAATGATGCGATTCTGATAGTTCCATCCGGTTTGATAAATCCCGTTCCAAAAGTAGCTATCTCCACCACTCAAACTACCACCATTGCTATCATCTCCATAACGCCCACTTTGGGAAACGGTTTGTACATATTCCAAGTCAATAGCATCCAACCAAGAGATTCCTTCGGGTTCTAAATAAGCCCCCCACACCCCATCAGGAAAGTTACTGAGTTCGATCCCCGAGGTGTCTTCAAAAATGCTTTGATGATAGAGTCTCAAATAAAAATCAGCTCGCGTCATCTCATAGGCGAGTTCATACGAACCTAACCCATTCCCTAGGCTGTTGATCTGATCCCCCACAAAAGCACCTGAATCTCCAGAGCCTCCTTGCCCAAAAAAGATATTGATCAGGTTTTTAAAGTCAGCAGGCTGCTTTCCATACCTCGGCGATGTACCCCCAAACTGCACATAATGCTTCATACTTCCACTTAGTCGATCTCCGGGAGAAAAGACTAAGGCCAATTCTAAACTTTTATGATGCACCTGTGCGTTAGACACGTAGCGGTCTTCTTCCAGAAAATAATGTCCAAAAGTAGCCGAAGCCTCAAACCACTTAAAGATCTTTAGCGGCTTTAGCATTTGGATATACACTCCCGGTAGGGCTCTTGCATTATTGCTCCACATGATATCCCCGTCTACACTCGAAATCCCACGCAACTTACGATCCCGGTGTTTTAAACCGGCATTGATCTCCAACCAGTCCCAGGTATAGGTTGCGTACAGTTCATCGGCTTTAACACCGTCATATATGCCATCATTTGCCAACAATCCACCACCTATTTCGAGGCGATTGTTTTCGTTAAATTCAGTAACAAAAGAAGCTTGTGCCAAGGCCAGAACCCCGGTTTGTGCATCCAACCTACCGTATTGATTGCTATACATCCAAAATGGGTTTTCATTACCCGTAGCTGCAAGTCCCCGCCCGGTAAGTGTAAAATTAAAGCCTTCTTGCTCCTCCTGCTGCGCTTGCCCCTGCATTGAAGCAGAACCCAGTATAAGCAGTAAAACCCAAACCAATTGATATATTCTAATACTATACACTATTTAAATCGTTATGATTCTTATTAATTCTCAATTGTGTTCGAAAAGACAAGCTATGTCAGTTCGAGTGATGCTGGAGCGCCCTAGCGCGAGAACATCGTATCGAGAACTCTTTGCAATACAGATCCCGATTAAACCAAAACTACTACTCCAAAACGCTTCTCGATACAAATACCACAACCTTAGCAGGTTTCGGCATTCACTCGAAGTGACAACCCGTGTCAGTTGGAACGTGTCACACTGAGCTTGTCGAAGTGCATCCCGAAAACTTTCGGGAGAGAACCTTACTCCCTATCAACTACAAGCTAAAGACTAAACGCTTTCGAACGGACAACCTCTGTCAGTTCGAGTGATGCTGGAGCGCCTTAACGCGAGAGCATAGTATCGAGAACTCTTTATAATACAGATCT
>NZ_JAYMEI010000015.1:0-59723 GCF_037029365.1 Leeuwenhoekiella sp. CH_XMU1409-2 | reverse complement strand
TCGGTATTCACTCGAAGTGACAACCCTGTCGGTTGGAGCGTGTCACACTGAGCTTGTCGAAGTGCATCCCGAAAACTTTCGGGAGATAACTTTACTCCCTATCGACTACAAGCTAAAGCCTGCAAAGCTCCATGGCTCCGCCGCGTCACTCCCATGTTTTGTTTTGAGAATAACCCGGTGGTTAACAAAAATGACCAAGACCTACATTAAGGCTCGATCTGTATTTTAAGGCGTCTTGCGCCCTTATTTCACTAAGTCCTTCAGGCGCGCTTCCACGATCACTCCAAGACTTTTAATCACCATTTTAAGGCGTTTACGCCCTACTTCTTGCACGACACCCTTCTGCCCTTTAAAATGTCCGGCAGCGATCTTTACTTCTGTTCCCGGGGTATACGTACGCACTTGCACATCTGCCACAGCCTCATCAGATAACCAGTCTTGAATTGCAGCGATTTCTTCATCACGCACGACAGCCGGCTTTCCTAACCAAAAAAGATAACGCACCACTCCCGGCACAGCAAACACCTGTTGGCGCTCTGTGTTTAGCAAACAAACGAAAACATAGGATTTAAAAAGAGGTACCTGAATTTTTTTCTTGCGATCGCTCCAAACGCGCACCTCCTCAAGTGTAGGACAGAAGACCTTAACCCCTATTTTTTCAAGTGCCGAAGCCACTTTTTTTTCTGATTGTGGTTTAACGTAGAGCACGTACCAATTCATGCAAATAGTATCTTTAAACGTTACAAAATTTTAGGGGATTTTCTAACTTCTAGATAAGCGAAAATAAGTAAAACATCGAAGCAAACAAGGATATTTCAACATTTAATTTTAGAGAAATATTAAGAAAAATAGCATCAACCTAGAAGAAAAACGTTATCGCTATTGATTGAAGCGGTTAAAAAAAAACTTAAGCATCATAAAACCAAAAACCAATTATTCAACAATTGTTCCCGGTTGTATAACATCTCTTCTTTAGTCTCCCAATCAACCACCTGTTTCCCGGCATACTTACAGATCGCACTTCCGGCAGCTGTGTCCCATTCCATAGTTGGGGCAAACCTGGGGTAACAATCGGCCTGGCCCTCTGCCACCATACAGAGTTTTAAGGAGCTCCCTTTAGAGATCGTCGCGACTTCCCCGTGTTCTGCCTCCAGCGTTTTAATATACTCCACCGTTTCGGGGGACAAATGAGATTTACTGGCTACTGCGGTATACTGTTCTTTTTGGAGCGTTAATGGAAGCTGCTTTCCTGTATTCAATATAGCATCTACAGCAGCAGTAACAGCTACATCAACAGCCTTAAAGGAACCTAGGCCTTTAGCTGCATAAAACAACTCCTGAAGCACCGGCACATAGATTACGCCTAAGATCGGCACACCATCTTGAATCAATGCAATGTTTACGGTAAACTCCCCGTTCTTTTTAATAAACTCCTTGGTCCCGTCTATGGGATCTACGATCCACAAATACTCCCAATCTTTTCGGGTTTCGTAAGCGATACCTTTACCTTCTTCTGAAAGCACAGGAATACCGGTTTTTCCCAAATAGGACATTATAATATGATGACTTGCCGTATCGGCTTTGGTCAATGGCGAATCATCACTCTTAAAATCTACATCAAAATCTTCATTATGATAGATCTCAAGAATGCGTTCCCCTGCTTTTAGCGCCGCTTCGATGGCAGTATGCAGTTGTGCTGTTATATTCATGTGTTTGTGGTTTTTGGTTGGATTAATGGTTTATAGGGGATTGGGGGTTAGGGGTTAGTGGCTGGGTGATGGAGGTTTGTGATTAAATGAATTCTTCAGCTTGATCAAAATTTAATCTTTTAGTTTGGTGTTTAAGTATTTGATGTATCCATTAATTAATCTCAAACAGGTCGAGGTTTGTTTTCTTATTTCCAGAAGTTGTTAAGATGAAATATAATTACAATGACGCGTCTCAATAGTATGGTCTAAAACTTCGGCAACTGAGCCACGAGCAATAATCATAAATCGAATACTATCTTTTCTATGATGCCGCCCCCAACCTTCTGCTATATTTGCTGTGGTGGAACGTGCCGCTCTTAAAAGCTGGCTATATAGTTCAAACCTTTCTATTTCAGGAAGTTGAATTAAAATATCCTTCCGTACGTACTCTTTTAACCGGAAACACTCCTTCCAGCATTCTAATTCTTCAAAATTTCCATACAAAGCTATTTTTATCAATGGAACTATTGAGATTGAAAATCGAGGAAACTTGAAACATCAAATTATTCACTTTAACCACTAACCACGCCCCCCATTTACCAGTCCCCCGATAATCAAATCACCATCCCCGCAGCAACCGTTTCATTGGTACTTTCATCGATCAGGATAAAACTTCCGGTACCTTTGTTTTGGTTGTATTCGTCTACGAGTAAAGGCTTGGTAGTACGCATCTTTACGCGAATGATATCGTTCATGCCTATGGTATCGTATTCCTCCTGACGGTGTAAGGTATTGATATCTACCTTATACAACACTTCTTTGATCATCGCCCGGGCTTCTACACTGGTATGCTTGATCGCATATTTGGCTCTGGGACTCATCACATCACTGTTCATCCAGCACAACATCGCCTCGACATCTTGCTGAGGCTCAGGTTGATTGTGCTCACGCACGATCATATCTCCTCGACTGATGTCGATCTCATCTTCCAGATTGATGGTTACCGATTGCGGAGGGAAGGCTTCTTCCAGTTCTTCTTCACCCAATACAATAGACTGGATCTTTGATTTAAAACCAGAGGGCAATACCATCACCTCATCTCCTTTTTTAAAGATCCCACTGGTCACCCTACCCGCATAACCCCGGTAGTCGTGAAATTCATCACTAAAAGGCCTGATGACATTTTGCACCGGAAAACGGCAGTCTACCAAATTGTGATCACTACTGATATGAATGTTCTCCAAGGTCCCGAGTAAGGAATCTCCTGAAAACCACGGCATGTTAGCAGACTTATCTACCACATTGTCCCCATTTAAAGCGGAGATCGGGATAAAGCGCACATCGTTGATCTTCAGCTTTGAAGCAAAGCTTTTATACTCCTCAATGATCTCATTAAAACGTTCTTCTCCGTAGTCTACCAGATCCATCTTATTGACGCAAACCACAATGTGTTGAATTTGCAAGAGCGACGCAATAAATGAATGGCGTTTGGTCTGCTCGATCACTCCCTTACGGGCATCGACCAAGATCAAGGCCAAGTTGGCTGTTGAAGCCCCGGTGATCATATTGCGGGTATATTGCACATGGCCCGGCGTATCGGCAATAATAAATTTGCGTTTTGGAGTCGCAAAATAGCGATACGCCACATCGATGGTGATCCCCTGCTCGCGCTCGTCTTTCAAGCCGTCGGTAAGGTGAGCCAGCTCCAGGTGACTGATTCCTTTCTTTTCTGATATCTTTTGTAAGTTGTCAATTTGATCTTCGTAAAGAGACTTCGAATCAAACAGCAACCTTCCTATCAAGGTACTTTTACCATCATCTACACTTCCTGCAGTGGTAAAACGTAATATCTCTTTTTCTTCGTGTTGTAATCCCATTGTTTGTTGCTTAGCTGTTTAGAAATATCCTTCTTTTTTACGATCCTCCATGGCGGTTTCTGAGCGTTTGTCGTCAGAACGATTGCCACGTTCGGTCTGGCGGGCGATCGCTACCTCTTCCAAAATAAGTTCTAAGGTATCGGCTTCTGATTCTGAACCTCCGGTGATGGTAATGTCTCCCAAGGTACGGAAGCGTATTTTCTTGGTCACCACTTCTTCCTTAGGTCTTAGGCTAATGAACTCCGAATTGGGGATCCAAGTGCCTTGTCTACGGATCACTTGACGCTCGTGTGCAAAATACAACGAAGGAATGGCGATATTGTTTAAGGTTAAATACTGCCACACATCCAGCTCGGTCCAGTTGCTTATAGGAAAGACCCTGAAGTTCTCCCCCATATTGAGCTTTCCGTTGAGCAGGTTCCATAATTCGGGACGCTGGTTTTTAGGATTCCACTGCCCAAAATCATCGCGATGCGAAAAGAAACGCTCTTTAGCACGAGCCTTTTCTTCATCTCTTCGACCTCCTCCTATACAGGCATCAAACTGATGCTCTTCAATTGCCTCTAGAAGTGTGGTCGTTTGCAATTTGTTTCGGTTGGCATCTATCCCGGTCTCTTCTTTTACCGAACCGCTTTTGATCGAGTCTTCTACCAAACCTACCACTAGTTTAGCCCCTAGTTGTTCCATCAACTGGTCGCGAAACGCAATGGTCTCCGGAAAGTTATGTCCGGTATCTACGTGCAAAAAGGTAAAAGGGATTTTGGCCGGGTAAAAGGCTTTACGAGCCAATGCGGTCACTAAGATCGAGTCTTTACCTCCGGAAAACAAAATGGCCGGGTTTTCAAACTGTGCTGCGGTCTCCCGCAAGATGTATATGGCCTCTGCCTCCAGTTCCTGCAAATGCGATAATGCGTATTTTCTCATAATGTACTGGTTAGTCTATTTTTAATTGTATTCCAAATCTGTACAACACATTCGTCAACAGATTGTTCGTTTGTTTTGATTTCTATATCAGGATTTTTAGGCACCTCAAACGGCGCTGTTATCCCTGTAAAATTAGGAATCTCTCCTTTTCTCGCCCGAGCATACAAGCCTTTTACATCACGGGCTTCACATACTTCCAGCGGACAATTCACGTAGATTTCTACATAATCTTCACCCAAGATGGCTTTAGCTCGCTGCCGGTCTTGATGCATCGGCGTGATAAAAGCCGTAAGTACCACCGTGCCGGCATCGGCAAACAGCTTCCCTACCTCTGCGATCCTGCGAATATTTTCCGAACGTTCCTCGACAGTAAATCCCAGATCTTTATTGAGCCCCATACGAATATTGTCGCCATCAAGCGTATAGGTATCTATATGTTTTTCAAACAAAAATGCTTCGAGTGCGTCGCTTACGGTTGATTTACCACTTCCAGAGAGCCCAACAAACCATAAAACCATAGATTGATGTTGCTTTTTTTGAGCCCTCAGGTCTCTTGCAACCTGAAATGCTTGTTTTTTCACATTTGTGCTTTTCATTAAGTATATTTTAATTTCAAATACAGCAAAACCACACCTAAATAAAGTGCAGTGAACGGTAATCCTATTTTCCAAAAATCTTTAAACCGATAATCACCGGGAGCCATGATCAACAAATTAGTCTGATAGCCTATGGGGGTCATAAAAGCTGCCGATGCCGCAAATCCCACAGCCAAAAAAAGAGCTTCTCCAGGAATTCCTGTTTTTTGACTTATTGAATACGCTAAAGGAAAGACTATAGAAACCGCAGCTACATTAGTTATAAAAGATGTTAGCACTACGGTAAAAAGCATAAGCCCTAAAACTATACCCTCAAACCCAAAAGGCATAACCACTCGTAAGATAGCGGCACTTACTTGTTCTGAGAGACCAGAATTAATGAAAACCTCACCAACAATAAGAGAAGCGACGAGAATGACAAATAAATTACCTTTTAATTCTTTGATTACTTCACTCCGAGAAGCAAACTTTAATAAAAAAGTAAGCCCTAAAACCAACACCAGAAATAAAAATAGGCTTATTTTAAATACTAGTGCAAATGTAGCGATCAACACAATTCCCCCTAAAAGAGTATATTTTTTACGGCTTGGAATTTGTTCTTGAGTTACATTAGATAGGATATAAAAATCAGCTTTTAGAGATTCTGTAATATACGTATGTGGAACCACGATCAAAAGATCTCCACTCTTCAACCGCATCTCTCCAATTCTACCGCTTAAATCTTCACTATTGCGATGTACTGCTAAGATGGTTGCGCCATAGCGCTGCCTAAAGTTAGTTTGATTTACTTTTTTACCATCTAATGACGAATTAGTAGGAATAGAAAGCTCTAAAAAAGCAAGCTTTTGCCCTTGCATAAGTTTCTTATGAGCAATAAATTCAAGATTTTTTTGCTCTGCATTAATTTGCATCACATCAGCCAAACTCCCTGAGAAGATAAGTCGGTCATCTTCTTGTAAGATCATATTTTTTGAAGCGACCACTTCAAAATTGCGATCCCCTCTAACCAATTCAATTAGAGAAACTCCTTTCAAGTTTTTAAGACCACTATCTGATAACGGCAAACCGATTAATTTAGAATAAGCCCCTATACGTGCTTCGATAAAATACTTACGCACTTCATCTTGTTTTCTCGCAAAAGGCAAGGATCGAGAGGGCAATATGCGATAACCTACGATTATTAGATATAAGATCCATGTTGACAATACAAACAAACCAGGTACCAAAAAATCTGTAAACTGAAGCCCTTTCAATCCGCTAGACTCTATCAATCCATTCAATATAAGATTTGTAGATGTACCTATTAGAGTTAACATTCCACCTACTATGGCAGAAAAAGACAAAGGAATTAAGAATTTAGAAGGTGAAACGCCATACTTCTCTGCTTTCTGCATTACGTAGGGTATTAAAATTATAACAACCGGCGTGTTATTAAAAAATCCAGAAATTAAAGATACAAAAAGACACAAAACCCCTAGAAAAAGCAATGGGGACTGAATAGAACCTAATACTTTATCAAAATAAAATCCTAGATTTATATTGGAATTGATAATAGAAGAAAGTGCGATAACTAAGAAAATCACCAAAATACTCTTAGTGATTGCCGCACGAAGAATCATATCTACATCTACATACCCCAACACTAAAAACAAGAATACCACAATTGAAAAAACCAATGCAGGTTTGAGCCTTCCCACTACCAGTTCAAACACCATCACCAGGAGAATAACCCCGACTATACCGGCAGCATAAACATCTAAAACATTTCTAATTTCTTCCAATTTATAATTTGCTTTACACTAAGGCTTCAATAGATTACACTATCATTAAAAAATACGGAGTAATAAGTTAGGTAAGTTTTAAGCGTGCTTAAGCTGCTCATACAAAATCCCGCTAAAAAGCAAGCCTTTTGATTGAGATAAACTTTACCCATAAAGGTTCTTAATTTAAAAAACGAGGTAGACACTTTAACGCTGACCTTAATAAGACAATTACAGAACTATGATTTTAAATAAGACCACCAATTAAACATCAAATTCAATCACTGTTAAGTGCGCAGCAAACTTTAAAAAAACTTTTACAATTAACGTTCAATCCAAAGTGAATACATAAACTTCACTCAGTATTTTTTTTTACAATATTATGCAGTTTTAATTCTTAATCCTACAAAATCGATAGGAATTTATCCTTTAGTTATATTATTTAGGGTATTCTAACATATAAAAGCCACACACTTCTAGACTTTTCCTAGGTTTTTTGCTTGATTTTAGAACAAAGTCAATAGAAGAATAATACATCCCCGCTACAATTTAATAATGAATTTAAAGATTTAAGAAAGTTATACGCAAGAAAGCGTTGTCGGAAACCCAACACAGCTGACTCTATAAATCATCTAGAAAAAGGGTTAACGTATACACGTTAAAGGAGAAGACCTCGCAATCAGATGATATGCATAAAAAACTCTTTTCTGATACCCCAACCTTCGCTATACAAAAAAAGGGAGCGCCCCTAAAGACACTCCCTTTTTGTTAAATTAAAACAGTTAACGCTACTCCTGAAAGGTGGTTTCCCCATCCCATTCCATATAACCACCTAACAGGTTGTAGGTAGTTTCAAAACCTAATTGATCCATCAGCTGGGCTGCTTGTCCGCTTCGATTTCCGGAACGGCAATAGATGTAATAGTGCTTTGATTTATCAAGTTCGTTGACTTTATCAATAAAGCCCTGTCCTTCATAAATATCAATATGATGCGAATTCGGAATGATGCCTTCATCCACCTCATTTTGGGTGCGCACATCTAGGATGAATGCCTTATCGTCTTTTGCGATCTGCGCTTCCCATTCTTCCTGAGTTATATTTTTCATGATGTATTGTATTAAGATTAAGTCTCAAAATTAAAGCATTGCCCGCGCTTCTCCAACGCGATCAGGCTTTAATAGAACAACCAATGGCTTTGGTGGTTTCGGGATTCACTTCTTGATCGTTTAAAAGCGCCTCAACCGCCTGAGCCACAAAAAATGTGGTCACCGTCGAAGCATCGCGAACGCTATCGTCTATAGCCCCTATGTATTTTACCTCTAAAGCATCATCCTTTTTTTGGAGCACATAAACGTGCGGTGTTTTGGTCGCTCCATATTCGGCATAGATCTCATGATTGGCATCATAGAGATAGGGATAGGTAAATTGCTTGGATGCAGCTAAATCCTGCATTTCTGTAAAGCTTTCTCCTGCTTGAATCTCCGGATCATTCGGATTGATCGCAATCACCGGATAGCCTTTCGGTTTGAATTGTGTATCCAGGGCTTGTATACGCTCCTGATTGGCAATAGCAAACGGACAGGTATTACAGGTAAAAACAACAATAAAACCTTTAGCCTCTTCAAAATCGGATAAGGAAACCATGCTTCCGTCTACATTTTTCAACCGAAAATCCCCAACAGCATCACCTATTTCATACCCCGATTTAAAACTACCTAAACTGGCAATTGCTATCGCAGAAACGACCATAACAAGCGTAAGCGCTATTAATACTTTTAAGGACTTCATGTTATTCTTTTAAGTTAGGTTGTAAACTCAATAATTCGTTCTCGAGCTCCCGGTAGGAAAAGCTTTGCTCGTAAAACATATATTCTTCATTCGTTATGATAAGGCTTGCCGGTATAGCGCCACTCCAATCTTCTGAAACCTGAGGGATCCAGGTGTTCCCGTGTGCATCGTCCAGGTACAGCACTTTTGACTGAAGTTTCTTCTCCTTAATATAAGGAATAAGCCGTTGTTCAATTTGGTCTGAAAAGTCCAAACTCACCAGCAAAACTTCGACTCCCTTTTTGTGGTACGCTGCATAAAGCTTTTCAAAAGCCGGCAATTCTTTAACACAAGGCGCACACCAGGTCGCC
The DNA here is from genome assembly GCF_037029365.1 of Leeuwenhoekiella sp. CH_XMU1409-2. Lineage (NCBI taxonomy): Bacteria > Pseudomonadati > Bacteroidota > Flavobacteriia > Flavobacteriales > Flavobacteriaceae > Leeuwenhoekiella > Leeuwenhoekiella sp. CH_XMU1409-2. Next base: position 50,740 of record NZ_JAYMEI010000015.1, on the reverse strand, counting down.
CAAAAGTTGATCACTTTCACCCTGCCTGCTTTAGGGAAATCCAACATAGGCTTAAAGGCCTCAAAATCATACACGGGCAAATGATATCCATCAACCGACAGCATTTTTAGCGGTTTTGGCGTTCGGGTAGACGCAACTTTAGAGGCACAGCCTGCTAAAAGCATAACGCAACATAAAATACCCAATCTCCTAAACAATCGCTACCCGGTTTTTAATTTAACGACCACTACACGAAAGTTTCTTACTCTTGTAAGTCAAGAAAACCGCTTCGCAATGGACTGCGTAAATTTAAGGATTACAACATTTTGATAACAGATTTTAGGATTTGTATAACACCTACAGCGTTGTAACCAGAGGATTTTCGTTAAAAAGCCTTAAGAATACGTTAAAAATTACACCAGATTCTCATCGAATCCAAATAAACCATACATTTGTACATACAAATATTGTAGATACAGGATGAAGATTGAAGAAGCATTAAAAATAGGAAATGGGTTGGATTTATCATCCAAAACCCTGATCAATATCCAATACACTTCCAGAATACTGGAAGAAAAATTTGCTGCGCTTCTTAAAGAATATGATCTGAGTACGCCGCAATTCAATGTTTTGCGCATTTTGCGTGGTCAAAAGGGCAAACCTGCAAGTCTTGCATGCATTCAGGAGCGCATGGTAGATCGCAGCAGCAACACAACGCGCCTGGTAGATAAACTGATCAAGAAAGAATTGGTAAGCCGACGCATTTGTCCCGATAATCGTAGAAAGGTCGAAATAGAAATAACCACTAACGGATTGAAACTTTTAAAAGAACTGGACCCCCTCACCTCGGCTGCAAATGCCAACAACACTTCAAGCCTCAATGACGACGAATTAGTAACACTTAATAACCTATTAGATAAACTTAGAACCGATGAGTAATTATATCGATGATTTAAACTGGCGCTACGCTGTTAAACAATTTGATGCTTCCAAAAAAGTATCCGATGAAGATTTACAAAGGCTTATAGATGCAGTGCAACTTTCTGCTTCTTCTTATGGGTTGCAACCTTATAAAATTTTAGTGGTAAAAGATCAAGCCGTAAAAGAAAAGCTAAAAGCCGCAGGATACAATCAGTCTCAATTTAGCGATGCTACCGCCGTATTTGTATTTGCACATCAAACCGACTTTGACGCAGAACTCGTAGACTCTTATATCGAGCTCTCAGAACGCATCAAAGAACTTGAAACAGGAACGCTGGAAGGCTATGCAAACTTGATGAAAAATGCACTTCTTAACCTGCCTCAGGAAGCCAAAGCAGGGTGGACCTCTAGACAGGCTTACATCGCTCTGGGCAATTTACTAAGCGCCGCTGCTGCACATAAAATAGACACCTGCCCTATGGAAGGTTTTGAGGCAACTGCTTTTGATGAAATCTTAGGCCTTACCGAACAAAACCTGCACGCCGTAGTTGTTGCTGCAGTAGGATACCGCAGCGCGGAAGATGAAACCCAACATGCTCCAAAAGTAAGACGCCCTCAGGAAGAACTTTTCGAGATCATCTAAAAATTTTTTAATCAAATATTTGTACATACAACTTTAATCTATACAACAATGAAAATTCAGAATTCCATCAGCAACCTTAATCAAAGCTTAGCAAAACTAAACCTGGCTTCAAAAAAAGCCTTCAATCAAATAAACCGCGATAATCGCGTTAAATCAGTATTAATTTTAGCAGTAGGCGTTGCCGCTGCATCATTTACAACAAAAACAATCATGGAAAAAGTAAGCGTAAAAAGCAGTTCAATCACTTGGGTAGGTAAAAAAGTGACCGGTAAGCATTCAGGAACTATCGATCTTAAAGATGGTTTTTTTGAAATGGAAAACGGAAGCATCACCGGAGGTGAGTTTGTTATCGACATGAACAGCATCGCGTGTACAGACTTAGAAGGAGACAGCAAAGGTCAATTAGAAGGTCACCTTAAAAGTGATGATTTCTTTGGTGTAGAAAATCACCCAACTGCCAAATTGGTCATCACCAATGCGGTTAAAGACGGAAATTCGTATACAGTAACCGGTGACCTTACCATCAAAGAAACTACAGCGCCTATCTCTTTTGACTTGCAACAAGCAGGTGATAATTTCACAACTACCCTAACCATCGACCGTAGTAAATACAACGTGCGTTACGGATCTGGTAGCTTCTTTGACAACTTAGGAGATAAAACCATCTATGACGACTTCACACTAGACATCAACTTGTCTATCTAATTGATCGTCTATCATAAGTATTTAGAAAGCTGTCTTTAAAAAGACAGCTTTTTTTGTGATATATTCTAAAAGACCCCCTTATTTATTAATCCAAACTTTCTTAAATAAATCATCAGAATCACTCATAAACGAGGGTTCTCAAAAAAACATTGATAACATTATTCAAGGCCCATGTTCTTTTGCCTTGATGCCAAAGAACCAACCTGCCTGCCGCCAGGCAGGAAAATCAAGGGGTTTAGTTTACCATAGATCAAGAAAAAGACAAAACACCCGAAAACTTGTACGGTGTAGTGATTCCCTCGGTTCAGAATAGCTGCAGGAAGCTCCGAAAGACAGGAGCGATAGCGACGCGGAGCTGACAAAGCGGTTTTCGCCTAAGCGAAAAATTCCTAAGCGAGGGGCTCTTTTCTTTTGTTACTTTTCTTTGGAGAGGCAAAGAAAAGTAAATAAAATTATACGTAAGTAAAATTACTCCTATCGACCTTAAAAGATTCACGAGCTCAGAAAACACACAACTAAAGGATTCACGTTATCCAAAAACGGAAATGCGATTACCCACGGGATAAAACCACCTAAGACGACTTTAGACTAAACATCAACTTGTCTATCTAATATTTTTTAAAAGTAATTTTAAATTTTGTTTGTCGCTTAAGCATCAATTTTTATCTTTGGAGCTCAAATTATGAAAAACAAAACAGTAAATACTTGGTGGTGGATCTCGCAACAGTAATGTCGTGAAACAACCTTGTATTTAAAATTTAAATAACTGAAAGGCCTGTCTCACGACAGGTCTTTTTTGTTTCGCCTAACAACCAAAAAAAATGAAATATACCTTAAAAACGCACAGCAAGAAGATTCTTGCCGATACCATCACTCCGGTTTCGGTATACCTTCGCCTGCGGGATCGCTTCCCCAACAGTCTGCTTCTCGAGAGTAGCGACTACCGGGCTAACGACAATACCTTCAGCTACATCTGTTGTAAACCTATAGGTTCGATCACCGTAAAGGACGAAATTATTACGGAAAGTTTCCCTGACGGAAAAACCACAACCACGAGCATCGACTACACTACCGATGTAGTCGGAATCATCGAAGCTTTTGCCAAAAAGTTTGAGACCGAAGACAACGATAAAAAGTTCATTCAAAACGGCCTTTTTGGTTATATGAGTTATGATGCCGTGCGCTATTTTGAAGATATTGAGATCACCAAAAAAGAAGGCGCGCTGGATGTCCCCGATCTGTATTATGCGGTTTATCAAAACATCATTGCGATCAATCATTTTAATAATGAGGCCTATATTTTTTCGCATACCTACAATGAAGAAAATAATCTGAGTGAGATCGCACAGCTGCTTACGGTAAAAAGTTTTGCAGAGTACCATTTCAAATTAGAAGGCGCACAACAATCGCAAATGTCTGATGACGCCTTTATGGATTTGGTTAAAACCTGTAAAAAACATTGCCAACGCGGTGATGTATTTCAGATCGTACCTTCTAAGCGCTTTTCTCAAAATTTCAGCGGTGATGAATTCAATGTGTATCGCAGTTTACGCAGTGTAAATCCTTCGCCGTATTTATTCTTTTTTGACTACGGAAATTTTAAGATCTTCGGAAGTTCTCCCGAAGCCCAACTCATCGTTAAAGAGGGTAAAGCTGAAATTCACCCCATCGCCGGGACTTTTAAACGTACCGGTAATGATGAGAAAGATGCCGTTTTAGCCAAGAAACTTTCTGAAGATGCCAAGGAAAACAGCGAGCACGTGATGCTGGTAGATTTGGCCCGCAACGACTTAAGCCGCAATGGCAGCAACGTGAAAGTAGAGACCTATCGCGAGGTACAATATTTTTCGCACGTGATCCATTTAGTGAGTAAAGTTACAGGAACCAAACATCCTGAAACCTCAACCATGCGCGTAGTAGCAGACACCTTTCCTGCCGGAACTTTGAGTGGTGCGCCCAAGCACAATGCGATGAAGTTACTGGAGAAATACGAACCCATAAACCGAGATTTCTACGGAGGTGCGATCGGCTTTATGGATTTTAACGGAAACTTCAATCACGCTATCATCATCCGTTCTTTTTTAAGTAAAAACCATCAATTACATTATCAGGCAGGCGCTGGTATCGTAAGCGACAGTGTTCCTGAAAAAGAATTAGAAGAAGTATATAACAAATTAGGCGCGCTTACTAAAGCCCTTAAACTTGCTGAAGAACTATAACATGAAAAAACAGGTTTTAGTCATAGACAATTACGACAGTTTTGTGTACAACCTTGTGCATTATCTTGAAGATCTAGACTGCGAAGTCACCGTAAAACGCAACGACCAACTCAGTCTTGAAGAGGTTGCTGCTTACGATAAAATCTTGCTTTCACCAGGTCCGGGAATTCCGGAAGAAGCCGGTTTGCTTCTTGAAATTATCAAGACCTACGCCCCTACTAAAAGTATGTTTGGCGTGTGCCTAGGTCAGCAAGCCATCGGCGAAGTTTTTGGTGGCACGCTCATCAACCTGGATCAGGTCTTTCACGGTGTTGCCACTTCAGCCAAACAGTTGGTTGCAGACGAACCCCTTTTCAAAGACATCCCAACAGAATTTGAGATCGGAAGATACCATTCGTGGGTCGTTGCTCCCGAGAATTTCCCGGAAGCTTTAGAGATCACTTCGGTAGATGTGAATGGGCAAATTATGTCTTTACGTCATAAAGAATATGACGTGCGCGGCGTACAATTTCATCCCGAATCGGTACTCACTCCGGAAGGCAAAACAATGATCAAAAACTGGGTAAATAATTAAAGGTTTTTTCTATTTCCGTGAAGACGGAAATCTCATGAACCCAACTAAAATTGCTTCCGTGAAGACGGAAATCTTATAAAATAACAGAAGTAGTCCATTTCCGTGAAGACGGAAATCTCAAATAAATAATAATGCTTCCCTACGGAGTACTTATAACGAATAATGAAAACAATATTAAACAGACTCATAAACCACGAGCAACTCAATAAAGAAGAGGCACGAGAGGTTTTGGTCAACATCTCTGAAGGAAAATACAACACCAGCCAAATCGCTGCTTTTATCACCGTGTATATGATGCGTAGCATTACGGTTGAAGAACTTGCCGGCTTTAGAGACGCACTTCTGGATCTATGTATCGCTGTTCCCTTTGAAGGCTATAACGCGATCGATCTTTGCGGAACCGGCGGTGACGGTAAAAATACATTCAACATTTCTACGCTTTCTTCTTTTGTAGCTGCAGGCGCAGGAATCAACGTAACCAAGCACGGAAACTACGGAGTTTCTTCGGTGAGCGGAAGCAGCAACGTTATGGAAAGCTTCGGAATAAAATTCACCAACGATACCGACTTTTTAAAGCGCTGTCTGGATGAAGCCGGTATTTGTGTACTCCACGCGCCGCTCTTTCATCCTGCGATGAAAAATGTAGGACCTATTCGCCGCGAACTCGGCGTAAAAACCTTTTTCAACATGTTGGGGCCTATGGTAAATCCGGCGTTTCCTGAGAATCAACTTGTGGGTGTTTTCAATCTGGAACTGGCTCGTTTATACGGGTATCTGTATCAGGATACTAAAAAGAATTTTACCATTTTACACAGTATCGATGGCTATGACGAAATTTCCCTTACCGGAAATACCAAAGCCATTCGCAACACCAGCGAGCGTATGTTAACGGCTGAAGATTTTGGGGTACACACGATCAAACAGGAAGACATTTATGGTGGGGATACGATCGAATCTTCTGCTGCGATCTTTAAAAAAGTGATCAGCGGTAAGGGTACCGATGCACAAAACAATGTGGTTTGCGCCAATGCAGGAATGGCCATTGCCACCGTTAAAAACCTCGAGCCTAAAGCTGGCTTTGAACTTGCCAAAGAAGCTCTTCTAAGCGGAAAAGGACTCGAACGCTTAAATAAACTCATAGCCCTAAGCAGCAAATAAGATGAATATTTTAGACAAAATAATCGCTGATAAATATAAAGAAGTAGCCTTACGCAAGCAGCTGATTCCGGTGAAGCAATTGGAGCAGTCGGTGCTTTTTGAACGTAAATCGCCTTCGCTTGCACAAGCCTTGAGCACAAGCGCTTCAGGAATCATCGCAGAGCATAAACGCCGGTCGCCCAGTAAAGCGACGATCAACCACAACCTCAACGTGCAAGATGTCGCCCGTGGTTACGAGCAAGCCGGAGTTTGCGGAATGAGCGTACTTACCGATGGTAAATATTTTGGCGGCTCGCTAGACGATCTGTTGCTCGCCCGTGCAGCGTCTCAATTACCGCTTTTGCGCAAAGAATTTGTGATCGACACCTATCAAATTCTGGAAGCGAAAGCTTATGGTGCCGATGTGATCTTGCTCATTGCAGCAGTGCTAACACGGGAAGAGATCAAAAGCCTTTCAGAATTTGCAAAATCACTTGGTCTTGATGTGCTTCTCGAAGTCCATAATTTAGAAGAATTGCAAAAGTCGGTTATGCCGTCTTTAGATATGTTGGGCGTAAACAATCGCAACCTAAAAACTTTTGAAGTCAGTCTCGAAACCAGCAAAAGCCTTTCTGCTGAAATCCCAGATGACTTTGTAAAAGTCTCTGAAAGCGGAATCAGTTCGATCGAAGCGATCAAAGCCTTACAGCCGTATGGTTACAAAGGATTTCTTATTGGCGAGAACTTTATGAAAACTGACGACCCTGGCGCCAGCGCCACTGAGTTTATCAAACAGCTTATTTAATAGTATATAAATTAAATTGAATACTAAATAGTATACATGCGAAGCCTCCTTTTGTTCCAGAATAGGCTTTATAAAATGGGAAAGACAGCGTAGCGCCCATTTTATAAAATGGTTTCCATAACCGGCTAAGGTTATGGAAAATTCCTAACAAAAGGCGTCTTTTTCTTTGGTTCGTTTCTTTTGGAAGAGCAAAAGAAATGAACAAAACACAATAGGAAGCACTAATGCTTATGATCAAAAAAATCCATCATAAAAAAAATAATAGACTAAGCCTTAAGGTTTGTGGTATGAAACACAACACGCTTGAAGTTGCGCAACTCCAACCGGATTATTTGGGTTTTATCTTCTTTGAAAAAAGTAAACGAAATTATGACAAAGCCCATATTGAAATCCTTCCGGAAGGGATCCAGAAAGTGGGTGTTTTTGTAGATGCAAGCATCGAATTTGTCATCGATAAAATCAAGCAGTTTCAGTTTGATGTGATTCAGTTGCACGGTAGCGAAACTCCGGAATATTGTAAGAGGCTTCAAACAGATTCAAAAGTTGAACTCTGGAAAGTCTTCAGCATAAAAGACCACTTTGACTTTTCGGTTTTGGAAGCTTATGAAGCTGTGATCGATAAATTTTTATTTGACACCAAAGGAAAGGAAAAAGGCGGCAATGGCTATACCTTTGATTGGAGCGTGCTTCAAGACTATCCTTCGCAAAAGCCTTTTATCTTAAGTGGCGGTATAGGATTGGAAGAAATCCCAGCGGTAAACGAACTTAAAAAAACAGCACTCCCGCTGGCGGGAATTGATGTCAACAGTAAATTTGAAGACAAACCGGGATTGAAAAATATAGACTTGTTAAAGTCACTTGTAAACGAATTAAATAGATAAAGATTTCCGTCTGAGTTGAAATAAAAGAATACTGTGAATTAAAAGTTTCCGTCGTAGTTTATCCAGAGCGATAGCCGAAGGGCGGAAATATCAATATAGAATTATGAACTACAATGTAAATGAAAAAGGATATTATGGAGATTTTGGCGGCGCCTACATCCCAGAAATGCTATATCCTAATGTAGAAGAACTGCGTCAGAATTATATAAAAGTGATGCAGGAGCCGGATTTTCAAGAGGAATTTAAGGCACTTTTAAAAGAATATGTAGGGCGTCCTACTCCACTCTATTATGCTAAGCGTTTTTCTGAAAAATACGGGACAAATGTTTATCTCAAACGCGAGGATCTGTGTCATACAGGAGCGCATAAGGTTAACAACACCATCGGTCAGATCTTGATGGCCAAGCGTCTGGGTAAAAACCGCATCATCGCAGAAACCGGTGCCGGTCAGCACGGGGTGGCTACGGCTACCGTATGTGCGTTGATGGGCTTAGAATGCATTGTGTACATGGGAGCGATAGACATCAAACGTCAGGCGCCTAACGTAGCCCGAATGAAAATGCTGGGCGCTACGGTAGTTCCTGCAGAATCTGGTAGTAAAACCCTAAAGGACGCCACTAACGAAGCGATTCGGGATTGGATCAACAATCCAACCGATACGCATTATATTATTGGTAGTGTGGTTGGGCCTCACCCCTATCCCGATATGGTGGCGCGTTTTCAAAGTGTGATCTCTGAGGAAGTAAAAAAGCAATTGCTTGAGAAAGAAGGGCGTGAAAATCCTGATTATGTTGTGGCTTGTGTAGGCGGCGGAAGTAACGCAGCCGGGATTTACTACCATTACCTTGACACTCCCGAAGTTGGCATCATCGCAGTAGAAGCCGCCGGAAAAGGAATAAATTCCGGGGAAAGCGCCGCAACTTCAGCCTTGGGTAAAGAAGGGATCATTCACGGAAGCAAAACCCTCTTGATGCAAACCGATGACGGACAGATCACCGAGCCGTATTCGATTTCTGCAGGTCTCGATTATCCCGGAGTTGGACCTATGCACGCACATTTATTTAGAAGCGGTCGAGGTGAGTTCATCAGCATCACCGATGCCGATGCGATGCAAGCCGGTCTTGAATTGTGTAAACTGGAAGGGATCATCCCCGCGATCGAATCGTCTCACGCTTTGGCGATTTTTGAAGAACGCAAGTTTAAAAAAGAGGATATCGTGGTCGTGAATTTGAGTGGTAGAGGAGATAAGGATCTAAGTACATTTATAGATTACTTCAAACTCGCTTAAGCGCGTTTGAATTTTTCATTTCCGCGAAGGCGGAAATCCCTTGAATGTAAGCACACATTTTAAATGGAAGAATTATTCTACATATATATTCTTACAAATAAAAACCACACAGTGCTTTACATTGGAGTTACCAGTGATTTAAAAAGAAGACTTAAACAGCATAAACAAAAGAGCAATAAAGGATTTACAAGAAAGTACAATGTTGAAAAACTCCTCTATTTTGAATCGAGCCCTTATGTCGAAAATGCCATTAAAAGAGAGAAACAGCTCAAAAAATGGAATAGAGCCTGGAAAGAAAATCTGATCAACGAAATGAATCCTGATTGGAACGATCTGAGTTGGATGCTAGACGAATGAGGTTTCTGTAGAATACAACATATTTAAAACTTGACTTGGATTTGAAAGATTTCCGCTGAGCATATAATTGGAATTAGAATTAGACTGGAAAGATTTCCGCTGAGCACAACGTAATTAAAACTTGAATTGAATTGGAGAGATTTCCGCCTAAAGTTTATCCTGAGCGAGAGTCGAAGGACGGAAATGACTAAACATATTATTATGAACAGAATAAATACGAAATTAGAAGAAGGTAAAAAGTTGCTTTCTATATACTTCACCGCGGGTTATCCTAAACTGGAAGACACCACAACAGTTATTGAAGAGCTTGTAAAATCAGGAGTTGATATGATCGAGATCGGTTTACCGTTTAGCGATCCCTTAGCAGATGGGCCCACGATTCAGGAGAGTTCTACCGCAGCTTTAAAAAACGGAATGACCACTGCAAAGCTCTTTGATCAGATCAAAGACATTAGGAAAACCGTTGATATTCCGTTGATCGTGATGGGGTATTTTAATCCCATGCTTCAGTATGGTGTTGAAAAATTCTGCGCTACCTGTGCAGAAATAGGCATAGACGGACTCATCATGCCAGATCTTCCGCTTGCGGAATATGAAGAACACTATCAAGCTACTTTTGAAAAATACGGTCTTAAGATGATCTTTTTGATCACGCCTCAAACTTCAGATGAGCGCATCAGACAGATCGATGCAGCAAGTGATGGTTTTATTTACATGGTGAGCAGTGCAAGTACTACAGGTAAAACTTCGGGCTTCAGCAATGTTCAAACCGATTATTTTGAGCGCATCGCTGCTTTAAATCTGAAAAATCCACAGATCGTAGGTTTTGGTATTAAAGATGAGGAAACTTTTAAGGCAGCAACACAAACCGCTCAGGGTGCCATTATAGGTTCAGCATTTATCAAAACGCTTACCGAAAAGGGTATTGAGGGCATTTCTGGCTTTATTAAAAGCATTAGACCCTAAGTCTTAACCCGCTTTTAGCAAGTTCTTATCAATAATTAACAGCTGTACTTCTTATCTTGAGGTCAACAAAAAAAGAAAACTATTATGGATAAGAAATTTGAACGAACAGTAGACCAGAAAGACAGCGATCCTACAAGCAGCCTTGGAGATCGTAAAAAGAACACCAATAAAGTGGATATTGATGAAAAAACCATCAAAGACCAACAAAACAAGCACTAAACGCTTGGGCTAACCACCAAAAACTAAAAAAGCCGATACTTAACGTATCGGCTTTTTTAGTGCGCTATTTTGCATCGCTGCCCACCAGATTGTAGGTAGGATCTTCGATAATATTCACATCAATGATCGCCTCGGCATTCTTCAGCAAACGGCGACAATCGGGGCTCAAGTGTCGTAAATAAACGGTCTTGCCCAGTTTATGATAACGGCTGGTCACCACGTTCAAGGCTTCGATAGCCGACATATCTGCTACCCGACTTTCTTTAAAATCGATGATGATCTTGTTGGGATCGTTCAGGATATCAAACTTCTCTGTAAAATTGGTGGTCGAGGCAAAGAATAACGGTCCGTAGATCTCATAATGCTTGGTTCCTTCATCGTCTACATATTTTCTAGCTCGAATGCGTTTGGCACTTTCCCAGGCAAAAAACAAGGCAGAAAGAATCACACCAACCAACACGGCCAGTGCAAGGTTGTGCAAGATAACGGTGATAGCAGCCACGATGATCACCAAGAAAATATCTTTTTTAGGTACTTTATTGAAAATACGCAGCGTGGCCCACTCAAAGGTTCCTACCGCTACCATAATCATCACCCCAACGAGTGCCGCCATCGGAACTTTTTCAATAACCGGCGCACCGAATAATACAATAATAAGAATGGTAAATGCAGCGATAATACCAGATAAACGCGCTCTGGATCCCGCTGAAAGATTCACCAAGGTTTGTGCGATCATCGGGCAACCTCCCATTCCGAAGAAAAATCCGTTGAGTAGGTTAGAACTTCCTTGAGCGATACACTCCCGGTTTCCGTCTCCTTTGGTTTGTGTGATCTCATCGACAAGATTCAAGGTAAGCAAACCTTCAGTAAGTCCTACTGCCGCCATCACCATAGAATACGGAGCGATCACTTTTAAAGTTTCATAAGAAATAGGAATTTCAGGAATATGGAACGGAGGGAAACCACCGCTTACCGAAGCGATATCTTTAACCGTTTTGGTGTCAATTCCGAAGAAATACACCAACGCAAAAACCACAATTATAGCAACCAAAGAAGATGGAACCGCTTTTGTCAACTTCGGAAGAAAAATCACGATCAATACTGTAAGTGCAGCCAGACCTGCCATAATTAATAAAGGTGTACCGGTTAACCACGCTACTTCCCCATTTATTATGGTTTTAAATTGCTTGATCTGCGACATAAAGATCACAATAGCCAGACCGTTTACAAACCCAAACATCACCGGATGCGGCACCAGACGAATAAACTTCCCCAGTTTAAAGAGTCCGATCAATACCTGGATGACTCCAGCAAGTGCTACAGCCGCCAAAACATATTCTAAACCGTGGGAATTCATCAACGCGATCAGGGTGATCACGGTGGCTCCTGCTCCTCCCGAGATCATCCCAGGACGGCCACCAAAAATCGCGGTCACTAAGCCTGCAATAAAAGAAGCATATAAACCCATCAAAGGAGGAAGACCAGCTAGAATCGCAAAAGAAAGCGATTCAGGAATCATGGTCATCGCAACCGTAAGACCGGCTAGAATTTCAGTTTTGTAATTGACCTTTTGAGTTAAATCAAATAAGTTAAATACTTTTTTCATGAAGTAGTTTTGTGCAAAAAGCGTGTGTTTTTTATTGGGGTAAACAGTCAAAAAAATCAAGAATCGCACTTGAAATGCACTGTTATTTAGCAGGTTAAAACCCTGCTCAATTCGGCTGCAAAAATAGCTTTTTTAATGAGAAGGGCAAGCACATCACAGCAGGATACGCCTGTAATGGCTAGAGTTTACCAATCAAGCTGTTACGCAAAGGATTTCGCTAACACGCGGCATTTCAGAAGCCGTTAAACTTATATTAATCTGGCACTGCTGCAGATCGCTGGCTCGCTAAAGTCTTATTTTCGTATAAAATCTCAAACTATGAAAACATACCTCTATATTTTAGCCGGTCTCGTTTTGCTCACCGGTTGTAAAAATGATAAATCGGTTTCTGAAGATAAACAGGAAGAACTTGCCGATAATGGTCCTGTAACTGTTGAAACGACTGTAGGACCTTTAGAACTCCCCGCTCCTTTTGCTTCAGAATCGGTTACTAAAGAAAGTAAGGTAGTTGCTTGGCCTGCCGGAAAAACACCGGTAGCTGCCGAAGGTTTTAAAGTAGAACGCTTTGCCGACTCCTTAAAGCATCCCCGATGGACCTATGTTGCACCCAACAATGATATTTTTGTTGCTGAATCGAACACCAAAGACAGCGCCAACAGAATCACCTTGTTACGAGACACAAATGCTGACGGAGCTATCGACGAACGCTATATTTTTAAAGAAGACCTCAACCAAAATTTTGGAATGCTAGTTTTAGACGGTTCGTTTTACATTGCAAACACCGATGGTTTGTACCGCTTTCCATACACCGAAGGCCAAACCAAGTTAGAAGGTGAAGGCGAGAAAATCGTTGAGCTTTCAGCGAGTGGTTACAACAACCACTGGACGCGGAATATCATCACCAACGAAGCCGGAGATAAAATCTATATTTCGGTAGGATCTGCCAGTAATGTGGGAGAACAAGGAATGGAAAAAGAAGAACGTCGCGCCAATATTCTTGAAGTGAATCCTGATGGTAGCGGAGAGATCATTTATGCTTCCGGACTTAGAAACCCTGTGGGAATGGATTGGAATCCGGTGACCGGTGATCTTTGGACGGCCGTAAATGAGCGCGATGAATTGGGTAATAACCTAGTTCCCGATTATGCAACGAGCGTTAAAAAAGGTGGCTGGTACGGGTGGCCGTACAGCTATTACGGGCAAATCAATGATCCGCGATGGGAAGACGATCCGCATCAGGATTTAGTAGATCAAGCCCTCATTCCTGATGTTCCTTTAGGACCGCACACCGCTTCTTTAGGCTTTACGTTTTACACTGCAGATCAATTCCCGGAAATGTATCAAAACGGAGCATTTGTAGGACAACACGGGTCTTGGAACCGCGAACCTTTTTCTGGCTATAAAGTAGTTTTTATTCCATTTGAAAATGGAATTCCCAAAGAACCTGTTGACTTTTTAACCGGGTTTATTCCTGATGAAAACGGAAACGAAGTTTATGGTCGCCCGGTGGCAACCACAGTTGCTCCCGATGGTTCCTTATTAGTAAATGATGATGACGGCGGAGCGATCTGGCGTGTTTCTGCAGAATAAACTAACCCATATAAAACTTCTTGGCATTTAGTCCTTCGGCGGTGCCAAGCAGTGGGTATATGTTTTAGTATTTTTGAAGTTCATTAGAATTTCCATCCTCGATTAGCGAGTACTTTATGAAAAATATTCTTTTAGGTCTGTTGTTGTTTTCCGGATGTGTATTTGCGCAAGAGAAAACAGCAACAGACTCTGTTTTTGTACGCAACACCTTAGGTGAAGTTATCATCACCTCCACGCCTATTCAAGACAAATTGCAACGTATTCCTGCGGCGGTAAATAGCATTACGGCTGAAGATTTTCAGCGTGGTGACCAACTTTCCATCGCTAATGAGCTCAATAAAAACCCGGGAATTCAAATGCAGCAAGGTGCGCTCAACACCAGTCGCATCAGCATCAGAGGCCTAGGAGCGCGTAGTCAATATTCCACAAATCGCGTAAAGGCCTATATTGAAGGTATTCCCTTGACTACCGGAGAAGGAGAAACTACCTTAGAAGATATAGACCTCAACCTGATCGAACGTATGGAGATTATCAAAGGCCCCGCGAGCAGCAGCTACGGAGCCGGATTGGGTGGCGCGATCAATATTTCAGTAATCAAACCAAAACCAGAAAATAGCAGGATTAGGTTGAATGGGATCGCAGGTGCTTACGGTCTTTTTAAAAGCGGAATCACTGCAATGCTTGGTAATCGTGAAACCGGCGGATTTGTAAGTTATAATCATCTCGAGAAAGATGGCTTTAGAGCCAACAGCAATTACAACCGAAACACGCTTACCGCTTATGCCAAAACACAACTTAACGAAGTGAGTTCGCTTTCTTTCTTCGGAAATTATACGCGTTTAAAAGCATTCATCCCAAGTTCTGTAAATGCTGAAACCTTGCAAAACAGTCCCGAGGATGCCGCATTCACTTGGGGGCAAGCCCAAGGTTATGAATCTTACGACAAAGCTTTAGCCGGGCTTGCTTATAAATGGGACATCAATGCCAACAATAGCTGGCAAACCAGTGTTTTCGCCAATTACCGTGATGGGTATGAACCCCGGCCTTTTGATATTCTTGATGAAGATTCTTTTGCGTTTGGTATTCGAAGCAGTTTAAATTCGCAGTTTTCGCTATTCAATATTCCCGGAAAAAGCAGTATTGGAGTCGAATATTTTGATGAGCATTATCAAGCGCAACTCTTTGAGAATTTATATGAAGAAAACAACGGTAACGGAAGTCTGCAAGGCAATCGCTTTAGCAATCAAGAACAAGATCGCAAATACTTAAATCTTTTCGCACAATTAAGTCTACAGCTTACGCCAAAGTTTAAAGCGGATTTAGGACTGAATTACAACCACAGCAGATACCGTCTGGACGATCACCTTAACGAAAGTAATGTCGATAACAGCGGCGTGTACACCTATCCCAGAATCTTTTTACCACAAGCCGGCCTGAGTTACGAGGTGGCTAATGATAAATTTATCTATGCCTCGATAAGTCGTGGCTTTTCTTTACCCACAGTTGCCGAAACGCTGACTCCCGAAGGCGCTATAAATCCTGAAATCAAACCTGAGATCGGTTTCAATTATGAATTAGGGCTGAAAGCACAATGGCTGGATCATAGACTCTACACAGAGCTCGCTTTGTACACGGTACAAGTTAATGATCTCCTTGTTGCCGAACGCGTGGGTAATGATCAATACGTGGGTCGCAATGCAGGCGCTACCGATCATAACGGGATTGAATTCTTAATCAATTATCGTGAAAATTTAACGCCAGCATGGTCGCTTCAGCCGTATGGGTCTTTAGCGCTGAATGACTATTCGTTTGATGCCTTTGTAGATAATGATGAAGATTATAGCGGAAACGAGCTTACCGGAGTTGCAGATCAGGTGATCAATCTCGGCCTGGATGTGGCTTTTCAAAACCGTTTTAAGTTCAACATCAATTACCGTTACACCGGAAGCATTCCGTTGAATGACGCCAATACACTTTATAGCGATGCTTACAATCTGGTGAACCTTCGGGCAGATTATAGTTTTGATCTTTTTGCTAAAGTAAAAACCCGAATTTTTGCCGGCGTAAACAATGTTTTTGACACCGATTATGCTGCACAAATATTGCCTAATGCTACAGGATTTGGTGGTGCAGCACCACGTTATTATTATCCCGGAGAACCTGTAAATTTCTATACCGGATTAAACGTGAAGCTGTTTTAAAACTAATTTCCGTCAGAGAGTTTCATTCCATTTTCACCAAATTTGTTGAGTTCGGTTTCAAAGCTGTCAGCGAGTGCTATGAATTTATCTAAAAGGTCTAATTGATTTTCAGGTTCTAGCAGATTGCCCGGCAATTGCATCGCATCACAGTACTCAAAAAACAGATTGTGGTAATACGCGTCAATTCCCAGTTGTTCGACTAAAAACTCCCGGTTAAAATAATCATCGGTAGCAAAGAGCACCCGGTATTGTTTATAAGTAATGGGAGCATATTTTTCCTTTTGTTTGGAAGGGTCTTTTTTAAACAGACTTAAAAAAAGCCGTCCCAACTCCATAAAATCAACACCATTGGTACTGTTAGGCGGTCGGTACAACTGGCGGTTCTTTTTGATATCATTCTGAATCCTGCTGTTGAAAATACTATCGTATTCTTTGACGTCAAATTTCTTCTCCTTCGGCGCTTCGGTAAGGCGCACTTCGTCGAGTTCGTTCAGGTTCTCTTTAAGTTCAACCACCCAGATCTTTTCGAGCTGATAGGGTTCTACTACAAAAACCTGGGTTTCCATAAAAGGCGCACTAAAAACCAAAGAATCTTCTAATCGCGCAGCTAAGCTAAAATCTCCTTCATCTGTAGTCGTCGTACTTTTATGCTGCGTCAGGTTTTGCACCAAAACACCGGGAACGCGTTTATCGCCCGCATATACTTTTCCTGAAGTATTTTGAGCACGCAGTGTGCCAGCGCAAAGCAAACTGAAGCCTAGAAGAATGTATATAAATCTCATCAAAACAATTTAGGTTGCGAAGTTAGCTTAATTAGTTTGTGCCTGTTTATGAAAATCGGAACTGGTCTTAAGCAGATACTCTAAAAAGCGCATTTGATTCTTTTCTTGCAAAAGACGCGCATCTATTTTTCTACTTAAACAATAATCAAAAAACAAGGGCTCTTCTTCTCCGGTGATCGACAATTGATTTCTCAAAAGTTGCTGATTGAAGAAAGCGTCTTTTTTAAAGAATGCTTCAAGTTCGCCTAATTTTAAGATTCTAAACCGGTTAGGATCTTCTGCTTTTTCTTTTTTATCTTTCTTTATCGAATTCCATACCATTTTTCCTATCGCGATAAAATCTATCCCTCCTCCGGTAGGATTCGGACTGTACATTCCCGGATTTTCCTGAATATCTTTTTTCAGCCAGAAATTGAAGTTTTTATCGTACTCTTCAACACTAAACTCTTTAACGGAATTAGTTGCAGTGATGGTCACGGCATCCAATTCATTTCGGTTTTCTTTCAATTCGACTACCCAGATCTCTTCAAGCTGGTAGGGCTCTATTTTATGAATTTGTGTCTTAAAAAAGGAATAACTAAAGATCAAAGAATCTCCAAGTTCAGCAGCGATCTTAAAATCTCCCTGCGCATTGGTCGAAGTCATGACATCTTGAGTCTTGTTGATAATAAGTACGCCTTCTAGCGGTTTATCATTTGCATATACTTTACCCTTAGTTTCTTGAGCTTGAAAACTAAAACTTAGCAGAAAAAATAAAACAGGGAGTAAAGGTCTTGGCATAATCAGGTCTGTTGCATAATGACCTGATCTATGTGCTAATGTTGCAAAACTTTATACGCGTACCGCGTCTGGCACCAAGCCGGTGTAATCCCCGCCATTGCGAATAACATCACGCACGATGGAAGAAGAAATATAACTTTTACCTGAAGAAGTGAGCAAGAATACCGTTTCTATTTGCGCCAGCTTTCTGTTGGTATGCGCAATAGCCTTCTCAAACTCAAAATCTGCCGGATTGCGCAAACCTCTAAGAATAAAGCCGGAATCTGTAGCATTACAAAAATCAACCGTAAGCCCTTGATACGTCATGACTTTGATCTTGGGTTCGTCTTTAAACGACTCTTTTAAGAAACGCTCGCGCTGCTCTAAAGTGAACATATATTTCTTATCGGCATTGACCCCGATCGCTAAAATGATCTCATCAAAAAGCTTTAAGCCCCGCTCGATAATATCATAATGTCCTAAAGTAAGCGGATCAAATGATCCCGGAAATACTGCGCGTTTCATAATTAGGAATTCAATGTTTAAAGTTCAAAATTAAAGGTACAAAAACTGGAGCGTTTGAAGCTTGTGGTTTAAGGTTGCTTAAAGTCTATAAAATATTCAGCCCATTGGCGGTGCCTAAAAAAGTTGCTTTTCAGATTATCTACTGTTTACTGGGACTGCCTACTGAGACGTTCTATCACGCATCGCTTGCTCAATAACATTATCAAACAACTCTGGCAAGCTTATCCCTGCCACCTTTGCCTGCTGCGGGATGATACTCGCAGGACTCAATCCCGGTGTGGTGTTTACTTCTAAAAAATGCGGCTCTCCATTATGGAATATAAATTCTGCCCGGGTAAGCCCTTTCAGCTTTAAGATCTTGAACACCTTTTCAGCTTCGCGTTGTACGGCTTCGGTTTGCGCATCGGTGATTCTTGCCGGTGTGATCTCTTGCGATTTACCTTCGTATTTTGCCTGGTAATCAAAGAAGTCATTGTCGCTTACAATTTCCGTCACCGGAAGCGCCATGACGTTTCCCTGATAATTGATCACACCCACCGAAACTTCGGTTCCTTCTAAAAAGGATTCGATAATGATCTCATCATCTTCTTTAAAAGCCACTTCGATCGCTCCTTCTAGTTCTTCGGCACCATAAACTTTAGAAACCCCATAACTGCTTCCCGCTTTATTGGCTTTTACAAAACAAGGCAAACCTACTTGCTCCAAAATTTCAGTCGCATGGATCGCATCACCTTTATTCAGCAAATAATTGGTTGCGGTTTTGATTCCGTAGGCTTTCAACACACCGATGCAATCCCGCTTATTAAAGGTAAGCGCAGCCTCATAATAATTGCACGCCGTCTGCGGAATATTCAAAAGCTTCAAATAGGCCTGCAAAATTCCGTCTTCTCCAGGCGTACCGTGAATGGTGTTAAAGACGCAGTCAAAAGTAATCTTAGTACCCTCTACATTTATAGAAAAATCAGCCTTGTCAACAGGAATAGGCTTGTGATCTGCGTGTTTGCAAAACCATCCTTCTTTCAAGATATGAATAGGAAATACATTATATTTTGATTGGTCTAAGTGCTTGCAAACCGTATTCCCGCTCAAGATCGAGATATTCACCTCACTTGAGAATCCACCCATCACGACTGCAATATTTTTTTTTGACATAGTAAAAATGAAAGCTTTACGTTATCTAGTAATAAGATGACTTTCTGGTCATCTTCAGCTATTGAAAAAACAATTTTAATTAAGCTCGGTTTACCGAGTACTTTAAGGCTTCAAAGAACGTTATTTTTAGAATAAATAGGCAAAAAAAATGATTGCAATTGAGCGTCAGCCAATTTTAAACTAAGTTTGTAGCCGCAAATTCGCTATCTATGGGATTCTTTAAATTTATATTCAGCAAAGTGTTTTTAAAACAGCTCTTGCTGGCGTTACTGGCACTCGTTCTTCTTGTTTTTGGACTGCTGTATTGGCTACGCGCATCAACAAATCACGACCAGCGTATCGCGGTGCCAGACCTTAGCAAAATGTCTTTAGGTCTCGTGCAGCAAGAGCTCGAGAATGCCGACTTGAATTATGTGGTGATCGACTCTTCAAATTACAATCCAGATTTCCCAACCTTTTCTGTAATTGAGCAAAATCCGGCTGCAGGAAAATTTGTAAAAGAAGGCCGAAAAATCTATTTGGTTTTAAATCCATCAGGATACCGAAAAATTGAAATCCCAGAATTGGTAGGTAGAACACAACGTCAGGTAGAACCTACGCTGCTTGCCCTTGGATTCAAAATAGGAAAAATTGACTATCGCGATCATATAAGTTCTGACGAAGTACTTGAATTGCGCCACGACGGGAAAACCCTTAAAGTAGGCGACCCCCTGCGGAAAACTTCGGTCATTGATCTGGTTGTAGGTAATGGAAAAGGCAGCTACCGCACTTCTGGCGATGCTGCACAAGATGTAATTAATGATGCTGAAGATTTAGACGATGCAGGATTTTAAAACCGAAGGTCCTGATGAGCAGGACGATGAATTGTATGAGCATTACAGCTTTACTGCGGGCAAAGGCCAAGAGCCGCTGCGTGTAGATAAATTTCTGATGAATTTTATTGAGAAAGCGACGCGTAATAAAATTCAGCAAGCCGCAAAAAATGGCAACATTCAGGTGAATGGAGCCGTTGTAAAACAAAATCATAAAGTAAAAGCCAATGATGTGGTTCGGGTACTTTTTGAGCATCCGCCTTATGAATTTTTACTTACGCCTGAAGATATTCCGTTAGATATTGTTTTTGAAGATGACACACTGCTTGTGGTGAATAAACCCGCCGGTATGGTCGTACATCCCGGTCACGGTAATTACAGTGGTACGCTCATTAATGCATTGATCTATCATTTTGACAACCTGCCCGAAAATAGCAGCGGCAGACCCGGGCTGGTGCATCGCATAGATAAAGACACCAGCGGACTTCTCGTAGTCGCAAAGACCGAGGAGGCTATGACGCATCTGGCCAAACAGTTTTTTGATAAAACCAGTGAGCGCGAGTACATCGCGATCGTATGGGGAAATGTCGAAGAAGACCAAGGCACTGTTGAAGGGCATATAGGCCGTCACCCTAAAAACCGTATGCAAAACACGGTTTATGAGGACGGCGATCAAGGTAAGGAAGCTGTGACACATTATAAAGTCTTAGAACGCTTAGGCTATGTGACCAAAATCTCCTGTAAGCTTGAAACCGGCCGCACGCATCAAATTCGTGTGCATATGAAGCACATAGGACACACGCTTTTTAACGATGAGCGCTATGGCGGGGATGCGATCTTAAAAGGAACCACCTTTACCAAGTATAAACAGTTTGTAGAAAATTGCTTTAAAGTTTTGCCCAGACAAGCTTTACACGCAAAAACCCTAGGCTTTGAACATCCAAAAACAGGGGAATGGATGCGTTTTGACAGTGCGATCCCTGAAGATATGGAAGCCTGCATCGAGAAGTGGCGTAATTATGCAAAACACGCGATGGAATAGCACTATTGCAAATGCTGTTTTAAATTAAGTACCTTTAACCTATGCTCGATTTTATTCCAGATAATTTTCAATCTATACTCATCATTGTTGTTTTGGCTGTGCTTTTTTTAGCTGTGATGGCAAACAATAAACGCAATCAAAGTAAATTAAGAGACCGTCGCAAACGGAATTTTAAAACCGATTACTTCAAGCTTAAAAATGAGCGTGAAAAAGAATCAAACTCCTAAAAACTAAGCTGTGAAAATCTATACCAAAACCGGAGATAAAGGTACTACCGCCCTCTTTGGCGGCACACGGGTATCTAAGCACAACATACGCATTGAAAGCTACGGCACCTTAGACGAACTCAATTCGTATTTAGGCCTGCTACGCGATCAGGAAATTGACGCGCACAGCAAAGCTTCTTTGATTAGTATACAAGAGAAACTATTTGTAATTGGCGCTATTCTGGCAACAGATCCTGAAAAGGCTGTTCTAAAAAATGGAAAAGAGCGCTTAAATATTGATAAGGTAAGCGAGGCCGATATTCTATTCTTAGAACAAGAAATGGATGCAATGGACGAGCAGCTACCGCCAATGACCCATTTTATCCTACCCGGCGGACATCAAACGGTGTCATTCTGTCACATTTCACGCGCGGTATGCCGCAGAGCGGAAAGACTCGCAACCGCTCTTTATCAGGAAGTTCCGTTTGAAGAAAATGCACTTAAATATTTAAACCGCCTTTCTGACTATCTCTTTGTACTGGCACGGAAGTTGTCTAAAGATTTGCAGGCTGAAGAAATAAAATGGATTCCTGAAAAGAAGGAGTAAAACCTCCAAAACTGAAGCCTAAACCTCGTAATCACAAGAGATTACAGACGTTCATAAAAATAATTTTGAATTAACATTCAATTTTCTTGGATTTTACGTTAATAAATTTATTTTTGCAAAAAAAATAAATACGTTAACTTATGTACTGGACATTAGAACTAGCTTCTCATTTGAGCGACGCACCTTGGCCTGCAACCAAAGATGAATTGATTGATTATGCAATTAGAACGGGAGCACCATTAGAAGTTGTTGAGAACTTACAAGCTATGGAGGATGAAGGGGACTCTTACGATTCGATTGACGAAATATGGCCAGACTACCCGTCTGAAGACGACTACCTCTGGAATGAGGATGAATACTAGATTTTACAACATTGTAAACATAAAGAAGTCTCGCTATGAGGCTTTTTTTTTGCTTAAATTTGAAGTGCAAAAAAGAGGAATTCAGTTTTAAAAATTCTTCAGAAGAATAAATATATTTTCATACTAAAAAATGAAAATAGATCCTGAGACTTCAGGATTAGATGACATTAATTTTTCCCTTTAAATCGAAACCATAGGTTTCGCCGGGATAAAAGAAAAAACCAATTATGGGATTATTAGACAAAGTATTGAAGGTTTTTGTAGGTGACAAATCCAAACAAGATGTCGCTGCAATTCAACCTATTGTTGATAAAATAAAAAGTTTTGAAGCGCAGCTTGAAGCCTTATCACACGATGAGTTACGACAAAAAACTATAGAATTTAAAGCAAAAATCGCCGACGCTCTTGCCGATACTAACGCCTCTTTATTGAAATTAGAGAAAGAAGCAGACGAAACGGAGGACATCGACCGTAAAGAAGAGATTTATGCAGAGATCGACAAGCTAAAAGACGAGTCTTATAAAATAAGTGAAGATGTCTTAAACGATATTCTTCCAGAAGCTTTTGCTGTGGTTAAAGAGACAGCAAAACGCTTTGTTCATAACCCAGAATTAAAAGTAACAGCAAGTGCCTTTGATCGCGAACTGAGTGCCGAGCACGATTATGTTCAGCTTGATGGAGATGATGCGATCTGGTCAAACAGCTGGGACGCTGCCGGAAAGCCCATCACTTGGGATATGATTCATTACGATGTACAGCTTATAGGTGGTGTGGCGATGCACCAAGGTAAAATTGCAGAGATGCAAACCGGTGAAGGTAAAACCCTTGTGGCAACGCTTCCGGTTTATCTTAACGCACTTACCGGGAACGGAGTACACTTGGTAACCGTTAACGATTATCTAGCCAAACGTGATAGTGCGTGGATGGCACCACTTTTCAACTTTCACGGTCTTACCGTAGACTGTATCGATTACCACAGACCTAATTCTGCTGCTCGTAGAAAAGCCTATGCTGCAGACATTACTTATGGAACCAACAACGAGTTTGGTTTTGACTACTTGCGCGATAATATGGCGCACGCACCAAACGATCTGGTACAACGTGCCCCTAACTATGCGATCGTCGATGAAGTCGATTCGGTATTAGTAGATGATGCGCGTACGCCATTGATCATTTCAGGGCCTGTACCAAAAGGAGATCAACACGAGTTTGATGCGTTGAAGCCAAAAATCGATAGCTTAGTAAGCCTTCAGCGTCAACAACTCACAGGAACTTTAGCCGAAGCAAAAAAGCTTATTTCAGCAGGCGATACTAAAGAAGGTGCTATTCTTTTATTACGCGTATACCGTGGTCTTCCAAAGAATAAAGCCCTGATTAAATATTTAAGTGAAGAAGGAATTCGTCAACTTTTACAGAAGACTGAAAACCACTATATGCAAGACAACAATCGCGAGATGCACGTGATTGATTCTGAATTATATTTCACCATTGACGAAAAGAACAACCAGATCGAATTAACCGATAAAGGTATCGATCACTTGTCTGGAAAAGAAGATCCTAATTTCTTCATTATGCCAGAAATGGGCGTTGAGATCAGCAAGATCGAAAACGCAAATCTTTCTACCGAAGAAGAAGCTGAAAAGAAAGAAGAGCTTTTTAGAGAATTCAGTGTAAAGAGTGAGCGTATTCACACGATGAACCAGCTGTTAAAAGCCTACACTTTATTTGAAAAGGACACCGAATATGTGGTGATGGACAATAAAGTGAAGATCGTTGATGAGCAAACCGGTCGTATTATGGACGGGCGTCGTTACAGCGATGGTTTACACCAGGCGATCGAAGCAAAAGAAAATGTAAAGATCGAAGACGCTACCCAGACTTTTGCAACGGTAACGCTTCAGAATTACTTTAGAATGTACCGTAAACTTTCGGGTATGACGGGTACTGCAGTAACAGAAGCCGGCGAATTCTGGGAAATTTACGAATTGGACGTTGTTGAAATTCCTACCAACCGCCCGATTGCCAGAGATGATAGAGATGATAAAGTTTATAAGACCAAACGTGAAAAGTATAACGCGGTTATAGACGAGGTACAAGTAATGGTAGAGGCCGGAAGACCGGTACTTATCGGTACAACTTCGGTAGAAATCTCTGAGATCTTGAGCAGAATGCTTTCAATGCGTAAGATTCAGCATAACGTATTGAACGCAAAATTGCATAAAAAAGAAGCCGATATTGTTGCCGATGCAGGTAACGCCGGTCAGGTTACGATCGCTACCAATATGGCGGGTCGTGGTACCGATATTAAATTAAGTAATGAAGTTAAAGATGCAGGTGGTCTTGCGATCATAGGTACCGAACGTCACGATTCGCGTCGTGTAGACCGTCAGTTGCGTGGTCGTTCTGGACGTCAGGGAGATCCAGGTAGTTCTCAGTTCTACGTGTCGCTTGAAGATAACCTGATGCGTTTATTCGGTTCTGAACGAATCGCTAAAATGATGGATCGTATGGGGCTTCAGGAAGGTGAAGTAATCCAGCACGGAATGATCTCTAAGTCTATCGAGCGTGCACAGAAAAAAGTTGAAGAGAACAACTTTGGTGTACGTAAGCGTCTTTTGGAGTATGATGATGTGATGAATGCGCAACGTGAGGTGATTTACAAGCGTCGCTATCACGCATTATTTGGGGAGCGTCTACGCGTAGATGTCGCCAATATGATCTACGACACTTCTGAAGCGATCGCCGAAACCAATAAAATGGCGCAGGACTTCAAAAACTTTGAGTTTGAGCTGATTCGTTTCTTCTCGATGAGCAGTCCGGTTGATGAAGCCCAATTTGCGAGTTCGTCTGCAAAACAACTTGCAGTGACCGTTTATGAGGCGGCTCTTAAACATTACAAGGAAAAAATGGAGCGCAATGCCGCACTCGCCTTCCCTATCATTAGTAATGTTTATGAAAATCCTGAAAGCAATTATGAGCGTATCGTGGTTCCTTTTTCTGACGGAAACAAAGAACTTAAGGTGGTCACCAATTTGAAAGACGCATACGAGTCTGAAGGGAAACAACTCATCACCGACTTTGAAAAGAATATCACACTTGCGATCATTGATGATGCCTGGAAAACGCATTTACGCAAGATGGATGAATTGAAGCAAAGTGTGCAGCTTGCGGTTCACGAGCAAAAAGACCCGTTATTGATCTATAAGTTTGAAGCTTTTGAGCTCTTCAAACAAATGATCGATCAGGTAAATAAAGATGTTATTTCTTTCTTATTTAAAGGAGAATTGCCGGTACAGCAACAAAATCAGATTAGAGAAGCACGTCAAGTACGTCAAACCGAAAAGACACAGACTTCTAAAGAAGAAATCCCTAATCTTGATGAGCGCGCCGCACAAAGCCGTGCAGCAAGTGGCAATACACAACCTCAACGTCAACAAGTGACCGAGACCATCACCCGCGAGCGCCCTAAAATAGGTCGTAATGACAAAGTAACGATCAAGCACGTGATGAATGGAGAAAACAAAACAATGAAGTTTAAACAAGCTATTCCACTTCTTGACAAAGGAGATTGGGTACTTGTAGATGAATAAGATTATAGAATTCAAACAGCAAAAAAGTCCGGTTAACAACCGGACTTTTTTTGTGAATAACTATTTGCAATCTGTTGCTTTTAATCTTTACATAAACTTAATATTGCAGCCTTTTTGAGACCTGAGAATACCCCTAGTTTTGCAATCTAAAATCCTATTATATTGTTTTCTAAAGAACGTCTACACAACGAGTTAATTCAATCTACAAACATGTCTGCAGTAGAGCTGCGCGCGTGGTTGCGCACCGATATTGCTCCCATAACCGTGGCCAAT
This sequence comes from Leeuwenhoekiella sp. CH_XMU1409-2, assembly GCF_037029365.1. Lineage (NCBI taxonomy): Bacteria > Pseudomonadati > Bacteroidota > Flavobacteriia > Flavobacteriales > Flavobacteriaceae > Leeuwenhoekiella > Leeuwenhoekiella sp. CH_XMU1409-2. The sequence goes on along the minus strand of NZ_JAYMEI010000015.1, from coordinate 24,539 downwards.
TACAAGGATGCTCCTTCATTGGATCAATCCAATAAATTGCTGACGATCCTGATGAAAAATACAGAGGAACTTACCAAGACAGACTGCTTTTTTATTCAAAGTATTTTACAGCGTATTAAATACCTAAAAAACAACCGTAGCCGAGAAGGTTACGCGCGTCTTGACTGGGAAAACAGTTTACGCAACCTAGGCTTCGATGTAAAAAAGCAAATCAAACCTGCCAGAAAAGTAAAGGCCTATTATTAGCTAAATTTAAAGGCACCACTTTTAAATAATTTAGATTTATACTACCTTCAATACGCCTTAAGGCTGAAACAGGCTGGTATGAAAAATTGTAGGTTAGAATTAAAATGGGCGGTTATCTATACACTTTTTCTTTTGGTATGGATGGTTTTTGAGCGGTTGATGGGCTGGCACGATGTGCATATTGCCAAGCATCACCTTTACACCTTGCTTATATACCTTCCTACAGCTTTAGTGTATTACTTGGCCTTAAGCGATAAGCGCAATAATTTCTACGGTGGCATCATAACCTTTAAACAAGCTTTTATCTGCGGATTGGTTTTGACGATTTTTATTGCTTTTTTAGCAATTCCTGCGCAATACATCATAAGCACGTACATTACCCCTCAGTATTTTGAAAATGTAATCGCCTATGCCGTCCAAAGCGGCAAAGCTACTCCTGAAGAAGCTGCATCGTTCTTCAATCTTCAAAGCTATATGATTCAAGCGGTAGCAGGAAGTCTTGCTTTCGGACTCGTTTTGAGTGCCTTGATTTCCATTTTTGTTAGGAGAAAATGATAAGAAAAATCTAAATCTTTCAGCAAAAAATCATGTTGAATTATCTTTGAAGCATGACAAAGAAAATCCAACTCATGTGTTCTGACATTGATGGAACACTACTCAATGCAAAACGCGATATCGCTCCCGAAACTGCTCAGGCAGTAGAAAAATTACCTAAAGATTTCCCAATCATTCTAGCCTCTTCAAGAATGCCTTCGGCAATGTATTATTTACAAGAAAAAATAGGTCGCTTAGGCAGTCCCATCATCAGTTACAATGGCGGACTTGTACTGGATGATAAAGGTGAAAAACTATACAGTCAGACAGTTTCTCTTGATTTTCTTGAAACCGTGATCGCACATCAAAAGGATTATGATTACAACATCAGCACCTATTGTACTGACACTTGGCGTACCGCAAAATCAGATTACTGGACCTTACGGGAAATAAGAAGCACGCGTGTAGAACCTGTTTACACTCCGTTAAAGGAACACGTAGCTGTTTTAAAAGCCATAGACGAACAACCGCATAAAATTATGTGTATGGGTTCGCCCAGAGCTATAGATAGCCTAATCAGCACGCTGAAAGAAAAACACGGAGATGAAGCCCATCTTTACCGTTCTAAAGATGTGTATGTAGAAATTACTCCAAAAAACATTGACAAAAGCAGTGCTCTTGAGACTTTGATCAGCAAAAAATACAATTTGACTTTAGATCAAGTCATCGCATTTGGAGATAACTTTAACGATACCACGATGATCAAAAATGTAGGTCTTGGCGTTGCTGTTGCCAATGCAGCACAAGAAGTAAAGGATGTTGCAGATTATGTATGTTCTTATACTAATAAAGAACATGCTGTAGCAAAAGCCATAGAAAAATTTCTAATCTAGGTAAAACCGTAAGAGTCAATTTCACCTCAACACAAGCTATTAGGTTTAATCTCATTTTATCAAATAAAAAAAGAGAGGCGCAACTTCAACCAATCAGTGCGCCTCTCAAAACAACCTAACCAATAATCGTTATTTCTTAGTCTAAATACTTTTCAAAATTATTCACTTCGATCTTTGCTCCCAGATCGTGCATCAAATTGTACAAGCCAAAAAATGTGCGGTTGATGTATAAAAAATGTTTGCTACCACGGTTACCATTCATTTTTCGAAGTTGGGTATCTTTTGAATACTTATCACTTAAGTCTGCAATTTGAGCAAAGAAACTTTCGTCACTAAAATCAAAAGTCTCGAGGTGAAAGGGCTTGGTAAACAGACTCAACATTTCATGAAATAGCTCAGAGAAAAAAGCAATTTCTTCAGGGGAATCTTCTTTCTTCAGTATTTCCAGTTCAAACATCTTTTCTTTAAAAATGACAGGATCATTTATATTTTCGGGCTTTGCAAGCTCAAAATAAGGTTCATAAAATTCCTGAGGCACTTTCTTGATGCATCCAAAATCAATAGCGATCAAATTATGATCAGCATCCACGAGGAAATTACCAGGATGTGGATCTGCGTGAACCTGCTTTAGGTGATGCATTTGGAACATATAAAAATCCCATAGTGCTTGGCCTATCTTATCTGCGGCATCTTTATCGGTATTCACTTCTGTAAATTCACTAAGATGCACACCCGTCATCCAGTCCATCGTAATGATGCGCTCACTAGAGAGCTCCGGATAATATTTAGGAAAGCGCAAATCGGGGATAATGCTACACTGCCTGGTGATTTCCTGACTTTGCTTTACTTCCAGCAAATAATCGGTCTCTTCAAGAAGCTTTTCTTCAACCTCTTTAAAATACTTTTCTTTATCCTTTCCCTTAAGATTGAACATCCTGGTAGCAATTGGCTTCACTAGAGCCAAATCGCTACTTATACTATCTGCAACACCGGGATATTGAATTTTCACAGCAAGTTTTTTCCCATCTAATGTAGCCTGATGCACCTGACCGATGCTTGCGGCATTCACACTATCTTTTTTAAAGGTGTCAAATAGGTCTTCAGGATATTTATCTAAATATTTTTTAAAGGTTTTTCTAACCAATGCTGCAGAAAGTGGTGGTACTGAAAACTGAGACAGAGAGAATTTTTCAACATATGCCTTTGGCAAAATATTCTTCTCCATACTCAACATTTGTGCTACTTTAAGTGCACTACCTTTTAGACTTTTAAGTCCGTCATAAATATCTTCAGCATTTTCATCGTCTAATTCTTCTCGTGTTAAATTAGCATTGAAGGCTTTTTTGCTGTAATATTTAGCATAATTCCCTCCAACTTTTACTCCAGTCTTGACGAGCTGCGAGGCACGGGACAGTTTATTGGTAGGTATGTGATCTATCGTTTTCATACCTTTTATTTAGTTCTACTGAAATTTTCTTTAAACAAAAATTTACCAAAATCCAGCACACTCTCTAAAGGTGTGGTGTTAAAGACATCAAAGATTGCGTTCACTGATTTTTCAATGGCTACATCGGTCTTTTCAAAACGTGCCGAGTTATCATCCATCCAATACTTCATTAGAAAGAGCGTTTGCAACCAAGCACCTTCACTAAAGATTGAAACAGGATTTTTAGTAAAACGAGAAGATTTTTCTTCATTGCTTTGTTCGATCAAATCACTTGCAAATTCACGTACTTTTAAACGTAGATCTCGCAATTGAGCCAGTGATTTTAATTGGTCTTTTTGCTCCTGAAGTGCAAAAAGCACGTAACTGCGATTGGCAGTCAATACTTCAAAAAATGTATAGAAGAACGACAACATTTTTTCCCTGTTTGGATATGTTGTATACTCTTGATTTTTGTGTAAAACAGCTACGGTATTTTCATAAAAAGCAACCCAAATCGCCTCCCTAATTCCTTGAAAAGAACCGTAAAAGTTATAAAACGCTCCTTCTTCTATATTGTGCTCTTTACAAAATTTAAATACAGAAGCAGGTCGATGTCCGTGTTCCAGAACATATTCCATATACATCGTCATTACAGCTTCTGCAGTAAGCTTTGGTGCCTTTTTAGTAGTGGTTGTTTTTTTTGTAGTTGCCATAAAGTGTTTTCTTTAGCTCATTGTAAAAGTAACTATGTTCAACATTTTTTCAAAGATGTTAAACAAAAGCTTTCGTTAAAGTTCTTTCAGTTTAAATGAAAGTTGTGTCAGTTTGTCACGCAATACGCTTTGGTATTTTTTTTGAAATCTTCGTGTCACAATTATTAATTTAAAATCAAGTTTTACCGAAGTTTCTTCGGTTTTAAAAAATCAAATACATTATGTCTACAGGTAAAATCAATGTTGCTGTTGAGAACATTTTTCCGTTGATCAAAAAGTTCTTATACAGTGATCACGAGATCTTCTTGCGTGAGTTAATTTCTAATGCAACCGATGCTACACTTAAATTAAAGCACTTGACCAACATTGGCGAAGCCAGCGTTGAATATGGAAATCCGGTAATCGATGTAAAAATTGACAAGGATGCCAAAACCCTAAGCATTACCGATCAAGGTATTGGTATGACCGAAGAGGAAGTACAGAAATACATTAATGAAGTTGCTTTTTCTGGTGCAGAAGAGTTTCTTGACAAGTATAAAGACACTGCAAAAGACAGCGGAATTATCGGGCATTTTGGTTTAGGTTTCTATTCGGCTTTTATGGTTGCGCGCAAAGTAGAAATCATCACAAAATCTTATAAAGACGAGCCTGCTGTAAAATGGGAATGTGACGGTTCGCCAGAATTCACAATTTCACCGGCTGATAAAGACGTTCGCGGAACAGAGATCATCCTTCACATCGCTGAAGATTCTGAAGAGTTCTTAGAAGAAAATCGCATTAGCGAACTGTTGACAAAATACAACAAGTTTATGCCGGTGCCGATTAAATTTGGTACTAAAGAAGAGACGCTTCCACTTCCTGAAGATGCTCCGGAAGATGCTGAAGCCGAAACTAAGACTCTTGATAATATCATCAACAACCCGAATCCGGCGTGGACAAAACAGCCTACCGATCTTGAGGAACAAGATTATAAAGATTTTTACCGCGAGCTCTACCCAATGCAGTTTGAAGAGCCGCTTTTTCACATTCATTTGAATGTTGATTATCCTTTCAATCTTACCGGTATTCTTTACTTCCCGCGTTTGGGACAGGATATGAATATCCAAAAAGATAGAATTCAGCTTTATCAAAATCAGGTTTTTGTAACCGATAATGTTGAAGGTATCGTTCCTGAATTCTTGACAATGCTTCGTGGAGTGATTGATTCTCCAGATATCCCTCTTAACGTATCACGTTCTTACCTTCAGGCAGACGGTGCAGTTAAGAAAATCTCGAGCTACATCACCCGTAAAGTGGCAGATAAACTGAAGTCGCTTTTCAATGAAGATCGCGAAGATTTTGAAAAGAAATGGAACGATATCAAAGTGGTGATCGAGTACGGAATGCTAAGCGAAGATAAATTCTTTGACAAAGCGGATGCTTTTGCACTTTATCCTACGGTAGACGACACCTATTTTACATTTGCAGAGCTTCAAGAAAAAATCAAAGAAAATCAGACCGACAAGGATGGTAAGCTGGTTGTACTTTATGCATCTAATAAAGATGCACAACACCAGTACATTCAAGCAGCAAAAGATAAAGGATATGAGGTACTATTATTAGATTCTCCTATCGTTTCTCACTTGCTTCAAAAGCTTGAAACCTCTAAAGAAAACATCAGCTTTGTACGTGTAGATGGTGATGACATCAATAATTTGATCAAAAAAGACGAGGAGCAAATCTCTAAACTTTCTGATGATGAAAAAGAAAGTTTAAAAACTTTATTAGAAGAAACCATAAATGATAAATCGTACACTGTAAAACTTGAGGCAATGGATAGCAACTCTGCTCCGTTTATGATCACCCAGCCAGAGTTTATGCGTCGTATGAAAGAAATGCAAGCAACCGGCGGCGGTGGCGGTATGTTTGGTATGGGTAACATGCCAGATATGTACAACCTTGTGGTAAACACCAATAGCGAGCTTGTAGGTGAAATTCTAAACACCAAAACCAAGAAAAAACAAGAGCGTTTGATCACGCAGTCTATGGATTTGGCACGTTTATCTCAGGGCTTGCTTAAAGGCGAAGCTTTAACTAACTTTGTGAAACGCTCCTATGAGATGATTAAATAGGTAGTTAGATCTTAGATTTGAGACACCTGGATCTAGAAGCCTGACTTCATAATTAAAACCGCTCTTTTTGAGCGGTTTTTTTATGCCTTAATTCTAACGATTCTTTAACCACTCGTAGCCGGCGATTACAGCTTAATTTGGTAAATTCACTTAACCAAATTTTTATAATGTTTCAGTTTACTGCTACGTATACCGATCTATACCAATTGAGTATGGCTCAGGTTTACTTTAATAAAAATCAAAACCAGCAAGCGGTTTTTGATTACTTCTTTAGAAAACTTCCTTTCAATGGTGGCTATGCAATTTTTGCCGGACTCGAGGAGATCATCTCTATAATCGAAGAACTTCGATTTTCAGAAAGAGATATCACTTACCTCAAAGAGCACGATTTCGAACCTGAATTTTTAGCCTATTTAAAGGACTTTCGCTTTCGCGGAACTATCAATGCTATGCAGGAAGGCGAAATCGTTTTTCCTACAGCACCTGTCCTTCAAGTTGAAGCCAACCTCATCGAAGCTCAGATCATTGAAACCATCTTGCTCAATACGCTGAATTTTCAAACCTTGATCGCGACCAAAGCAAGTCGCATACGCAATGTTGCCGGTGACAAAACTTTGCTCGATTTTGGATTGCGCAGAGCACAAGGACCAGGCGGATATTACGCTTCAAGAGCTGCAATGGTAGGAGGATTTGACGGAAGCAGTAATGTGATCACCGGGCGTGATTATGGTTTTCCTATTAGCGGTACGATGGCGCACGCTTTTGTACAAAGTTATGATGACGAACTTACCGCATTTAGAGATTTTGCAGAGAACAGACCTAAAAACTGCGTGTTACTGGTAGACACTTATGATACCTTAAAAAGTGGAATGCCTAACGCAATTACTGTCGCAAAAGAAATGGAAGCACGTGGTCAAAAGTTACTTGCCATTCGATTAGACAGTGGTGACCTCGCCTATTTAGCCAAACGCTGCCGTACTATGCTCGATCAAGCCGGTCTGGATTATGTAAAAATTGCAGCTTCTAATCAGTTGGATGAATATGTCATTCAAAGTTTACAAAATCAAAATGCACCCATAGATGTTTATGGTGTAGGTACCAATCTGGTTATTGGCAAGCCTAACGGCGCTCTAGATGGCGTTTACAAACTTTCTTTTGCTAACGGAAAGCCGCGTATCAAAATTTCTGAAAGTATCTCAAAAGTGACGCTTCCGCATAAAAAACAAGTCTATAGAATTCTGACTGAAGATAATGTACTTATAGGTGCAGATGCAATCGCTTTATCTAAAGAAGCGCATATCTCCGTTATGCATCATCCTGTAGAACCTTTCAAAAACCTCAACATTGATGATTTAAAACAGCAAGCGATGTTGCAACCGGTGATGCAACAAGGAAAACGGGTTTATCCTGAAAAAACAGTGCAGGAAATTGCTGCTTTTAGCAAGAAACAATTGGCCGCTTTACCTGACGAATTTAAGCGTTTTGACAATCCGCATATTTATAAAGTAGGCATTAGTGACCAGCTCAAAGACGAACGCGACCGATTGATTGCCGAACATAAAAATTAACTTATGAGAGTATTCACCCTGTGTTTTCTATTATTCGCTCTTGCGCTTTCAGCTTCTGCCCAGGATGTTAAGCCAAAAGACCGTTTAACTCAGGAAGAAAATGAAACTTGGCTTCAAAAGTATCAGCAACTTGATGATTCAGAAGAAAAGCTAAAAATGATCAAAGCCAAGATTCTTTACGATGCGCAATTTGTAGGTCCGCGCCCCGGCATTTCATTAACCGGTTTAAATGAAGCGCAACGTCAGGCCTTAAAAGAACGAGAAAGCAAAAAACCTAAAGTTACCGCTGATTGCAAAATCCTTTTTGTTTTACAAACAACACAATCCCACTTTTTAGATTTAGAGAAAAGTCCACAATACAAAGCTTTTGTTGAACACTTAGAAACGTTCTCGATTTCTGACACCATCTTAACTGGCGCTAGTGCATCTGCGATATACGGAACTCGAGCACGTTGCGGCGTAGTTCTTTTAAAAACTGAAGATCCTGACGCTCTCAACTATTTAAAAACTATAAACAACCAGAAATAACCAATACTTATGAAAGCCCTTGTAATCATCGACATGCAAAACGATTTTATGCCCGGCGGTGCGCTAGCCGTTCCCGGTGGAGATCAAATCATTCCTTTAGTGAATAAGCTTCAGGAAAAATTTGAACTGGTCATTGCCACGCAAGACTGGCATCCTGAAAACCACTCGAGCTTTGCAGATAATCATCACGACAAAGAAAATTTTGATACTACCACGATCGATGGTCTAGAACAAACCTTATGGCCTGTGCACTGTGTACAAACCACAGGTGGAGCAGACTTTCACCCACATATGAATGCGGCGCGTATTGAAGCTATTTTTAGAAAAGGAACAGATCCTAAAATTGACAGCTATAGCGGCTTCTATGACAACGCACACAAAAAGTCAACAGGTCTTTCTGGATATTTAAAAGGAAAGGGAATCACTTCGCTACACTTTTGTGGTTTAGCTGCAGAATATTGCGTGAGCTACTCTGTGCTCGATGCGCTTGACGAAGGTTTTAAAGTCACGCTTTATGAAGATGCTACACGTGCGCTTAATGAAGCTGATTTTGAAAAGATGAAAAAGCAAATTCTCGATAAAGGCGGAAGAATCAAACACGCCGAAGAATTAGTATAATGCTTCTGGGAGGAATTGATGGTTGCAAAGGCGGTTGGCTCGTGATTTTTAAGAACGAAGGGGCATTTTCATACGAAGTTATTTCTTCGATTGAAACGCTCAATCAGCACTTTTTGCAACCATCTCGTTTTTTTATAGATATGCCGATAGGGCTTTCTTCCGAAGGTTTTACCCGAACCTTAGAAACTACACTACGCACAGAACTTCAATCTAGAAGGTCAACCATCTTTAATCCTCCTACCCGGGAAGCAACCTACGAGCCAGATCGAGATAAGGCCAAGCAGCTCAATAAGCGCATAGAAGGCAAAAGCCTTTCTGAACAAACACTTAATATAAAAAGTAAAATACGCGAACTCGACCATTTTCTACTCCATCAAAAGAATTTAGCGCTTGAATTGATTGAAAGTCATCCCGAAATCTGTTTTAAATACCTCAACAAAGGCGAGGTTTTGCAGAGTAAAAAAAGTACTTCTGAAGGTATTGAAGATCGTTTAAGACTATTGTCTAGGTATGATCAGGATGCTTACGCACTTTATCAAGAGATCTTGAAGAATACACAACGTAAATGGGTGAAACGCGATGATATTCTAGATGCTCTTGTGCTTTGTATTTCAAATGAACTGAGCTTTCTCAAAAAAACATACTATTTTGAAGATGAGAATGTACAAGATTTGAAAGGTCTCAAAATCAGGTTAGCCTATTTTAAATAGTTTTATCCAGATTTGTATTATATAAAGTATAAATTAATGTAAATTGAGCGGGCAAATCAGCCCCCAAAGGAATAATGTAAAACTCTACTTATTACGCGGTACGTTTTTCAAACGGCTGTAATGTCTCCCTAGCAAACAGTAATAAGCGACTAACTCTTATTTATGAAATTGTTATACAAACGATGGAGACTTTTTTTATACCTCACCATAGGTCTCGTATGGATTCTGTTTTCAATTACTAAAAATGTTATTATTGACGAGCCTTTAAACACTATTGATTATTTATTAGCCTGTTTGGGTATCTATTATCTAGGTAAATTTATTTATCAATATCGATTTCAATATTTAACAGTCACGCAAGATCACATCATCAAACACTTTCCTTTTTATTCTAAATCGATCGAAATTCAAAATATTGATCGATTTTACAGAAATAAAGTTGGAGATTATGTCATTGAAGCAGGTTCAAAGAAAATCAGGATCAATCCCATTATCGTAGAAAAAAAATCGTTGGAAGCATTTAAAGACTTCACCAATCAACTTCAAATTAAACAAGAAGTACATTAAAGTATTCACATGAATTATGTTTGGCATCTTTATGTAATGGCCGCAATGTATATCCTCGCAGGAATTATGCATTTTGTAAAGCCAAAAGCCTATATGCGCATTATGCCCAGATATCTGCCTGCACATAAAACGCTCGTTTATTTAAGCGGTCTAGCAGAAATACTATTGGGTATCTTCCTTTGTTTTCCAGATACTAAGAATATCGCTATTTGGGGAGTTGTCCTTATGTTGGCTGTTTTCCTTTTAGTCCACTTTTATATGCTTTCTTCAGTAAAAGCCGGACTCAACTTACCCAAATGGTTATTATGGGGTCGCATAATCCTTCAATTTGGGCTAATCTATTGGGCTTTATTTTATCTTGACGCATAAAAAAAGTCCTGCTCATTTCTGGCAGGACTTTTCCATTATTAGGGTATTAAGCTTATTTGATAGCAATTTGTTTTGAGAAATAGTCTTTACCTATTGAAACTCCAATTCTGTAGTTACCTGCTGGTAATTCTTCAAAATTTAGTGCTTGTTTCACAACAAGATTATGATCAGACATTGACTCGATAATCGCTCCACTCTCGTCATAAACTCTCGTAGTTGTTTTTACTTCCTTAGGATTGGTAAAAGAAATCATTACGATGTCATTTTCAACTCTATAATTAGGTTTGAAAATAGTTTTACTTTCGTCCTTTACGATATCAAGACCTTTAAATTCTTTTTTGATTGTGGTATACGATTTAGCATAATCATCTTCGTAGATCAAGTAGTATTTTCCTACCGGCAATTCTTCTAAACTTAAAGTCTTAGAGTCGTTTGCTACACTTCCTGCATACTCACTGTAAAGACGCTCTCCATCAACATCCTCAAGATAAATTTGAGCTCCTTCTATTGCATTAGTATATTCAACTTTTACTTGAAAGTCTTCATTTACTGTTACTGCAATTCCATCTGCTGCACTGGCATTTAGAGTAAGGGCTAAAGTCAATGCGAATACCAAAGTTTTAAATATTTTTTTCATAGTTTTTGGTTTTTGTGAGTGTTTTAATTTTTTCACATTACAAATGTAGGGCTCAAATGCACCTTGAAATAGAACCTATTGTGCAATTTTATGTGCTATTTTAACCTTGAAGCAATTAAAAAAATTAACTTTGTGAAAAACATATATATTTAGGTTAATATAGCACAGGTTTTAGGTTAAGACCTATGCTAACTTTATACTTAATTAACAGGAAATACTATGATAAAATCCCCAAAACCAGCTTTTGAAAAAATTGAACCGGGTTTTGGCAGCTCGTTTGCTTACCGTACCTATGATGAAAATCACGAGAATAACAGTCACAATTTCTGGCATTATCATCCTGAACTTGAGTTGGTTTATGTAAAGGGTGGTACCGGTAAACGACAAGTGGGTAGTCATATTTCTTACTATCGCAACGGCGAACTCATTCTCATTGGTTCAAATTTACCCCATTGCGGTTTCACAGATTCTCTTAATAATTATGAACGTGAAACGGTTATTCAAATGCATCCAGATTTTTTGGGCCCAGAATTTTTCAGTATCCCGGAAATGCGCGGAATCAAAGCGCTATTTGAACGTGCAAAAATGGGAATCGTTTTTCACGGGGAATTGAAACGCTCGGTAGGCTCAAAAATTGAAGCTATAAAAGAAGCTTCTAATTACAACCGACTATTAGTACTTCTTGAAATTTTAAAGGAATTAGAAGCTGCAGATAAATACACGGTTCTCAACGCCCAAGGCTTCATACTTGAAACGGAACTACAAGACAATAACAGAATCAATATTATATTCAATTTTGTAAAAGAAGAATTCAAGCGTCAAATCACTTTGGAAGAAATTTCAGAACTGGTAAGTATGACGGTTCCTGCTTTTTGCAGATACTTTAAAAAGATCACCGGCAAAACATTTACACAATTTGTAAATGAATACCGTCTCGTACACGCAGCAAAACTACTTCACGAAAAACCCATAAGCATTACAGACGTTTGTTATGAAAGCGGTTTTAATAATTTTAGCCACTTCAACAAGCAATTTAAAAGGTTCACCGGTAAGACACCTTCAACCTATCGCAATGAACTCAAATTTGTTGTTTCTTAATACCATTTTTTAGCCTTCTTCGCTTTAAAATAGGTTTTTAACTACACCCAAAGAGATTCCTTCTGTCCACTTTCCCTTTAAAATCTTTTTGGTTTAACATATCCTTGGGCACAGAAGAATTTAAAAAGTAAGTATTTCTTACAATTTCATAATAAGATTTAGACAAATTGATTTAGAAAGTTCACTACTAAAGCCTTTTAGCAATCAAAACACACAGTAAATCAAAGGATTACATTCTGAGGATAAATGCTAATATTTTGTTAAAAGTCGATGAAATGAAAATTAAATCCAGATTTCTTGTAACTTTTATCTATCCTCTAAGACGCATATACCACCCCTTATTTAATCTAAATCCTACTGTGTGCCATGATACAACTTAATTGGCAAGATATATTTATAATTGATCGATTTTCTACATCGAGATGGGATCCTGATAATAATGGTGACCTCTATTTTCAAATCCTTTTTATCGAAGAAGGAAGCGGTCGAATTACAATTAAAAATAAAGTTACGCCTTTCAAAAGTCGTGATATTTTTGTGTTTGCCAAGGATGAAATTCCGCAGATCAAAACCCACGAGACTACTACTTTTATCGTATTCAAATTTACAGATCTCTTGTTCTCGAGTAAGATCAATCTTCCCGACCGCCAATCTTGGCTTCGTCGAAGCGAGTTTATTTTAAATCACCCCAAAAGAAAATTTGAAGAATCGCTTAAAAGCGGAGAAGATCGCTATCTTATCTGGCGTATTTTATTTTTTATTCGAAAAGAAAACAACGCAAAAGAGCAATACCATTTACAAATCATTGCAAATATGGTAAGTACCATTCTTAGCATTCTTGCGCGTAATGTGACCAGCAAAAATCCTGAAAGTGTAAAACCTCGATCACATAAAAAATCAGATCGTATCGATGAGATTTACGCTTACATCAGATACAATATTTACGATTCTAACTTGCTTAAAATTTCAGCTATTGCTAAGCATTTTCATATTACCAGCAGTACGCTAAGCAATTACTTTAAGAAGGAAACCGGCAATTCGTTACACAACTATATTTTGCTTTATAAATTAGAAATTGCAAAAGATAGATTGCTCAATTCAGATTTTACAGTTTCACAAATTGCTATTCAGCTTGGCTTTACAGATGAGAGTCATCTTACGCGTATTTTCAAGAAGTATTGTGATGCAACACCCAAACAATACAAGGACAGCCATATCACAACCGAAGAATAAGATTATTCTTAGTAGTGATTGAACTGTAAAAAACTCAAAATAGTATTTAAAAAACACGGGCTATGATCTCAAAAAAATCATAGCCCGTGTTTTTAATCTAAGGCTGTTCTTTTAATCAAACAACTCATTTAAAAGTGCTGCTAAGCGCACACCTCCTTTTTGCAATTGGTTTTGAACCATCTGGTTATAATCTGCTTGATAGCGATAACTTAGCTTCTCTCCTATTTCGGCAGAGTCATACACTTTTTCTGCTAAAATCTGCCCTTCACTTACCCAATCCATCAAATCGCCTTTACTGATCTCTTTAAATTGCTTTTTAGATACTTGACCAAAATTTGTGGCTAGTTCGCTATACGACATCCCGTAACTCTCGATAAGTTTTGAATCCCAAAGCGAGTGTAAGTTCGTCCCGTTATTAAACCAACGTACTTGAAAGTCATTTCCACCTTTATCTTCTGCGTGTCCTAAATGCAACGGCTGGTGAAGATCTCCTATAAAATGCACCAACATCTTTAAGTAAAAACGTTTTTCTTCTACAGTAGCATCTTCAGAAGTGATCACTTCTTTACACGTATTGATTCCTTGTACTAGATCGCCATATTTATTTTTATCTGCTTCGGCATAGCTCAAACCTGGCGCGATATTCACATAATGCCAACTGCTGTATTTTCTATACTCTTCATAACTTTTGATCTCATCGCCATAAGTCGAAACGGTCACCAGAGTTTCAGCTCCTAAAAGCTTCTCTATAGCTTTCTTTGTACGCGGCTTTAAATATTTTACCGCAATAGCAGCTGTCGCTCGATGTCCCTTGCTTCCCCAATCATCTCCTTCTGTATCAAAAGCAAAACTTTTAAAACCTATCAAACTGGTTACTACTAAACCTAAAATCAACGTTCTCATTATTTTTTTTTGCAAACTTAAAACATTGAATCGCTTTATAAGGCTCTTTTTTCGACTCTAATGATTCTAAAAGTTTATCAATATGAGTTTCAAAACTATAGAAAATCACAATATTGAAGAGACTTTCGATTTCTAAAACAATTAAACTTATCTTACGATTAATTCTGTGCAAGACTTTAGTTAACTAAATATCTTTGCCATTGATTTTGGCATCATTTTTAATAAGTTAAATCTTATATGAAAACGTTTAAAGAAATACAGCGGTTTGACCAATGGTGGTTGCGTCTATTGTTAGTTGTCATTTTAGCAATTGCGGTAAGCCCTATTGTTATGGAGTGGGATACACTTGATCTTTCACGATACGAACTTGCATCTGTGGTATTGAGTATTCTTGTGGTGCTCGCATTATTCTTAGGGTTTTGGTACATTTTTAAATTAGAGACCACAATAGATGAAAAAGGAATCACCTACAGGTTTGTTCCGTTTCACATTAAATCCAGATTTAAATCCTGGCAAGAGATCAAAAGTGCCAGCATACGTAAATACAATCCTATTCGAGAATATGGTGGTTGGGGATATCGTATCTCTTTTACAAAACGCAAAGCGCTTACCACCAAGGGAAAAAAAGGACTTCAACTTGTTTTTCAAGACGGAAACGAGCTCTTGCTGGGCACACAACATCCCGAAAAAATCGCTCAGCTACTTAAGCATTATAATATTCAATAAACCTTCTGCGTATGCGGTACAACTTGCTGCTTTGCTTTTTATTCAGTGTTTTTTTTACTCAGGCTCAGAATATTTCAGAAACTGAAGTACGCGTTACTGATTTAATCAGCGGTTCTCTCCTAAAGCCTGAAAAACAAACCGATACTTTAGTCATCATAATTGCCGGTTCCGGGCCTACAGATCGTAACGGCAATCAACAGATGATGAACAATAACAGTTTGAAAAAACTGGCACAACAACTTACCAAAAATGGTTTTGCAAGCTTTAGATACGACAAGCGCTTGTTTGCGCTTATGCGTCAAAACGCCTTGATTGAAGAGCAACTGCGCTTTGATGATTTTGTAAATGATGCTGTTGCAGTCACCAAGCACTTTAAAAATCAAGGATATAATCACATTATTTTGCTTGGCCATTCTCAGGGCGCACTTATCGCAAAACTTGCTGCACTACAAACCAGCGTAGACAAAGTGATCTCCGTAGCCGGCGCCGGTCAATCTATTGATAACCTCATTATAGACCAACTTAAAGCACAGGCTCCGGGATTGGTTGAAAATGCCAGACAAGCTTTTTCTGATTTGAAAGAAAAAGGAAAAGCAGAAAGCTACAGCCCGGGATTAAGTTCCTTATTCAGACCCTCTGTACAGCCTTTTATGAAGAGTTGGGTAAAATATAACCCTGCTGAAACTATTGCTTCTTTAGAGCTTCCTATTTTGCTTGTAAGCGGCAGTAAAGACCTTCAGATTCCATCAGAAGAGACCGAATATTTAAAAAAGGCACAACCCAATGCTCAATTAGCAATGATTGAAAATATGAATCACGTCTTAACGATTATAGAAGGTGATGACATCGAAAATGGCAAATCCTACAATGAATCGGCTAGACCTATTTCTTCAGAATTAATAGAGGTCATTACTTCGTTTATTCGCACAAACTGATTCTACTTATTCAAGTGTTTATAATTTACACGGAGTAACACAACTTCCGCTAGCTTTTAAAGAAGATTTTAGGCATATTTGTAGCCCTCAAAAAATCATAAAATGCAAATTAGATTAACTATTCTTAGCCTTGTGAGTTTATTTTTACTAGCAAGTTGCAGCAAGGATGGAGATTTTACACTTACCGGAAAAGTAAACGGATTAAAAAAAGGAAAAATTTATCTTCAACGTATTGAAGACACTTCCTTAGTGACTATTGATAGTGTTATTGTAGATGGCGACCCAACGTTTGAGTTTATCACAGACCTTAAAGAACCGCAAATCGTTTATCTGGCACTTGAGAAAGTAGATGCTTACGAGTATGATGATCGTATTATGATCTTTGCAGAACCGGGACAAATGACCGTCAACACTTCGCTTAAGAATTTTGAAAGCCAGGCTGCGATCACAGGTTCACAGAATCAGCAAAAATTAGACGAGTATACTAAAATCATACGTCGCTTTAATGACCAAAACCTTGATTTGATTAAAAAGAGTTTTGAGGTTAGAAAAGAAGGATGGGAAGACTCTATTGTATTTTACGACAATAAGTTGCAGAACCTAACCAAGCGAAAATACCTTTACACCGTGAATTTTGCATTAAATAATAAAGAGTATGAAGTAGCTCCTTATCTGGCAGTTTCTGAAATTTTTGATGCAAACGTGAAGTATCTTGATACCATATACAGTTCTTTAAAACCGAAAATCAGACGCTCTAAATACGGGAAGGCTTTAAAGGATTATATTAAAGAGCGTAAAGATATGCCTGAAGAAACTACAACAACTACAACAGATTCTACCTACACTGAGTAGTTCATAATATTCTTGTAAGTCAAATCCCTTCGAGCAGTTCCTAGAGCTTTAGACTTTGAAACGAATTTTCAACTTTGTGAAAAGCCTTGTGTAATTAAACTCTTGGGTGGTACTCATAAAAAAGCCTTCAATAATTGAAGGCTTTTTTATTTGCATTTTGCTCTTGTTATAAATCGTTAACACGATCAATAAGTGCTTTACCGCGCTCTTCAAGCTCGGCGCTTACCGCTTTTAACTGCGCGCGACGATCGTCTACCTTACGATCGTTTACTTTAGCGATCAATTCGTCAAAAGTTTTTATTGCATCATCAATAATTGCTTCTGATTTAGTGTGATCTTCTTTAGGATTAATTGCCTCCCAGATATAAACCGCATCAATAATATCTCCAAGAACAAAATTAATATCTTTTTTAAGGTCTCTTATACTTGCCATAAATTAAATTTTCGGCAAAAATACGCCTAATTATCAGATGTTCTACAAGTAAACTTCCAGAATCTCGCAAGAATCTGCTTTCAGGCTTACAGCCTCATTTGCTGCAGGAATAAGCAAGGTTTCGCCTGCAGATAAGTTACCTGTTGTTGAACCGTCTGAAAATTCCAGAGCACCAGAAACCACAATAATAATCGTGAAAGAATCCTTGCGGCTCACCTCATAAGCTTCGGTTAAGTTGACCCACTCGGTTTTAAAATAGGTATGATGCTTAACGACCTGAGGTTTATTAGTTACACTACGATCGTAGTCCAGTTTAAAGTCTTGTGTGGTTTCAAAGTCAAGCACTTCTCTCGACTCCTTAACGTGAAGGTCTCTTAGATTCCCGTCATCGTCCTTTCGGTTATAATCATATACGCGATAAGTCACATCTGACGTTTGTTGAATTTCTGCAAGTAACACACCTCCACCTATTGCGTGAATGCGTCCTGCATTAATAAAGAACGCATCTCCTTCATTTACCACGTGCTGATCCATCACTTCTTCGATGGTCAAATTATCTATGCGCTCATCATATTCCTCTTTAGTGATTTTTTGATTGAAACCCACCGTGAGTTTCGCTCCTTCATCAGCCTGCATTATGTACCACATTTCAGTTTTTCCTACGCCTGTTGGAGAAGTTTCATCTGTAGGATGTACCTGTATGGAAAGATCGCTGGCAGCATCAATGAATTTAATCAACAACGGAAAATGAGGACCAAATACGTCATGAACTTTAGTTCCTAAAAGCCCTTCTGGATTTGCAACAATAGCCTCATGAAGCGATTTTCCAGCAAGTGCTCCGTTTTTAACCGTACTTTGACCTTCTTTCAAATCGGCAATTTCCCAGCTCTCTCCTACTTTTGCCGTAGCACTGGTTCCTTTGCTAAAAATCGCATTCAGTTTTTGACCTCCCCAGATTTTCTCTTTTAGAACCGGGTCGAATGTCATTGGATAAATTGATGTACTCATATTCTTTTGCGCCTTAAGGCATATTGATTAGTATATAGTTATCTTTTTTTTAGTTGCCGGAATAGGTTACCGAATTACGCGGAGTTTCATACAACGTAATTTCAATAGCAAATTTAGCATCTAGTTTTGCTTTAAGCCTGTCGTAAATTACCACACAAATATTCTCTGCTGTTGGATTAAGTTGTGAAAACTCAGGGACGTCGAGATTCAAGTTCTTATGATCAAAAGGTTCCTCAACCTCAGATTTGATAAGATCCTTGAGCACTTTTAGGTCAATCACAAAACCGGTTTCAGGGTCAATTTCTCCTGTAACCGCAACGATCAGTTCGTAATTATGCCCGTGATAGTTAGGATAACTGCATTTACCAAAAACCTCTAGATTTTTAGCATCATCCCAATCAGCTCTGTAAAGTCTGTGCGCTGCATTAAAATGTGCTTTGCGCTTTACGGTAACAGTTTTCATTAGCGCTCGATCTGGTTATAAAATTTATCAAAGATGATCTTAAACCACTCAGTATAACGCGTTGGGTTCTCTTTCATATCAGCTTCGATCGCTTCGAGTGACATCCACTTCCATTCTGAAACTTCATCCGGGTTTATATTGGGTGTCCCGTTAAAATCTCCTAATAAAATATGATCGTACTCGTGCTCAGTTAGGCCATTATCAAACGGAGCCTTATAGATGAAGGAGATGTTTTCTTCAAGCTCTGTAGTAAAACCCATCTCTTCCATAAGGCGACGTTTACCGGCTTCTATATTGCTTTCTCCTTCACGCTGATGACTGCAACAGGTATTCGTCCATAACCCCGGGGAATGATACTTATGTGCTGCTCTACGCTGAATCATTAATTCTTTTTGATCATTGAAAACAAAGACCGAAAATGCCCTATGTAAAAGCGCTTTTTCGTGCGCTTCCATCTTAGGCATCAAACCTACCTGCCTATCATTTTCATCAACCAAAATCACCAATTCTTCTTTCATAAATTTATTTTTAACGGTAAATGTACAAATACATTACCCCCTTAACAATAGAAAAAGCCTTCTAAAATTTAGAAGGCTTTTAACGGGTTTGTTATGTAGATGCAACTTCAACTATTAATAATCCTGAACGATAAATTCGCTTCGTCTATTAAGTTGATGTTGTTCTTCGGTACAGTCTACACCATTACTACATTCATTTAGTAATTGAGTTTCACCATATCCTCTTCCAGATAAGCGTTCTCTTGCGATTCCGCCTTTTTCAACAATGTAGTTTATGGTAGATTGATTTCGACGCTCAGAAAGTGCTAAGTTATAAGCATCATTACCTCGACTGTCTGTATGTGATCTTACATCTATGCGTAAGTCTGGATATTCTTTTAGTATCTCAATAATTTTAGCAAGTTCTACTGCCGCGTCAGGTCTGATGTTTGATTTATCAAAATCGAAATAGATTGGGTTGATCAACTTTCCTAAATCGAAACTTGGAGGAATTGCCGTAACGGCAGGCTCTAATTCTAACACTACAGTAACTTCACTACTTTCTGAAGGAATTTCCACCAATTTCTCGTCGGTCACATATCCTTCCATTTCAGCTCTGGCAAAATATTCTTCTCCGCACTCAGGATCTTGAAAGCTATAAGTAGCTTCAGGGGCTTCGGCAGAACCTGAAGCGATAAGATCATTATTCAGATTTCTAATCCCTACTAAAGCACCATTAAGAGGTTCTTTGGTTTCCTTATCAACCACCTTTACGATTAATGTGCTTTCACAAGCAGCCTTAATAAAACTGTAGATATCATCATCTAAAGGATCGTTAGCTCTGTTAGATGCAAAAAATCCTTTACCTGTGTCACTGTTGATTATGAATGTAAAATCATCTTTTGTACTATTAACAGGAGCACCTACATTTTCTATAGTTTCACTTTCAAAATCATAAACATATACATCGAGCCCACCTAAACCTGCACGGCCGTCAGTTGAGAAGTATAGCTTTCCGTCTTTACTAATAAACGGAAAAGTCTCTCGCCCGGGAGTATTTATTTTATCGCCTAAATTTTCAACGGTGCCAAAAGAGCCATCTTCATTGATCGCAACCTTCCATAAATCTGATTCTCCGAGAGAGCCCGGTCTATCAGAAGCAAAATAAAGCGTTTTCCCATCGGGAGTTATTGCAGGGTGCGCAGTAGAAAAACTATTATCGTTAAATGGCAATTCTTCAATAGCCCCTAAACCTTCGGTAGTTTTAGCAGCTTTATAGAGCTTGAGACGATTTGTTTTATTGCGATCTGCTCGGTATTGATCTTTAGTAAAGTTATTACGTGTAAAGTACAACGCGTTCCCATCAGGACTCAAAACTGCTGTACTCTCGTGAAATTCTGTATTGATACTTCCTCCCAGTTTAGACACAGTACTTACTTGATTCTGATCGTCTATAGCACCCACATATAAATCTAGAAATGGCTGATTATTCCATTTATGAACACGTCTGGTAAACACACCGGTATCCCTAGTAGATGAGAACAACAATTGTTCGCCATAGAAAGCAGGCGCAAAGTCAGAATATTTTGCAGCATTAGCTTTTAGTTTCTCAATCTCATACGAGGCACTTCCTTCTTTAATTTCAGAAATGCTTTGTTCTGCATATAGATCTTCTGAGTCTTCAGACAACTCTTGATAACGAGCGATCATCTCCTCAGATTTATCGTACTCCTGCTCTGCTCTTAGCGCTTGAGCATATCGAAAATATTGATTAGGCGTAACCTCACTTTGATATTTTTCTACAAGTTTTGAATACCAATTTACGGCCTCACTATAATCTGCATTATAATAAAAGCTATCTCCAAGCTTGGCAAAAAGATCGGCAGATTCATAACCTTCTTCCGCTACGCGCAAATAGATCTTTTGAGAATCTACAAATGCATATTGGTTAAATTGTTTATTTCCTTTAGCAACTTTGCGTTCTTGTCCAAAACTACTGGTCAAAACAGAAAGAAAAAGCGCTATAAATAGATAATGTATTTTTAATCGCATAGGGGCGTGTTTTAAAGTTAAAAGAATCGCGGAGTTAACATACGATTATACTCTTTGAACAATTCAAACCGAAGAAATACTTCATAGGTCCCGTTGTTGTACGTTGCATTCCCCAGATCTGTCGACTCTCTATCATAAGCAAAACCTACAAGTAAGCCGTCATTTACTTGAAAAGCCGCTAAAGCACTCAAAGCTGCGCTCCATCTATAAGAAGCTCCTAAAGTAAGTTTATCATACAATAAGAAATTGGCATTCACGTCTACCGCAAGAGGAGCTCCGGCAACCATTTTAACCAAGGTTGAAGGCTTAAACTTTAAATTTCGGTTCACGTCAAATACGTAACCGGCTAAAGCATAGTAATGAATTTCCTCTTCAGACACAAAGGTTTGTGCTCCTTGCGCACCGCTTCGGTCAAAGTGATCTGTTCGCAATAATTGGGGAGCAGATAAACCTCCATAAAATTTAGAGTCATGATAAAAAATACCCACACCCACATTAGGTGATAGTTTATTATCAATATTTACTAAAAACGGATCATTCTGGTTGAAAGGATTGGTTCTACTGAAATCAACATCAAGCAAATTCAAAGATCCCTTCAAACCGAAACTCAACTTCCCTTCCATTCCCGTTTCAATGCTATAACTAAAATCGGTATTGAAGTAAGTTTCTCGCGCAGGCCCCAAAACATCATTAACCAAGCTAAAACCTAAACCTACCTTTCCTAAGCCAATAGGACTATGTACAGAAAGATTTTGAGTACTGGGCGCTCCATCTAGGCCTACCCACTGGCTGCGGTGCAACAGTAAAATACTGGTAACCCCACGGTTCCCCGCGTAAGCGGGGTTTATAACCAACGGGTTGTACATATATTGTGTGTATTGTGGATCTTGCTGACTATACCCTGTTACCGAAACAAACAGAATAAACAACAATACCAACTTACCCAAATTTCTATTTATCATATGAAGTTGTTTATAGTAAATACTCACTGAGTAAATCATTTTTAATTAATGTATAAGAATGAAGCCTTTCTTCTTACTTCACCCGTATCAGGATCTGCATATTCGATTATGTAATAATAAGTTCCTGTAGGAAGACGTTCACCTCGACGCACTGTTGCACGCCCATCTGAGAAGCCTCTAAACACATTATCATTATCTATGCTATAACCTTCTGTACTGTACACTTCTACACCCCAACGGTTAAAGATCTGAACTTTATTATCAGGATAATCGTCTATATTCTCGATCATAAAGATATCGTTAAGTCCATCTCCGTTAGGCGTCATTACATTATAAATCACAATATCCTCGTCTGATAACACATTTGGTATAATGGTAATGGTAACATCATCAGGCTCTCCATCTCCGTTAGCATCCACATCATCACTATTATTAGGATCATCAGAAAGATCTTCGATAATTTCACCATCAGGAGCTTCTCCGGTAACAAGCGCTTGGTTCTCCACAAACAACTGCTCAATATCACTTTGTGTGATCGCATAAGTTGCTGTAAACGTAGTTCCATCAACTTCTCCTGGAGCTAAGTCAATCGGACCTCCTGTTACATCTACCAGTGGATCTTCAATAACAATATCGGTTATTGTAACTTCTCCAGTATTGTAAACTGTAAAGGTATACGAGATGGTCTCACCTACTTGTGGTCGCTGATCACCATTCTCATCATTAAACACACCTACTTTCTCTAGACTTAAACTAGCTACCAGTGGTTCCAGATCACTTCCTCTTACAGAAATATAAACTGTAGCCACATCGGTCGCAACTGGAGATCCGGTATCAGAAATTTGATACGTAAACTGGTCTGTCCCTATAAAGCCAGCATTTGGTGTATAGGTAAATGAACCATCAGGATTGATCACTAGTGTTCCGTTTGAAGGACCATTTAGCGGTGTAGTATTTACATCTACTTGTTGAGACTGTCCTTCAGGATCAAAGTCATTATCTAAAACGTTTCCAGAAATAGTATTGTCAACTAAACCGAAATAAGCATCATCATTTGCAACAGTAGAATTACCATAATCTGGTGTAACCTCAATTGTTACAGTTCCTGTTGTACATTCTGAAGGCGCTCCGTCATCACATACTGTATACTCAAAACTATCTTCACCTGTGAAGCCAAGCTCTGGAGTATAGGCAAATGTTCCATCAGGATTTACAGTAACGCTTCCATTAGTTGGTTGCGTATTACCGGTTACTGTAATCGTATCACCATCAGGATCAAAGTCATTGACTAACACATTACCAGTTGCTGGAACTCCTGATTCAGTGATAACAGTATCGTCATTAGCTACCGGCGGCTCATTAACATCTCTCTCATCTTCCATTGGTAATACCTGAATGACCACATCTGCATTATCACAAGCCTGTGGACTACCACCGTCACATACTTCATAGCTGAACGTATCTTCACCGATGAAGCCATCGTTTGGTGTGTAGGTATAGGTTCCGTCAGGATTGAAGACTAATGTACCGTTGGTTGGCTGCGTAAGCACAGTGTACACCTCGCTACCTGCTGGCCCATCAGGATTTTCATCATTAGTTCCTACATCTCCGCTCACCGGCTGACCTTCGAACGTATCGTTGATGTCATTGATCGCCAGGATGGTGTTTCCACCATTTTCACTTGGATCTACACTGATGTATACCGTTGCGGTATCCTGTGCTCCGTTGGCATCTTCAATGGTATAGGTAAACTGATCTGCACCGCTGAAGCCTACACTTGGTATATAGCTTACGCTTCCGTCTGCGTCAACACTTACGCTTCCGTTTGCAGGCTGCGTATTGCTGATCACACTGATCGCATCTCCTTCAGGATCGCTATCATTAGTAAGCACGTTTCCGGTGATCTCTTCTCCGATGTAACCGAAGAATGCATCGTCATTCGCTACTGTTGTGTTATCAGTATCGGCAATCACTTCAATAGTTACTGTACCTGTTGCACATAATGATGGATCTGCATCATCACATACCGTGTACTCAAAACTATCCTCGCCTACAAAGCCAGGCTCTGGAGTATAGGTGAAGGTTCCGTCAGGATTTACAGTAACGCTTCCGTTAGTTGGTTGCGTATTTCCTGTTACAGTAATTGTATCACCATCAGGATCAAAGTCATTTACCAATACATTACCATCAACAGGAGTTCCTGTTTCTGTAATGGCCGTGTCGTCATTCGCTACAGGTGCTGCATTATCAGGAGTACCAATCGGTAATACCTGAATGATCACATCTGCATTATCACAAGCCTGTGGACTACCACCGTCACATACTTCATAGCTGAAGGTATCTTCACCGATGAAGTCATCGTTTGGTGTGTAGGTATAGGTTCCGTCAGGATTGAAGACTAACGTACCGTTGGTTGGCTGCGTAAGTACAGTGTACACCTCGCTACCTGCTGGTCCG
>NZ_JAYMEI010000014.1:0-112339 GCF_037029365.1 Leeuwenhoekiella sp. CH_XMU1409-2 | reverse complement strand
GTGCGTTTCTTCTCAGCTCCTTCTGAGTCTTTCATAAATAAGTCGAATTTGTGTCAACTTATTTCAGGACGGGACATTTTTAGAATAAGAAAAAGCAGCTTTTATGCTGCTTTTTTTGTTTTATGAGTTTCTTAGGTAATTTAATAGAATGCTTCACGACCAATCTCCAAATAGAAGAATTTAGATAATGGAACTAAATAAAATGAAAGTCGAAATCTGGAGTGATATTATGTGTCCGTTTTGCTACATAGGCAAACGAAACTTTGAAAACGCACTTGAACAGTTTTCGCAGCGCGATCAGATACAAGTGATTTGGAAAAGTTTTGCACTTGCTCCAGATTTGCAAACAGACACCAGCATAGATAGTAACCTATTTCTTCAAAAACATAAAGGGATGTCTGGAGCTCAGGCAACCGAAGCGATTAAGGGTGTTACACAGATGGCAAAAGCCTCCGGACTCGACTATGACTATGATAATGTTGTTGTGGCAAATACAAAAAATGGCCATCAACTGATTCATCTTGCAGCTCAAAAGGGTCTACAAAATGAGATGAAAGAACGCTTGCTAAAAGCTTATTTCATCGAAGGACATAATGTAGACGACACGCAAACTTTGATCAACTTGGGAACAGAGGTTGGTCTCGATGAGGTAGTTGTCAAGAAGACCTTAGAAGAACAGGAATTCTCAGCTTACATAGAACAGGACATTGCAGAGGCGCGTAACATTGGAGTTACCGGTGTGCCGTTTTTTGTTTTTGACAGAAAATATGCGGTATCAGGAGCACAACCCGAAGCAGCCTTTTTAGATATTTTGAACAAATCATTTTCAGAATGGTTTGCAAAGCAGGAGTTACCACATTTAGAGGTCTTAGAAGGACAAAGTTGTGATACTGATGGCAACTGTGACTAAAAGTCAATACAGGTTAAGATTGAAAAAACTCTCGATTATTGTCGAGAGTTTTTTGTTTTGTCTTGACCCTTCCGGTTATGATTCTTATTAAATATGTGAGAACCACGAGCGTAAAAGAAGAAGAAAAGCACAAGGATATTAAATAAGTAAAACGGTTTGTGGTAACTTCGATTATGCAGAACTTTCTATTGAAAACCCGCTTCCTTTTTATTGTAATACTTGCGGTGTTCACAGCTTGTAGAACAACAGAAGAACACAAAACAATTACTATCGCTACTGCCGCCAATATGCAATTTGCAATGCAAGAGTTGGCCGACACTTTTACTCAAAAAACCGGAACTTCTTGCGATGTGGTTATCAGTTCGTCGGGCAAGCTCACGGCGCAGATAAAAGAAGGAGCCCCGTATGATATTTTTGTAGCTGCCAATATGAAATATCCGCAGGAGGTTTATGCTGCTGGTCGAGCCAAAACTAAGCCTAAGATTTACGCCTACGGAAAGCTGGTGCTTTGGTCTTTAAATGAAAATATAGGTGTGGATCTTGAAACGCTAGAAAGCGAAGCGATACACCATATCGCTCTTGCAAATCCTAAAACTGCACCTTATGGTACCGCAGCAGTTTCGGCTTTGACGCAGTTGAAAATATATGATAGGATTCAAAATAAATTGGTCTTTGGAGAAAGCATTTCGCAAACCAACCAGTTTATTTTATCTGGCGCTGCAGAGCTGGGTTTTACTGCAATGTCTGTAGTCAAAGCGCCGTCTATGAAGTCTCGCGGAGTTTGGATAAGCGTAGTAGATTCTTTGTATGATCCTATAGAACAAGGTGTGGTTTTGATTGAACACGATGCCACAACTAAACCTGAGGCAGTCGCATTTTATGAATATCTTTTTTCTGAAGAAGCGCAGGAAATTCTTCAAGATTTTGGATATTCGATACGTGAATAGTTTTAACGGACACATACAAACTATCGAAGTAAACGGAAACTTGAGTTTAGTTCGGGTTTCGATTACGCCCAAGCTTCAGCTTAAGGCTATTGTGATCGATACGCCAGAAACCGCTGCTTATCTTCAGCCTGAAGCTTCCATCACTGTACTTTTTAAGGAAACCGAAGTGATTATTGCAACTGCAGAAGTGCCGGAGATCAGTTTGCAAAATCGAATCCCTGCGAGTATTAGTTCAATAGATCAAGGAAAACTACTCACAAAGCTCAAATTACAATCAGATGCCGGAGTGTTCACTTCGATCATAAGTACAGATTCCGCGTTGCGATTACAGCTAAAAGAAAAAATGATGGTCATCGCAATGATCAAGTTAAACGAAGTAATGCTACGTGCTTTATGAATTGGGAACCGCTAGTACTCACGTTTAAATTAGCTTTGTTCACGACCTTAATTCTTTTGGTCGTCGCATTGCCTTTGGCACGCTGGCTGAGCTCTACACATTCAAAATTAAAACCGGTAATAGAAACTTTGGTCAGTATGCCGTTAGTACTGCCACCTACAGTTTTAGGCTTCTATTTTTTAATAGCTTTTAGTCCAAATAATTTCTTCGGAAACTGGCTAGAGGAATGGCTGGGAATAAAATTGGTGTTTTCATTTACAGGCTTGCTGGTCGCTTCGGTTTTATACAGTTTACCTTTTATGGTACATCCTATTCAGTCGGGTTTAAGCAGCATTCCAAAGTCGGTAACCGAAGCTGCTTATGTCATGGGAAAGTCGCCGTTAGAAACGCTTTTTAAAGTTCAGCTCCCTCAAATTAAGCCGGCATTACTTACAGGTATTGTATTGTCTTTTGCACATACTGTTGGAGAATTTGGTGTGGTTTTGATGATAGGAGGTAACATTCCCGGGAAAACAAAAGTGGCTTCTATCGCTATTTATGATGAGGTAGAAGCGCTTAATTATGAGGCTGCACATTTATATTCCTTTATTCTTTTTGCCATTACCTTTTGCATTTTACTCGCGATTTATCTCATCAACGGAAATCATTTTAAAAGCCTTTGGAAATGATTGAAATTGATTTTAAAAAGAAACTTAATGGAGGAGATGGAGTCTTTGATCTGGCGCTGAAGCTAAACATTGAAGCTTCAGAATTAGTGACGATTTATGGCGCATCTGGTGCAGGCAAAACTTCAACCTTGAGAATGATAAGTGGTTTGATGAACCCAGATTCCGGAAGTCTGGTAGTTAAGAAAGAAATCTGGTATGATAGCGCAAAAGGGATCAATAGGAAACCTCAGGAGCGTAGTATAGGTTACGTTTTTCAAGATTATGCACTGTTTGCCCATATGACGGTTTTTGAGAATTTGAAGTTCGCCAGAGGAAAAAGAGATGCACATAATCCGATTGAAGAACTTTTGGAGGTGATGGAACTGCAACAGCTAAAACATCGCAAACCTGAAACCTTAAGCGGCGGACAAAAACAACGAGTGGCACTTGCTCGAGCGCTTGTGCAAAAACCAAAACTGCTATTACTTGACGAACCTTTTGCGGCTTTAGATAATACCATTCGGTTTAAGCTTCACGAATATTTAAAACGCGTGCAAGAACACTATCAAGTGACAACAGTTTTAATTTCGCATGAAGTAGGTGAAATTATAAAATTGGCAGATCGGGTAGTGGTTTTAGAGGTAGGTCAAGTCGTGAAAGCAGGGACGCCAGATGCGGTTTTTGCCAATCAAAACCTAAGCGGAAAGTTTCAGTTTCCCGGGATTGTTGTTAAGATCGAAAACGAAGAAGTGCTTAGTGTAGTGACAGTACGCATACATACACAGATAGCTAAAGTTGTGGTTCAACACGAGGAAGCGCAAGCACTTAGTCTAGGCGATCAGGTTATGGTGGTTTCAAAAGCATTCAATCCTATTCTCTACAAATTAGAAGCCTAGTCATAAAACAAAAAAAATCCGGAATGCATATCCCGGATTTTGTCTAATCTTTTAAAGGTGTCGTTTCAGTCTTTTTGTTGTAAGAACCATTCAATTTTTTCTACTTCAGTTTTACAACCGCAATAGAATGGTGCACGCTCGTGCAATTCGTTAGGGATTCGTTCCATAATTCGCCCATAACCGTCAGATGCTTTTCCGCCTGCCTGCTCTGTTAGAAAGGCCATTGGATTACACTCATAATTCAATCTAAGTTTTCCTTTAGGTGCTTTGGTTCCTTCAGGATAAAGGTATACACCCCCTAAAAGCATGTTGCGATGAAAATCTGCCACTAACGAGCCAATATATCTAGATGTAAAGGGTCTGTTTTCTTCTTCATTAAGTTCTTGCGCCCAACGTATAAATTTTTTGATTCCCTTAGGGAAATGCACATAGTTCCCTTCGTTTACTGAATAAATACGTCCTGAATCAGGGTATTGCATATTGGGATGCGATAGAAAAAAAGAACCAATTCCCGGGTCAAAAGTAAAGCCGTGGGTACCATTGCCCGTGGTATATACCAGCATTGTTGATGTCCCATAAATAAGATAACCGGCAGCCACCTGATTGATGCCCGGTTGTAAAAAATCATCTAAAGTTACCGGAGTTCCCACAGGGCTAATTCTACGATAGATACTAAAAATGGTTCCTACGGTGATGTCAACGTCAATATTTGAAGAGCCGTCCAGCGGATCTATAAGCACCACGTAATTTGCGTTCTTATGCTGTTCTTCATTAAACACAATAAAGTCTTCAAGCTCTTCTGATGCCAGACCGCAAATATCACCTCGATCGCGCAAAGTACTTATAAACATATCGTTTGCAAGTATGTCAAGTTTGGCTTGTGTTTCTCCCTGGACATTTTCTTTACCGGCTTTTCCGCGAATTTCTGCCAATCCTGCTTTATTGATTTCTTGATTCACCATTTTTCCTGCAAGGCGTATAGCACTCAAAAGCGCGGTGAGTTCGCCTTTGGCATACGGAAAATCCTTTTGGTTTTGAACAATAAATTCGCCTAGTGTGGTGTGTCTTTCCATAAAATTGTGTTCTGGTTGGTCTGTGTAGAAATTTTAGGTTTTCATTAAAAAATGTGTCAAATACATTTTTTACAATTGATTACTTTTCGTGTTTAGTGATAATTATGCAATAAATTGTAAGTAAAGTTAATTTAAAGTTTTGTGATAAGTGATCTGCAGATTGATAATTAATCAAGGCTTAAAACATATAAAAAGGAAATATTAGTACAGGAATTAGGAATACTTAAATGAAGCATTAAAATTATTTTAAAATCTGAGCTAACTCGATCAAAACCGCTAATTTCGAGCGTAATACTAGATTTTATGAGTAAACATATTGTAATTATAGGCGGAGGTTTTGCCGGAATCAATCTCGCAAAAAAATTAGGTAAAGTCTCCAGCTACAAAGTGACCTTGGTAGATAAGAATAATTACAATTTTTTCCCTCCATTGTTATATCAGGTATCAACAGGATATTTAGACCCGTCGAGTATAACTTTTCCGTTTAGGAATCTGTTTCGAGGTCAGGTTAATCTGCGTTTTAGAATGGGAACCTTTGAAGAGGTAAAACCTGAAGAACAGAAAATCATTTTAAACAATGGCGAGTTGACTTATGATTATCTCGTATTGGCTACGGGAACGCAAACCAATTATTTTGGGCTTGATCAAATAGAAAAGCATGCGATCCCGATGAAGACTTTAGAAGATGCGCTTGACATGCGCAATCTTCTTTTGCAACGCTTGGAACAGGCTACGCGTATCGATGATACTTCCCAGCGTTTGCCGTATTTAAATATGGTCATTGCCGGTGGAGGGCCAACCGGAGTCGAAATTTCAGGAGTTTTTGCAGAATTGCGTAACCATACTATAAGAAAAGAATTTCCTGAGCTTATAGGTTCAGGAAGTCGTATTTATCTAATAAATGGCGGAGGAGAACTGCTTTCTCCTATGAGCGAAAAAAGTCAGAAATATACTTTAGAGCAGTTGCAGTCGATGGGTGTTGAGGTGTTACTCAATACGCGCGTAGTAGACTTTGACGGGGAAAAAGTCTTGATGAAAGATGGTTCGCACATTTACAGTAAAAATCTAATTTGGGCTACCGGAGTTACGGGATTTCGATTTAAAGGTATTCCAGACACATCCTATGTCCGCGGAAATCGATTAAAAGTAGATGAAGTTAATCGCATAGAAGGACTTAAAAATGTTTATGCGATAGGGGATTCTTCATTGAGTGTTTCAGATCCAAAATTTCCAACAGGACACCCGCAATTGGCTCAGGTGGCTATGCAACAAGGACGCGTGCTGGCCAAAAATTTTAAGCGCATGGTAAAGAACAAGCCGCTTAAACCCTTTACTTACCTAGATAAAGGCTCAATGGCGATTATAGGAAGTAACAAAGCTGTTGCTGATATGCCCAAACCTAAAATGCACTTCAAGGGTTTTATGGCGTGGTTCATTTGGTTATTTGTACATCTGTTTGCTCTTATCGATTATCGCAATCGCGTGCGTACTTTTTACAATTGGTCAACCGAATATCTTACCAAAAACCAAGACTTACGACTAATTATAAGACCGAGTCGTAAGAAGCTTTGATTTACATTCACAATCTAAGCATAATGATGAACTTATTTAACAAGTAAAAACGTACATAAAATTTAATTGAATACAGCTTGCCTTCTAGGGAGTGTTCTAATGGCTTAAATTAAACGATTTACTAAATGGATTAAATTGAATTTAATTGTAACTATTTGTATGCGTGTCTATTAATAATTTTATTTACTTGTAAAAAAAGTATTTTTTTAATTTGATTTCCTATCGAAAAAATCTTAAACAATAAAAATAAACTTGTAAAAAATTAAAAAAATAAAAAACTAAACCGATAAAGTTTTGTATTTAATCTACATTTTGTGCTTTTTGTGGAATTCTTATATAGTTTAGTATAAAGAAAAACTAATAACTCTCATTTTCTTCTCCAAAATTGACGTTCAATCTTGTTTCTGCTCATAGTTTGTCCTGAGCGTTAGCAGGATTTTTCTCACCCCTAAGTATTGGTAAAATATTGATTGTTAGAAGCTTGTATTTTCAGGCCAGATCATCTTATGCCTAAACTTAGTGTTTTAATTAACCTCTCAACCTTAAAACAACGTGATTATGGTGAACTTTACTTTTCGAAATTTCTTTTTCAAAACTGTTCTTTGTTTCCTCTTTCTATTTAGTGTAGGACAAAAGCTTTATGCGCAAACGCAAACGTTTGCTACAGAACTGGTTGATGTAGATCCAGATTATGTAACTAATGCATCTTTCGCTGTAGATGGTGATTTGAATACCACAGCAGAGCTTGATGCCTCAAGTGGTATCGTGGCAGGGATTGGAGCTTACGACAGTTTTATAGAAATAGGTTATGCTGCCCCGGTACCGGCAAATACAACCACTTTTGTACGAATCGATACTGAAGATGAATTGCTGCGTGTATTGCTAGGCGGTGGATTAGGTAACCTCCTTGGTGATGTGCTCGGTGTTGTTTTAGTAGGAAATCAAGAATTCACCATAGAGGCGCGCTCAGGGAGTACAACGGTTCTAAGTGCAGACTCATCAGACCCTAATACATTTGATTCGGCGCGTGTGCGTGTGGTTACTGATGCTGACGGTGCAATGTACATCGCAATGACTCCAGATCAATCCTACAGTAGTATATACATTACAAACAGTATTGGATCTTTATTAGGTTTAGGAAATACAAGAACTTTAAATGTTCGAGGAGCTTTTTACACAACAGGTTCTGCGGTTTGTAATGATGCTAATTATACTTCTTTTGATGGTGATGGCCTTAGTTTAGATTTATTGACAATTGGTGGTGCCGGCGTTACTAATCCTGAAAATGCGATTGATAATGATCCCAATTCGTTCTCAGAACTAAGTTTAGGGATTTTAGATGTTACCGCTTCAATCGAGCAACTTATTTATTTTGATACCCCTTCGCAACCAACTGAAGATTTTAAAATTGGTTTAAGCGTAGACCCAACATTGTTAGCCTTAGGTGTGGTAAATAATATCACATTTGAAGCTTACAATGGACCTACATTAGTCTCAAGTTCGAGTCTTTCATCCCTATTAAATCTTGATCTGTTGGGATTATTGCAAGGCGGTGCTGTCGTGCAGGTTCCTTTTGACGTCGCGGGACCTGCAGACCGCATTGTGGTACGATATACTTCTTTGTTAGGAGTGAATGTCTTACAAAAGCTAGATTTATATGACGTGGCGATTACACCTGCTATTCCCGTAATCGACCCAGCCTCAGAGGATATTGAAGTTTGTGCGGGCGATAGTGCTTCTTTAGTAGCTACAACTGCTTCCTCTGGAGCTGAACTTCGCTGGTACGATAGCGCTTCTGGCGGAAGTTTATTAGCAACCACAGCAAGTGGCGAGGCTTTTACCACGCCAACATTAACTGAAGATACGACCTTTTATGTAGCTTCATTTTTAGCAGGTTGTACCGAAGAATCAGCACGGGTAGCTGTAGAAGTAACCGTAAACCCGTTACCAGAATCAGGAGACATCACTGTTTTAGGTTTTGATGCACCTATTTGTATTCCTGAGATTCTAAATATCGTTCCAACGACCACGATTAACGGAGACTTCAATTATTACTTAGATGCAAACGGAACCCTGCCGATCACAGACGGATTGGTAGAAGACGGCATTACGTATAGCATCAATGCCGATGGCGAACTGGAAGTTGAAGGATTAACCGAGGCTGATAGTCCGTTTAGAGTTTATGTGAGTGTAGTAGATGCAGTTACCGGATGTGAGAATGCACCTGGAGACCTTCAAGTTGTAGACATAACTTTAGATGGCGGCCCAGAACCAACGATCACTCTAGATCCTGTTACGGCAGATAATATCATCAATGCAGCCGAGGCCGGTACTACCATTGCAGTAAGCGGAAGCGTAGGAGGCGATGCCGAAGCTGGCGACCCTGTGGTGGTTACCGTAAACACCTTTACTTACAATACCACAGTAGCCGGCGACCTTAGCTTTTCGGTAGATGTAGCAGGAGCACAGTTGGTGGCAGATGATGACCTTAGTGTTGATGCTTCGGTAACCGCACAAAATCTATTACTGTGTGAGACTACAGTAGCAACCACGCAGGCTTATACAATAGATCTTGATGATCCTACACTTCCTACAGTAGATTTTCAGATCACCAATACAGACACCCCAACCATTACCGGAACAGCAGATTCTGTAGATGAGCTTACGGTTAGCGTAGACGGAATCACCTACAACGAAGGAGACGGTAATTTGATAGATAACGGTGATGATACCTGGACGCTTATCATTCCGGGTGCTAATGCGCTTGATGATGGAGTTTATGACGTAATGGCCACAGCAACTGATGCTGCAGGCAACAGCAGCAGTGATGCTACTACCGACGAACTTACGGTAGACACCACTGCACCTACAACCCCTACGGTAAATACTCAGGAAACCAGCGATACCACACCTACGGTGACCGGTACAGCAGATTCTGAAGATACTATTGTAGTTACTTTAAATGGAGAGACGTACAACGAAGGTGATGGAGATTTAACAGACAATGGAAATGATACCTGGACGCTGAATGTACCTGCCGGAAACGACCTGGCAGACGGCACTTATGATGTAGCGATCACCGCTACTGATGCTGCCGGAAACTCTTCTTCAGATGTTACTGTAGATGAATTGGTGATCAATACGACGCTGCCTACCCAGCCTACGGTGGTATCACAGGTGACCAGTGATCAAACCCCTACGATCACGGGAACAGCAGATTCTGCAGACGACCTGACCGTTACAGTGAACGGTGTAGTTTATGCCGAAACAGGAGCCGACCTTACCGATAACGGAGATAACACCTGGACATTGGTTATTCCTGTAGCACTTGCTGAAGGGGTTTATGATGTCACAGCAACAGCAACACAAGGCATCCAAAGTGCTACCGATCCTACAAATGGAGAACTTACAATAGACATCACAGCACCTGCGATCCCAACAGTAGATTTCTTGACCACAAATGACAATACGCCAACGATCACCGGTACAGCAGATTCTTCAGCAGATTTAGTCGTGACGGTAAATGGAGTTACTTACCCGGAATCAGGAACCGATCTGACCGACAACGGAAACGATACGTGGAGTTTGAATATTCCTGTAATTCTAGCAGATGGCACCTACGATGTAGTGGCTACTTCAACAGATGCAGCCGGAAACTCCAGTGTAGATGCAACGGTAGATGAACTTATCATCGATACTGCGACACCAACGATTCCAACGGTAGATTTTTTAACCACAAACGATAATACGCCCACCATCACAGGTACTGCAGATTCTGTAGATGATTTGGTGGTTGTGGTAAACGGAGTGACTTATAATGAGGGAGGTGGTATTCTTTTAGATAACGGCGATGATACATGGAGTTTGACCATTCCCGATGTGAATATTCTTTCAGATGGAATATATGATGTAGCAGCCATTTCAACTGATGCCGCTGGAAACAATAGTATGGATGCCACGGTAGATGAGTTGACTATTGATACGGTAGCACCTACGCTCCCAACAGTAGATTTCTTGACCACAAATGACAATACACCTGAGATTACAGGAACAGCAGATTCAGTTGATGATCTTGTAGTTGTAGTAAACGGAGTGACTTATACCGAAGGTGATGGAAATTTGGTTGATAATGGAGACGATACTTGGACTCTGACGATTCCTGATGCCAATGCACTTCCTGACGGAACTTACGATGTGATGGCGACAACAACCGATGCTGCAGGCAATAGCAGTATGGATGCTACAGTAGATGAGTTGACTATTGATACGGTAGCACCAACGCTTCCAACGGTAGATTTCTTGACTACAAACGACAATACGCCAACAATTACAGGAACAGCAGATTCCGTTGATAATTTGACAGTTGTCGTAAACGGGGTTACTTATTCCGAAGGTGATGGAAATTTGGTTGATAATGGAGACGATACTTGGACTCTGACGATTCCTGATGCCAATGCACTTCCTGACGGAATCTATGATGTGATGGCCACAGCGACCGATGCTGCTGGAAATAGCAGTATGGACGCTACAGTAGATGAGTTGACTATTGATACGGTAGCACCTACGCTTCCAACGGTAGATTTCTTGACGACTAACGACAATACACCGACGATCACAGGAACAGCAGATTCCGTTGATGATTTAGTAGTGACTGTTAGTGGAGATACGTATACCGAAGGTGATGGGAATTTGGTTGATAATGGCGATGATACTTGGACTCTGACGATCCCTGATGTCAATGCACTTCCTGACGGAATTTATGATGTGATAGCAAATGCGACCGATGCTGCTGGAAATAGCAGTATGGATGCTACAGTCGACGAATTGACAATTGACACCGTAGCACCAACGCTTCCAACAGTAGATTTCTTGACCACAAATGACACTACACCTGCGATTACAGGATCAGCAGATTCTGTTGATAATTTGACTGTTGTAGTAAACGGTGTGACCTATACTGAAGGCGATGGAAATTTGGTTGATAATGGAGACGATACTTGGAGTCTGACGATTCCTGATGTCAACGCACTTCCTGACGGAATTTACGATGTGATGGCCACAGCGACCGATGCAGCCGGGAACTCAAGTGTAGATGTTACCGTGGATGAGTTGACTATTGATACGTTAGCACCAACGCTTCCAACGGTAGATTTCTTGACTACAAACGACACTACACCTACGATTACAGGAACAGCAGATTCCGTTGATAATTTGACAGTTGTAGTAAACGGTGTGACCTATACTGAAGGAGATGGGAATTTGGTTGATAATGGAGACGATACTTGGACTCTGACGATTCCTGATGCCAATGCACTTCCTGACGGAATTTACAATGTGATGGCCACAGCGACCGATGCTGCTGGAAATAGCAGTATGGACGCTACAGTCGACGAACTTACAATTGACATCGTAGCACCAACGCTTCCAACGGTAGATTTCTTGACGACTAACGACAATACACCAACGATCACAGGAACAGCAGATTCCGTTGATAATTTGACAGTTGTCGTAAACGGGGTTACTTATACTGAAGGTGATGGAAATTTGGTTGATAATGGAGACGATACTTGGACTCTGACAATTCCAGATGCTAACGCACTTCCTGACGGAATCTACGATGTGATGGCCACAGCGACCGATGCCGCGGGTAATAGCAGTATTGATGCTACAGTTGATGAATTGACAATTGATACGGTAGCACCAACGCTTCCAACAGTAGACTTTTTAACCACTAATGACACTACACCAACAATTACAGGTACCGCAGATTCCGTTGATGATTTAGTAGTGACCGTAAATGGAGTTGATTATGCCGAAACAGGAACAGATTTGATCGATAACGGAGACAATACGTGGACGTTAAATATTCCTTTTGTACTTCCTGATGGGGTCTATGATGTTATGGCCGTTGCAACCGATGCAGCCGGTAATAGTAGTATGGATGCGACAGTAGATGAATTGACGATCGATACTACAGATCCAACGCTTCCTACGGTAGACTTTTTGACGACAAATGATAATACACCTACCATTACAGGAACTGCAGATTCCCTTGATAATTTGGTAGTTGTAGTCAATGGTGTAACTTATGTAGAAGGAGATGGAAGCTTAATCGATAACGGCGATGACACGTGGAGTTTGACCATTCCTGATGCCAACGCGCTTCCTGACGGAACCTATGATGTTATGGCGGTTGCAACTGATATTGCCGATAATAGCAGCAGTGATGCTACAGTAGATGAATTGACTATTGATACGGTAGCACCTACACTTCCAACAGTAGATTTCTTAACAACGAATGACAATACGCCTACGATTACGGGGACTGCAGATTCCGTTGATAATTTGACAGTTGTCGTAAACGGGGTTACTTATACTGAAGGCGATGGAAATTTGGTTGATAATGGAGATGATACGTGGAGTCTGACGATTCCTGATGCCAACGCGCTTCCGGACGGAACTTACGACGTGATGGCCACAGCGACTGATGTCGCAGGTAACAACAGCAGCGATGCAACTGTGGATGAATTAACTATTGACACAGTAGTACCAACGCTTCCAACAGTAGACTTTTTGACTACAAACGACAATACGCCTACGATTACGGGAACTGCAGATTCCGTTGATGATTTGGTAGTTGTAGTAAACGGAGTGACGTATACTGAAGGTGATGGGAATTTAGTTGATAATGGCGATGATACTTGGAGTTTGACGATTCCTGATGCAAACGCACTTCCTGACGGAATTTATGATGTGATGGCAACAGCGACTGATGCAGCCGGGAACTCAAGTGTCGATGCTACAGTAGACGAATTGACTATTGACACGGTAGCACCAACGCTTCCAACAGTAGATTTCTTGACTACAAACGATACTACACCAACAATTACAGGAACAGCAGATTCTGTTGATAATTTGGTAGTTGTAGTTAACGGTGTGACCTATTCTGAAGGTGATGGAAATTTAATCGATAACGGGGATGACACGTGGAGTTTGACCATTCCTGATGCTAACGCGCTTCCTGACGGAATTTATGATGTGATGGCAACCGCTACTGATGCTTTTGGTACCAGCAGTATGGATGTCACAGTTGATGAATTAACGATCGATACAATCGTTCCAACGCTACCTACAGTAGATCCTTTAACTACAAATGACACTACACCAACGATTACGGGGACTGCTGATTCTGTAGATGATTTGGTAGTTGTAGTAAACGGAGTGACTTATACCGAAGGTGATGGCAATCTGGTTGATAATGGAGACGATACCTGGAGTCTTACGATCCCTGATGCTAATGCACTTCCTGATGGGACCTATGATGTGATGGCGACAGCTACTGATGCTGCGGGCAACGTCAATATGGACGCTACAATAGATGAATTGACTATAGATTCAACCGCGCCCGGAATTCCAACAGTTAATAGCCAGACGACGGCTGATGTAACACCTGAAATTACAGGTACCGCAGATTCTTCAGGAAACTTGACGGTTTCTGTTAATGGAGTGACCTATACCGAAGGCGATGGAAATTTAACCGATAACGGTGATGATACTTGGATCTTGAGTATTCCTTTAGGAAATGAAATTGAAGAGGGTGTTTATGATGTGGTCGCTACCAATACTGACGCCTTGGGGAATTCAGCTACAGATGCTACTGTTGACGAACTAACTATTGATTTGGGCGTTCCTACAGGAAATCAAAATCAGACATTTTGTGCTTCAGATCAGCCTACTGTCGGTGATCTTGTTTTAGACCAAGATACTATCGTGTGGTATGCTTCAGAAACTGGCGGAACTCCTCTTGCAGACTCGACTGTTCTGTCTAATAACACCACATATTATGCAGCATTAGTTGTTGATGGTGTGATAGGTATGACTCGATTAGCAGTTACGGTATTGCTTACAGATCCAATTTCTGCAACTATCGATGCTTCGGCAGCGGTGGCTTGCCTTGGTGCTGAAATTACTTATACCACTCAGCCGGGAATGAGTAATTATATGTGGATGATCACTCCCGGTGGTAGTATAGTATCCGGTGGAGGATTAGATGATAATTTTATTACCGTAGTCTGGGACTTACCTGGTGACAATACAGTAGACGTTTCATTTGACAGTTCGTTAAGTTGTATTGTAGATAACACAGCATCATTGGATGTAGTTGCAGAAGCTTGTTCTGATCTTACAATTTCTAAAACAGTGAACAATCTTGTTCCGGCGATTGGAGAGCAAATTACCTATATGATAGAAGTGACCAATACCGGTCAAACCACATTGACATCGGTACAAGTAAGTGAAGTATTGCCTTCTGGGTTAGAATTTGACAGTTTTACCGCTCCGGTTGGAACGTATAACCCGCTTACAGGAATTTGGATTCTTCCAGAGCTTGCCGCAAACAGTAGTGCCACCTTAACGATTACAGTTACGGTACTCGAGACCGGGAACTATAGAAATGTGGCAGAGATCATCACTTCAAATCCTGTAGATAGCAATTCAGATAATAATTCAGATGAAGTAGAGATCGATCCAGATTGCTTGATGGTCTTCAATGAATTCTCTCCTAATGGCGATGGAATGAATGACCTGTTTACGGTTAGATGTATTGATAAGTATCCTAATAATGTGGTAAATATTTATAACCGAGTAGGGCAGTTGGTCTTCACGGCAAATGGATACAACAACACTTGGAACGGAGTTTCTAATGTTGCTAATTCAATAAACAAATCAAGTGGTCTACCGGCGGGAACCTATTATTATGCAATAGAGCTAGGAGATGGTGATCGCACGCTTACCGGATGGGTTTATATCGCACGATAATTTTTAATTCTCTCATTTTAAAATTTAGTTACCATGACAAAAGTAGTAACCTATTTAGTTGAAATTATAATTGTGTTCTGCAGTGCCTATAGTATCTATGGGCAGCAGGATCCCAATTATACACAGTATATGTATAATACGATGACCGTGAACCCGGCATATGTAG
The DNA here is from genome assembly GCF_037029365.1 of Leeuwenhoekiella sp. CH_XMU1409-2. Taxonomy (NCBI): domain Bacteria; kingdom Pseudomonadati; phylum Bacteroidota; class Flavobacteriia; order Flavobacteriales; family Flavobacteriaceae; genus Leeuwenhoekiella; species Leeuwenhoekiella sp. CH_XMU1409-2. The sequence continues at coordinate 96,914 of NZ_JAYMEI010000014.1, read as the reverse complement.
GGTCATCAGATAATTTTAATATCACAGCAAATTATAAAGCACAGTTTACCGGGATTGATGGTGCACCAGAAACCATAAATCTTGGTCTCGAGACTCCGGTGACCTATAATGTAGGTTTAGGATTAAACATTACGCGAGATGCTTTAGGACCTTCTGAAGATTTGAACATAGATGGTAATTTTTCTTATTCTATTAATATGTCAGAAAGAACCTATTTGTCCTTCGGTCTTAAGGCTGGTTTTAGAGTACTCAATGTGGATTTTAGAAAAGGAATATTTGATAATCCAAACGATCCTGCGTTTATGAATAATATCAACAACCAATTTCTTGGAATTCTAGGTGCAGGAGCTTACTTGTTTTCAGAAGATTGGTATTTGGGATTATCTACGCCAAACTTCTTTTCTCAAGAGTATTACAATGAAGAAGATACAATGGTTGATACCGAAGAGTTACATATGTATCTCATAGGAGGATATATTTTTGATATAGGCGGCAATACCAAATTCAAACCGGCTGTATTATTTGATTATACCGAAGGTGCTCCGTTACGAGCAAATCTTTCAGCAAACTTTTTATTCTTAGATAAGTTTACAGCAGGTATCGGTTATAGTTTGGACGCTTCTGTGAGTGGACTTGCCGGTTTTCAAGTGAGCGACAATATTTTTATAGGCTATGCTTATGATTATAATACCTCAGACTTCAATCAATACAATGATGGGAGTCACGAGATTTTGATCAAATTCTCATTAGCCCGCAGACGTGGCGCAACCTTCTCACCTCGATTCTTCTAAAAACTCAGCTCTATGAAATATCTATATATACTTTTTATTTTTTTACTGAATTTCTCAGTTTACTCTCAGAAACAGTTAGAGGAAGCTAATAAACTTCACGATCGGCACCTCTATGTTGATGCCGCAACTGAATACGAACTTTATCTGGATAAAGCAGAAAATGTAGCTCCAGAAACCTATATGAATATTGGTGATACGTATTACAATCTAAAGGATTTCAACAAAGCAAAGGAAGCCTACGAAAAATGGTACCGAGCGGTAGGTCCTAATCAGGATAATGCACAAGGGTATCAATACTACGATTCTTTGCGAAGCTTAAAACTATATGATGAGGCCCACGAGGTGGCAGAACGTTATTATAAGACTAGAGGTGCAGAAGCGCTTAGTAGTTATTATGAGGAGCGGGCTCGTTTTCAAGAATTGCTTAAAGGAGATACGTTATATGATATAAGAAACCTTGATTTTAATTCTGCATATGCAGATTTTGGTGGCGATTTTGACGAGAATGGCGCTTTCATATTTACCTCTGCCAGATATGATCGCGATAAGAAAATTTATGATCGAGATAATACCCCGTATCTTTCCATCTATAAAATAGGATTTCCATTAACAGATAGTTCAGAAATGGTAAATCTGTACAATAAGGATTTAGAAAGTCAGTACCATGACGGTACAGCAACCTTTTCTCCTAACAGTGACTATTTCTATTATGCTTCAAGTTATCAATCAGGAAAGCAAAAGGTTTATGAAGGTGATAAACGAAATTATTTTAAAATCTATCGTGTAGACTTGACTGCCAAAAGATTTAAGAAAGAACTTTTGCCTTTTAATGGCGATGCTTATTCTACAGGACATCCATTTATTACCGAAGATGGTACCAAGTTATTCTTCGCTTCAGATATGCCAGGAGGTTATGGTAAAGCAGATATTTATGTATGCGATATCTATGAAGATGGTTCGTTTTCTAAACCGAAAAACTTAGGTCCCAAAATCAATACCATTACAGATGATTTTTTCCCGTTTTTTGTAGATGATGTGCTTTATTTTTCTTCTGGTGGTCATGTAGGTTTTGGTGGCCTAGATATGTACAAATCTTATTTTAAAGACGGTATTTATGGTACGCCCATTAATCTGGGACCGGTCATGAATACCAATTCAGATGATTTTGCCTACCTAGAAGGAGACGAACCTAACAAAGGTTTCTTTTCTTCAGACCGTCCCGGAGGTAAAGGAGGAGATGATATTTATGCGTTCAATTATAATTTGGCAAAATGTGTACAATACATTTCAGGTACAGTCTATGATTTGGAGACCAAAGAACCCATTAAAGGAGCAAAAGTCACCGTATTTGATGAAGATGGAAAAGAATATGCTCGCATAGAAACCGGAGATGATGGTAGTTATTCGGTTGAATTATTATGCGAATCAACATATACCATTGAAGCCAGAAAAGCAGGGTATAGCGAAGATCAACTAGACTTTGAAACAGACGTTTTACCTGACCGTAAAATGAATATGGTTGATTTTAGACTGAAGGATCTTTCTGAAATTTTTGTGACCGATGGCGATATAGAAAAAATACGTATCGATCCAATTTACTTTGAATACTACCGCTACAATATTACCGATGTGGCTGCAATTCAATTGCGGCGTGTCATCGAAGTTATGGATGCTTATCCCGAAATGATCATCAAGATCGAGTCGCATACAGACCAGCGTGGTACAGATTATTTCAATAAAACGCTTTCTACAAATAGAGCAAACTCAACAAAAGATTGGTTAATCGAGAACGGTATAGATCCTTCTCGTATTCAAAGTGCTATTGGTTACGGCGAGTCCCAGCCCATTAATATTTGCGACGAAGAAGGAAAAACCTGTACAGAATTAGAATATTCTGAAAACAGAAGGTCTGAATTCATCGTTGTAAGCAGGTAATGAGAGGCGTTAGAATCTTTATTCTTCTAGATTTTGACGTAGAAACTCCCTCAATTGAGGGAGTTTCTTAGTTTTTAGAAGTGTAGAAATAATAAAGCAGGTTTAACAAAAATTGTTAAACCTGCTTTATTGTCAAAAATGAGTTAGTATCTTTAATCATACAAAATGAATAATTTCAAGTATTTGTATTTTATATAAAAGCAACTGGTAAAATTGTATATAAGCAGGCATTTATGCTGATTTCAACTCTGATTCATTAGCTGTAGGGGGCTCATGGATTTGTTGAAATTTGGTAGCCTGCTTTTTCTTTTGCTTAAAACTGAAAATACTCAACACAATATCTTTTCAAGAGTATTGCTTAAAATAATTACTTAGCAAGGCTGGTATCAAAGCGCAAATCAAATTTTAAAGGGCTGCCTAAATTTTATATTTAATTATAGTATTTTAAGCGACGTATAGAAGCTAAACCTTCTAAAGTCTGTGCTATAGTTATGAAATTAAACAAGTCGATATTTTTAGTTTTAGGTCCTTTACTTTTTGTAATCCTTCAGCAACTTGATCCTCCGGCAGAAATGCCTGAGTCTGCTTATGATATTCTTTGTGCAACCTTATGGATCGCCCTCTGGTGGGTCACCGAAGTTGTTCCTATTGCCGTAACCGCGCTTTTGCCAATCATATTATTTCCGCTTATGGGAGCAGTAGATATTTCTACTACTACAGCATCATACGGTCATAAATATGTGTTTTTGTACTTGGGTGGCTTCATCCTAGCAATCGCTATAGAAAAATGGCAACTTCATAAGCGTATTGCGTTGCACATCATACAACTCATAGGAACCAATGTCAAGAATATCATTTTGGGTTTTATGGTCGCCACCGCGTTTTTGTCTATGTGGATTTCCAATACAGCGACCTCTGTGATGATGTTACCTATAGGAATGTCAATCGTATCACAACTAAAAGATAACCCCAATACTATAGAAGATGAGAATCGCATTTTTGGTAAAGCCCTTATGTTGGGAATTGCTTACAGCGCTTCAATTGGGGGGATGGCCACGTTAATCGGTACGCCGCCCAATCTGGTTTTTGCAGGTTACATTCAAGAAGTCTATAATATAGATATCAGTTTTTTTCAGTGGTTTAAATTTGGTTTTCCTATTAGTATTGTGCTTTTGGCTATTTCCTGGCTGTACCTTACCAATGTTGCTTATACATTTAAACAGAAAGAATTCCCCGGAGGAAAAGCAGAAATCAACCGACTTTTAAAAGATTTGGGACCGATGCAAAAGGAAGAAAAAGTTGTACTAGCTGTTTTTATAGGAACTGCTTTTTGCTGGATCACTCGATCTTTTCTTTTAGAAGCTTGGCTGCCCGGTATTGATGATACCATCATCGCTATAGCTGCCGGAATTTTATTATTTATGCTGAATGCCGGTGAAAAAGGAGAACGTATCTTAGATTGGAAAGAAGCGACAAATATTCCTTGGGGCATTATTTTACTTTTTGGCGGCGGAATGGCTTTGGCGGCAGGTTTTGAAGAAACTGGTTTAGCGAGATGGTTTGGTTTGCAGATGACCTTATTAGAGGCGTTACCGCTCCTATTACTTGTTTTACTGGTGATATTCAGTGTGAATTTCATTACTGAATTGACATCTAACCTAGCAACAACGGCGATGCTCTTGCCAATTTTGGCTCCAATAGCTTTAGAGCTTGACCTTAATCCGTATATGCTTTTAGTAGCAACTACTGTGGCGGCATCGTGTGCTTTTATGCTTCCGGTAGCGACTCCGCCTAATGCAGTTGTTTTTGGTTCAGGATATCTTAAGATTCCAGATATGGTAAAAGCAGGATTTTGGATGAACTTGGTTTCAATAGTATTCCTGACTTTAGTGGTGTATTTTCTGCTTCCGTTTGTTTGGGATTTTGAGCCTTTTGGATTTACATCAAAATTTGAATTACCTCCTGCAAATTGATCTCGAGATTGAGGTAAAAGATGTGATGGTTAGATGTAGCTTCTGCATCTTAGCGTTAGAACTTTATTATTTAGGTGTTAAATAGGACACTATTACGGAATTCCGTAAAGCATATTCTGGTCAATTTTATTTCTTTGCTCCCGGATAAGATTAAAAAAACGAGCAGGTAACGTAAAAGGAGTCGAGAATTTTGTTTGCTGTAGGGGGCTTTACAGAAGAATTGATTTTCAATACGTATCTGCTCTTTTTATAGGTAGCCTGTACGATGAATTGATCAGTACTTCTTTGTTGAAATCACGCAATTAGGAAATGAGCTTTTTTAAATTTTCTATAGTATTTACCGGGTCTGAAGCTTTAAAAATATAACTCCCGGCAACCAATACGTCTGCCCCACAATTAATTAATTCTTGCGCGTTAGCATCTGTAACACCACCATCAATCTCAATGCGTGTTGAAGCATTATGGGTAAGAATGATCTCTTTAAGTTCCCGTACTTTTTTATAGGTGTTTTCGATAAACGATTGTCCGCCAAAACCGGGATTCACGCTCATAATGATCACTTGATCTATGTCGTTTATGACATCTTTAAGCAAGCTCACAGGAGTGTGTGGATTTAGCGCAACGCCAGCTTTCATGCCTTCAGCTTTTATCGCTTGTAATGTGCGGTGCAAGTGGGTGCAAGCCTCATAATGCACTGTGAGATTGTTACTGCCTAGTTGAGCGAAGGTTTTGATGTATCGGTCTGGATCTACGATCATAAGATGTACATCCATCACTTTTTTATTATGTTTTGAAATGGCTTGTACAACGGGCATCCCAAAAGAAATATTAGGAACAAAAACTCCGTCCATTACATCTACGTGCAGCCAGTCGGCATCACTTGAATTGACCATTTTGATTTCGCTTTCGAGATTTGCAAAATCTGCTGCAAGAATAGAAGGGGCTACATATTTTGGAGTCATGAATTCTTATTTTGATAGGTAAATTTAACCAATACTTATGGATAAGCATTTTTTGAAAGCGAGTAAGTACAAAAATTGCTACCATGAAAAATCCCCGGTAATCAGCCGGGGATTCATTCATCAATCAAAAAACGAACAGTTATGATGAACTGTTGTTACTTTAAATATTTTATTGGGGTTACAATTATAATGCAATTTAGTAAAAACCTAGCGAAACACCCCATATTTAACGAATTCTTGTAAAAAAGACTTAACCTAAATAAGTTTTTAAAATTTTACTTCTTGAGGTATGCTTTAATCTACGGATCGCTTTTTCTTTAATTTGTCTCACACGCTCGCGGGTAAGATCAAAGGTTTCTCCTATTTCCTCCAAAGTCATAGGGTGTTGATGTCCTAGACCAAAATATAAACGAACCACATCTGCTTCGCGAGGAGTTAAAGTCTCTAGAGCACGTTCAATTTCGGTACTTAGAGATTCACTTAATAACTCACGATCGGGATTAGGTGATTCTCCAGAGCGTAGTACATCATAAAGGTTAGAGTCTTCTCCTTCGATCAAAGGCGCATCCATACTCACGTGGCGGCCCGCGTTCTTGAGAGATTCTTTTACCTCATTTACGGTCATATCAAGCTCTTTTGCGATTTCTTCAGGGCTAGGCGGGCGCTCATTGGCCTGCTCTAGAAAAGCAAAAGTCTTGTTGATTTTATTGATGCTACCAATTTTATTTAAAGGCAAACGTACAATTCGCGATTGCTCAGCTAGGGCTTGAAGGATAGATTGTCTAATCCACCATACAGCATAAGAAATGAATTTAAAACCACGTGTTTCATCAAAACGCTGTGCAGCTTTGATGAGGCCTAAATTACCTTCATTGATCAAATCGGGTAGGGTAAGGCCTTGGTTTTGATATTGTTTTGCAACAGAAACCACAAAACGCAGGTTAGCTTTGGTTAATTTTTCAAGAGCGCGTTGATCGCCTGCTTTGATGCGTTGGGCAAGTTCTACTTCTTCATCAGCAGTAATAAGATCTACTTTACCAATTTCTTGTAAATACTTGTCAAGTGAAGCGGTTTCTCTGTTTGTAACCTGTTTTGTAATCTTAAGTTGTCTCATAGGACTATCACGTATTAAAAAATAGTTCCACCGGAATTACCGGTACTCAATGTTAAATGCTCTGCCACTGTTTTGGACAGATACACTTATTATACGTAGGATCACTAAGAAAGGTTACAGAATTTTTTAAATTTTTTTAGAAAATTTTAACACTTGGTTGAAGTGCGATTTTTTCTCGGTAAAAGATTGGGTTTTAGCCTTCTTTTAATTTGATAAGCTGCAGGTTGACATCTAAGAGTGCTTTATTATACAAATTTTCAAAAGCTTTTAAATGCGCTTTAGCATCCTCTAACTTGTCAGGCTTGGTTATATATGCTTCAATTTTTTGCAAATGATGACCGGGTTGCGTCATCCCAAGGTTCATAAAGCTTGATTTCATTTTATGCGCAAGTGTACTTGCTCGAGGATAATACTCGCGTTCAACACAATTACGCAGACTGTTTAGGTCTTCAGGTGTTTCGGTGATGAAGACTTCAAGTAGCGAGATCACAAAATCTTTATCATTATCAAAGATTTTAAAAAGGTTTTGGATATCTACAGAAGTAGATTCATTCTCGGGCGTAGTATCTTCAAGATCCTTTTTTGGGACAGGTTTTTGGGTCTCGGTATCTTCAGAAACTAACCAATATAAAACCTCCTTCAGCGCTTCTTCTTTTAAGGGTTTTGTAAGGTAAAAATCTATACCGGCTTTGATGGCATTTTTACGGGCCTCAGGAAAAACATCTGCAGAACAAGCCACTATGGGTACTTTTTTTAGAAGATTTTTTTCAGATTTTCTGATCAAAGCGATTGCATCGATTCCGTTCATAACAGGCATATGCATATCCATCAAGATAAGATCGTAGTTTGCTTTATTATTGGTGTAAATCGCAACAGCTTCCTCGCCGTTTTCAGCGATATCGGCTTCAACGTTTAAGCCTTGTAGTAATTGACGAATATAGAATTGATTCATCTTATTATCTTCGGCAACCAGTACTCTTAAACCTTTTAGACTTTGATTTTCAGTGTCTGAATGTTTCTCTAGTTTTTGAATTATTTGTCGCTTACTCTTGCTGTAATTCAGCTTAAAATAAAAGCTTGAACCTTTGCCGGGTTCGCTTTCTACAAATAACGAACCTCCTTGCAGATTGATCAACTCGTGAGTAATAGAAAGCCCCAGGCCGGTTCCATTAATTTTGGCGTGTTCAGGCTCATCTACCTGATAAAAACTCTTAAAGATATAAGGCAATTGATTTTTGGGAATCCCAATTCCGGTGTCGGTAACAATAAAGTTGATTGTGACCTCATCTGTCGTTTCTTCGATCAATTGAAGCTCCAAGTTTATTTTACCTTGTTTGGTAAATTTAATGGCGTTGCCAATTAAATTAGTAATGATCTGATTGAGGCGATATTGGTCACCAACAATAATGTCAGGGATGCGCTCATCTATTGTGGTAATAAGCTGAAGCCCCTTCTCACGTGCTTTAATTTCAAACGTATTTGTGAGATTAGATAAGACTTCTTTTAAGTTGAAATCCAGCGCTTGTAAAGAGAGTTTTCCGGCTTCAATTTTTGAAAAGTCAAGAATATCGTCAACTATAGAAAGCAAATTCTTTGCTGAAAAAGAGATTCCTTCAAGATTTTTCTCCAGCAGCTTTTTATCGTCTAAACCATTTTTTATGAGTAATTCAGACAGTCCAAGAATCACGTTTAGAGGAGTTCGTATTTCGTGACTCATATTGGATAAAAAGGTAGACTTTGCTTCAGCGGCGCGCTCTGCACTTGCTTTTGCACGTAAAGTATCGTTGCGTTGCGTGATATCGCGTATAAAAATACTGAAGGTTTCAACCGGCTCAGAATAGTTGTTGCTGAAACTTATTTCATAAGGTTCAATACTTCCTTTTTTGTTTTTAAGATCAACTTCTTTACGGTTGCCCAGTAATTTGGGCAGTTTATTTTGATGCAACGAACTGATGTCACTTTTTAAAGCATTGGTTACATCTTTCGGAAGCAGTGTGTAAATAGAGCTTCCTTTTAATTCTTTTTTAGAAAGGCTAAAAATGTTTGTGCTGAGTGTGTTACAATCTTTAATCGTGCCCTGTGCATCAAAAAGAATGTAGCCATCGAGCAAATTCTCTAAAACATCTACGTGAGTTGTTTTAGGCACGTTGGCAGAATCAACCTTTTCCTCGTTTACTTCAGTGGGTTCTAACGGAGTGTTGAAGAAGTTTTTTTGAGGAGACTCATGAAGTAAGGAAGTAAATAGCTGCGGAATAATGTCATTAATTGAAACGACGGCAGGTATTTTTTCATAAAAGCTCAAGAACTCTTCTTTAGTTCCAGAAAAGGCCGAGTCGACAAAATCTTGCCCAAATAACTCTCCAAACTCCTGATTGATTCTCAGCGCATCATCCTTAATTCTTCTAAAGGTGTTGATTTGTTTAACAATATCATCTGAAACAGGAGCTTTGAATGCCTTTGTAAGTGCATTGAGCCAAGAAATAGTATTAGTAAGCTCAGGGTCTTCATCTTTAAACTTTTTCAGAAGGATTATAAGAAAAAACTGCGCAAAGATTACTTCTTGATTTTTACCACTTACGTAAAGTGGAGCAAACGCATCAGAATTTGTAATCGAAGGAAAATTGAGCTTAATTTCTTGTCTAAGCTTTTGTTCTGTGCTGATGTATCGCGAGTCGTGATGAAGTAAATAATATTCAAGATCTAAATAAAAACTTGCAACACAAATTTCAGCGAGGTACTGATCCTCTGGAAATTCAAAGTTTTCAAGCTTAGATTCAATAAGCTTAAGGCGCGCTCCAGGTGTTCCTTGACCAATCAAATAATCAAAGAAATTTTTAATCGGATCAGTGTCAGATGGACTCTGATTTATTCTGCTAGCCCTATGCGTAAAAAGACGATCTATAAATGAGCTCATTGGGTGTGTTATGCTTTAAACGAATAGCTAATTTCGTTTAAATGCTAAAATAATGATTTTATACGAATCATATATGTTTATATTTGTAGGAAAACTTTGATTTTTAAAGATTTAAGAGATATCTATTAATTGTATCCAATTTCTACAAAAAACAAAAAAAAGAGGAACTTTTAGTTTAAAAAGTTCCTCTTTTTTTTGTTTGTAAATCAGTCTTTTAGACTCTTACATGCCCATCACCGAATACATAATATTTATTGGTCACCAATTGTTTAAGACCTAAAGGTCCTCTATGGTGTAATTTATCGGTACTAATTGCTAACTCGGCACCAACGCCCATTTGTCCACCATCGGTGAAACGTGTTGATGCATTATGGTAAACTGCAGCAGTATCTATGTTTTCCATAAAGGTTGTAGCAGCTTCTTGATCTGTAGTCATAATAGCGCTTGAGTGTCCTCCACTGTAGGTGTTGATTTTCTTCATCGCTTCATCCATGCTGTCTACTGCACCAAGTACGATTTTCATTGCTAAAAATTCTTCATACCACGTATCTTCATTAGGAATCACGGTATTATCGCTAAGAACTTCTTTTGAAGCTTCGTCTGCTAATACCTCGACACCTTTGGCTTTAAGAATTTGATCTAATTCTTGAATCTTAGCTTCATAATCAGCAATTTTCTTGTCTACCAATACTTTATCTAGCGCGTTACATCCAGATATTTTATCGGTTTTAGCATTGATGATTACTTCAATGGTTTTGGCCCAATCTGCCTTTGGATGTACATATAAAAAGTTATTTCCTCTACCACTTACCAAAACAGCACATTTGGCGTGCTCTTTTACAAAGCCTATCAAGCGCTCACCACCACGGGGAACAATCAAATCTAAAGGTTGATCAGGATTCTTTAAGAACGCCTGAGTTTCTTCACGATTCATTTGTAACATAGTGATCCAAGACTCATCAAGGTCATTCTCGCGTAAAGCTTGCTTCCAGCAGTCTACAAGAACCACATTACTATGATGCGCCTCTTTACCACCTTTAAGCAAAATTTTATTGTTTGCTTTAAAAGCTAGAACTGCAGCTTCAATAGTCACATCAGGACGCGATTCATAAATGATCATAATGGTTCCAAATGGAGCCGTCTTATTGATGATTTTTAAACCGCTATCAAGTGTTGTATTTGAAATTTCTTGACTTACAGGATCTTCTTGATCGCGTACTTCTTTAATCGCCTGAATCATTCCGGCAATTTTTGCATCGTTTACAACCAAACGGTCGTAAAGGGCTTGATCGTCACGATTAAAAGCTTCTAAGTCTTTTTTATTCGCTTCTAAAATTTCGCTTTTTCTAGACTCAATAATATTCATCATTGAATCAAGAACTTTATTTTTTATATCTGAATTGAGTAATTGCATTTTACTTTTTTTCTTTTATTAATTTGAATTGAATGAACTAATCTATTTCAAACTTAAGCTTGAAACTTAGTACCAATTTCTTTGCCTTCCAGAAGGTCGACAATCACATTAGGTTTTTTACCATTAGCAATAAAGCAAGTGATGTCTTTGCGAGCAGTTTCTTTAGCGATTTTAAGCTTAGACTTCATTCCTCCTCGTCCTTCACCTTCAGCTTTATTATTTTCTTGAACGTATTGTTCTACTTTCTGCTCAGGGTGTACTTCCGTCAATTTTTCTGATTCATCATCATCAGGATGCCCTGTGTATAAACCATCAGTATCTGTAAGTAAAATCAATGCATCTGCATTAATTAATTCGGCTACTAGACTTGCGAGCTCATCATTATCAGTAAACATTGACATGGTTAATGAAACCGCATCATCCTCATTTGCGATAGGAATAATACCTTCAGACAAAAGACCTTCATAGCAATTAATCATATTCTCGCGGTGCTTCCCTGGCGCAAAATCACGCTTAGTAGCAAGTAATTGAGCGCAATGCATACCGAAGCTATTAAATAGCGTATAATAGTGACGCATCATACGAGGTTGCCCAACTGAAGAGAATATTTGTCTACGGGTAGAAGCATCTTCATAATTGCATTCTCCTAGGACTTCTTTACCTGCAATTGCAGAACCTGAAGAAACTAAAACAGGCTGGTAACCTTTTTCATAAAGCTCTGCGATTTGTCTCACAAGCTCATGAAGAACAGGCCCAACAATTCTGTTGTTTCTATTGGTCATTACATTAGTTCCAACTTTTATAACTACACGTTTTGTGCTCATAGTTTTATTTTTCTTTACCGAGTTCTGTTGCACGGTCAAATGCTGCATATGCAGCTTCTTTAATTAATTCTTTAACGTTATTATCTTCCATTGAATCTAGTGCTGCACGCGTCGTACCACCTTTTGAAGCAACGCGATCCATCCACTTTTCAGGCGTAAGATTAGATTCATTAAATAGTTTTACAGCGCCTTCAAAGGTTTGTGATACCAATACTTTTGAATCGTTTGGAGAGAAGCCCATTTTTAATGCTGCTTCTAACATAGACTGCATAAAATAAAACACATATGCAGGACCACTACCAGAAATACCAGTAGAAGCATCAATAAATTGCTCTGTTTCTACGTGTATTGACTCACCAGTAGTATCTAAAAGACTTCTAACAGTCAATAATTCCACTCTACTAACCTCTTTAGATTCTGTAAAAGAAGTCACTCCTTTACCTACTTTGGCAGGTAAATTAGGCATAGTACGTATAACTTTTTTTACTCCTAACCCTGCTTGAATGGTATTTATAGTTACACCCGCCATTAATGATACAAAGAGTTGATCTTGGTTTATGTAGGGTTTAATACTGTCAAATAAAGATTGACTGTGGTACGGTTTTACCGCAATAAAAATAACATCAGCTTGTGGCACACATTCTTCAATGCTGTCATAAGCATCAAACTGCGCCATAGTTGATAAAGCTTCTGTTTTTTGAGGTGAGACATCAAAGATCATAAGCTTGCGCTTATTTAAAAATGGGGAGTTTGCCATTCCTTCGGCATAGGTAAGTCCCATATTGCCAGCACCTAATACTAATACTTTCATTAAATAGTTTTTAATTAATTAGTTCGCCCTATTTAGTGCAAGTATCATGCGAGACTCGGAAAATGAGGAAGTATCCTAGAATATTGATAGGAAAAAGCCTGTTAGCGTACACCCTATGAAGCTTAAGAAAGGTTTGCTAACTAAATGTTAAAAAAGCATTGCGGATTTCGCAGTTCCTTTTTGGCAGTTTTTCTGCCAAATGCTGTACATCTGTCAGTTTTATGTCAGTTGTAGTAGGTAATATCCAAATATTATGAATCAAAAAATATTTTTAAAGGAAATAAATTGAATTAAGCAGGAATTTTAATTTTCAGCGATTTGACTCAAAAAACATAAAAAAGGGAGCATTTAGCTCCCTTTTTCAATAAAATCTATCAGAAATTAATCTCTTTTGCGATCTTTATTTCTGTTATCGCGGCCTCTATTGTCGCGAGATCCACGGTCTTTGTTGTCATTATTTCTAGGAGCACGTTCTTTGTAACCTTCAGGTTTTGGCAGAAGTGCTTTACGAGAAACTTTTTCCTTGCGTGTACGAGAATCGATTCCGAAGTATTTTACTTCAAATTCATCTCCCATATTAACCACGTCGCTTACATTCTCAGTACGTTCCCAAGCAAGCTCAGATACGTGAAGAAGTACTTCATTACCCGGAGCAGCAAGATATTCTACGACAGCACCAAAGTCAAGCATCTTGATCACTTTCACTTTATAAGATTCACCAACTTTTGGTTTAAAAGTGATTGAATCTATTTTAGCAAGAACTGCGTTGATACCTTCAGTTCCTGTACCTAGAATTTCAACTATTCCTTCTTCGGTTACTGGATCTTCATTGATTACAATCGTAGTTCCAGTTTCTTTCTGAAGTTCTTGAATTACTTTTCCGCCAGGTCCTATAAGCGCACCAATGTATTCATTAGCAATGCGTGTAGTAACCATTTTAGGAGCGTAATCTTTAACATCCTCACGAGGTTCTGAAATAGTATCGGTAAGGTGATTTAAGATGTGTAAACGTCCGTCACGTGCTTGGTGAAGTGCTTTTACAAGAATCTCATAAGAAAGACCTTTTACCTTAATGTCCATCTGGCAAGCAGTGATACCGTCAGCAGTACCTGTTACTTTAAAGTCCATATCACCTAAGTGATCTTCATCTCCAAGAATATCAGAAAGTACAGCGTATTTACCAGTTTCAACATCAGTGATAAGACCCATTGCGATACCAGAAACTGGTTTCTTAAGTTTTACACCGGCATCCATAATCGCCATGGTACCTGCACAAACAGTTGCCATTGAAGAAGAACCGTTAGATTCTAAAATCTCAGAAACAACACGTACGGTATACGGGCAATCTGCTGGGATCATCCCTTTAAGCGCACGTTGTGCTAAGTTACCGTGACCTACCTCACGACGAGACGTTCCACGAATAGGACGCGCTTCACCGGTTGAGAAAGGAGGGAAGTTGTAGTGTAAATAGAATGTTTCTTCACCTTCGTAAGATGGCATATCAATTTGATTAGCCTCTCTCGAAGTACCTAAAGTTACAGTAGCAAGCGCCTGAGTTTCCCCACGTGTAAAGATCGAAGATCCGTGTACTGATGGTAAATAATCAGTCTCACACCAAATTGGGCGAATCTCAGTAGTCTTACGACCATCAAGACGTAAACCTTCATTTAAGGTAAGATCGCGTACCGCAGCCTTTTCAGCCTTGTAGAAATATTTAGAGATCAAATCTCCAAACGCTTCCAGGTCTTCTTCTGAGAAGGTTCCTTTTACTTCTTCTTTAATGGCGTCAAAAGCAGTGCTTCGCTCGTGTTTAGAAGAACCAGCTTTGGCTACTTCATACACTTTGTCATACGTTAAATCGTAAACTTTTTTCTCAAGTTCTGCGTCTTCAACTTCTGGTTCGTACTCACGGGTTGGTTTTTTACCAAAAGCTTCCGCAAGACGAATTTGAGCCTCACACTGAACTTTAATAGCCTCGTGAGCAGCTTTGATGGCTTCGGTCATTTCTTCTTCAGAAATTTCGTCCATCTCACCTTCAACCATCATTACAGAGTCAGCCGAAGCACCAATAACCATATCGATGTCAGATTCTGCTAACTGTGCGCGAGAAGGGTTGATGATAAATTCACCGTTTACACGACCTACACGTACTTCAGAAATCGCACATTCAAATGGGAAATCTGAAAGTTGAATCGCTGCAGAAGCTGCAAGACCCGCCATAGCATCAGGCATCACTTCGTCATCATGAGACATCAACTGAATCATAACTTGTGTTTCTGCGTGATAATCTTTTGGGAACAATGGGCGAAGTACACGGTCTACAAGACGCATCGTTAATACTTCACCATCACTTGGACGTGCTTCTCTTTTGAAGAAACCACCAGGATAGCGGCCGGCAGCAGCAAATTTTTCACGATAATCTACCGTTAACGGAAGAAAATCAACATCACTTTGCTTGTAGTTTGAAACTACGGTACAAAGCAACATACATTTACCGGATTGAACAACAACAGAACCATGTGCCTGTTTTGCTAATTTTCCGGTTTCGATAGAGATCTCTCTACCATCACCAAGGTCAATGACCTCTTTGAAAGTCTTTGGAATCATATTTTGATTTTTCATCTGTATCCTACATCGAGGATACTGTTAAACATAAGCTGCAAACCAAAAAGGTTAGCGGCAAGGTCGTTGTGTTGTTGTGTGTAGTGTTTGACCAATGAAAAACCTAAGGATAGCTTTCTTTGCCCTTTCGGGACTTAACCAAAAATATGGTTTTTATTTTTACTGAAGCTTCAAATGTTAGTCTGAAACAAACAGATTTTAAAAATAAAAGGGACTGAAAAACAGCCCCTTTTATAAATAAGAATTATTTTCTTAAACCTAATTCTTTAACGATAGCACGATATCTATTGATATCTTTCTTAGTTAAATAGTCAAGTAATGCTCTACGCTTACCAACTAATTTTACTAGAGAACGCTCTGTGTTAAAGTCTTTGCGGTTCTTTTTCAAGTGTCCCGTTAAGTGGTTGATGCGATGTGTAAACAACGCAATCTGTCCTTCCGCAGATCCGGTATCGTTTTTGTCTTTACCGAACTTGCTGAAAATTTCATCTTTCTTTTCTTGAGTAAGATACATGCCAATATTATTTAAATAGTTTTTATGTATTCAACGAGGCTATCTCGTTGAGCCGGCAAAGATACAATTAATTTATCAATCTTAACCTAACTTTTTTTAATTGCGAATTGCCTGATTAAGAATCAAGTCTATATAAAGATTGATGTTCTTTTTAAGTTCTTTACGGTGTGAGATGAAATCTAAGAATCCGTGCTCTTTTAAGAACTCTGCAGTTTGAAAATCTTCTGGCAATTCTTGACCGGTTGTATCGCGAACTACACGTGGTCCTGCAAAACCAATTAAAGCTCCAGGCTCAGAAATATTAATATCTCCTAACATTGCAAATGAAGCTGTTGTTCCACCGGTTGTAGGATCTGTGCATAATGAGATATATGGAATTTTTGCTTCGGCAAGTTGCGCCAATTTAGCAGAAGTTTTTGCCAATTGCATCAAGGATAGTGCAGCTTCCATCATACGTGCACCACCAGACTTTGATATAATTACTAGTGGTACGTTGTGTTTAAGCGAGTAATCTGCGGCACGCGCGATTTTCTCACCTACTACAGAACCCATAGAACCACCGATGAATTTAAAATCCATTGCGGCAACAACAAGGTCTTTACCCATACTCTTACCTACAGCAGTACGTACAGCGTCTTTTAAGCCTGTTTTTGACTCGGCATCTTTTAAACGATCAACATACTTCTTGGTGTCTTCAAAATTTAAAGGATCTTTAGAAGTGAGGTTTTTATCTAACTCTTTGTATTTATTATCGTCAAAAAGTATTGAGAAATATTCATTACTACCAATTCTTACGTGGTAATCATCTTCCGGGCTTACATAAAAGTTTTTTGCAAGCTCTTCTGCGTCAATAATTTTACCGGTAGGAGATTTGTACCAAAGTCCTTTAGGTACATCTTTTTTATTTTCGGTAGCAGTTTGTATTCCTTTTTCTTTCCGTTTAAACCAAGCCATAATTTGTGCTTTTTAGTTTTTAAGCTTTAGGGGTTGCCTCGTAAAATTAAGAGGCTGTTTTTAAAGGTTGAAAAACCTCAGAATATAAATCCTGAGGTTTTAAAATTTCTTTTTCGCGGATGCGAAATTACAAAGTATTTACGTTATTCAAATCTTCAAACGCTTTTTCTAATCGCGCAACAAAAGATTCTTCACCTTTACGTAACCAAACGCGTGGGTCGTAAAACTTCTTATTTGGGCTATCTTCTCCGGTTGGGTTACCTATTTGTGTTTGAAGATAGTCTGCATTTGCATCAAAATATTCACGAATTCCTTCAGTAAAGGCCCACTGTAAATCGGTGTCGATGTTCATTTTGATAACACCGTAGCTAATACCTTCACGAATCTCTTCTACAGTAGAACCACTTCCTCCGTGGAATACGAAGTCGATATGATTTTCTTCAACACCATATTTTTCTGTGATATATTCCTGAGAGTTCTTAAGAATTTTTGGAGTCAATTTTACGTTACCAGGTTTGTAAACCCCGTGAACGTTACCAAAAGCCGCAGCGATAGTGAACTGGTCGCTTACTTTGCTCAACTCTTCATATGCATAAGCAACTTCTTCTGGCTGTGTATATAGTTTAGAAACGTCAACATCAGAGTTGTCTACACCATCTTCTTCACCACCGGTGATACCAAGTTCGATCTCAAGAGTCATTTCCATTTTACTCATACGCTCAAGATACTTTTTACAAAGCTCAATGTTCTCTTCGATTGGTTCTTCACTCAAATCGATCATATGAGAGCTGAAAAGAGAATGACCGTGTTCTTTATAATATTCTTCTGAAGCGTCTAGAAGTCCGTCAATCCAAGGTAAAAGTTTTTTAGCACAGTGGTCTGTATGTAAGATTACAGTTGCACCATAGCGCTTTGCTAATTCATGAACGTGTTTTGCTCCTGCAATTGCTCCTGCAACTGCTGCTTGTTGATTGTCATTAGAATATCCTTTTCCTGCATTAAACTGGGCTCCTCCGTTAGAAAATTGAAGAATAACAGGCGCATTTAATTTTGCAGCGGTCTCTAAAACACCATTAATAGTGTTAGAACCAATAACGTTTACTGCCGGTAGGGCATAACCGTTTTCTTTTGCATGTTTAAAAATAGCCTGAACTTCTTTTCCGGTAGCAACTCCAGGTTTGATACTATGACTCATAGGTTGTTGTTTACTTAGTTAAAGGGCATAAAATTAATAAATAATTGGGGTTTAACCAGCTTATTTGATTAGAAAGGATAGTTAATACCCACATTGTAGACGGCATTGGCAAAATTTGTGTTTTTAAACCAGCGTTCGCCATTGGGTAAAGCAGGATCATAGGTTTTAAAACCTACATCAAACCGCAATACAAAAAAGCTAAAATCATAGCGTAGACCAAAACCGGTTCCTACCGCAATATCCTCTAAACTTTGGAAGCCTGTAAAGGTAGCTTGTGGGTCTTCTACATTATCTAGAGCATTCCAGATATTTCCAACATCTGTAAAAATGGCACCCTTTAAATCGCCCAGAAAGGTAAAGCGCTGTTCTAAATTAAAAGCAAGCTTCATGTTTGCTTCGTTAAAGTCGTTTGGGCTGTCTGTGCTACCAGGTCCTAATCTATAGGCCTGCCAAGCGCGGTTATCGTTAGAGCCACCACCAAAGAAACTGCGTATGAATGGAATACTATTGGAGTTTCCGTATGGGATCGCGATTCCGCCGTAGGCTCTAAAAGCAAGAATATTATCACTGCCAAAATCCCAATGCTTTATAAAATCCAATTCGGTTTTTACATATTGAGAAAATGTTACCCCTAGAATTCTTGACGAACCGTTCTCATTCTCTTCAAGTCCGATCAAATTACTTATCGCACTCAGGGTGTTTCCTGCAACTTCGAGCTTGGCTCTAAAACTGGTGAATTCATCATCAAAAAGATTGTCTCGGGTATTTTTATAATAGGTAAAACTCGAGGCGAGTATCAGGTTATCTTCAGTCAATCTTTGACGGCGTTCTTCAATATTCACGACATCATTAAACTCGGTTGTGGTGACGCCAATTGTTCGGTTTTGTACTTCATTAATAAATCCAAGTGCGCCATCAGGTATCGAGAGGTTGCCCGCATCATTATAATAAGAACCCGCTTGAGCCGGATAGTTTAAAGCGATAGCGTTCAACTCATCGTACGAATTCTCATAGACATTGAAATAATTAGGGATGTTTAGATTCCGAATATATTGAATGTCAAAAAGGTCAAAACGGTAATTTAAATTTGCTGAAGGTGTCCATTTGTAATTGATGCCGCCGGTGATGTTTTGCTTGTCAAGACCTATGTTTTGTTGAATTCCTATACCGGTAGTAAAACTTGTAGAAGGGGACATTTCTGGAGCGATAAAACCGGTGCGAATAGGAAAAAAGATACGCGGAATTGTTAAGCTGATATCTGCGCCAATTTCAGTAATATCAAAAAGCTCTGGGCTGTTACTGCCCGCAGCAGTCCTGGAATCACCTATACTCGCCCGTCCAGAAATTTGCAAGGTTTCCATTCCGCCAAGAACGTTACGTATGCGTAAAGAACCTCCACCTGCTATCCCGAAGGTTTGAATATTTGAGGTAGAAACATCAAAATCTGCTCTCAAATTGAATTTAGGCAGGGGCGTAAGCAGAATATTTGCAACAAGATCAGTTCCGTCGGGATCATCGGGATCTTCAGAAAACCGAAGGTCAGGATATCTAAAAGTTCCTAGTTGACTCAGGCGTATTAATGTTTGATTGCGGGACTCATCGCTATACGTTTCGCCCGGCTCAATAAAAATAGCGTCTATAAGACGTTTGGGTTTGTATCTGATCTTATCATAAGCATATAGATAATGATCATCACGTTCTAAACTGTCTGTAAAGGTATCGTTGCGCAGGGAATAACCATAATCTGTAGTGACTTTTACCTTGCTTATTTTATGCACTTGTAGAGGGAGTTCATAAACCGAATCACGCCCGCGTATTTCGCGGTTTCTGATGTTTAGCTCTAAATTTACCCGATGATTGGTATTAACCGAATCGCCTACAAAACTGATGAACTCCTGATCAAAATGAAACAAACCGTTATTACGCATCAATTCGGTAATACGGCTGGTTTCTGCATTGATGTCTAGCAGTTCATATTGTGCTCCGTTTTTTATAAACGCGTTTTCTTTGTGTGCTTGATAGATTGAATCTGCTGCTGGGGATTTGATAAATGTTTTTACAGAATCAATGATATAGGGTCTCTTAGTGTCAACTGCATAAACTATTTTTCCGCGTTTGTTGGCGCTGTCTTTTTCTATCGTATAGGTTGTTTCGGCATTAAACCATCCTTTACTGTTGTAGTATTCTGTGAGTCGTTCTGCTGAGCGCTTCGTGAGATTCTCAGTAATTATGGCAGGTTCTTCTCCAAAATCGCGCAGCACTTCATTAAACCCCAATTTAAATTTTATGTATTGGTCAAGTTGTTTGCGAGATAGAATGCTTGTCCAAAAATTTAAAGTACGTTGATTATTGTCATTAAGTTTGGCTTGAAGAATGGAATCTAGATTGGGTCGCGCCCAATTGTAAATGTATAACCGCGTAGGTGTGCCCAGCAAAGGCACTTTGCTGTTGGGCTGTAAATAAGGAATATTGTTGATGTTGTATTCTGTATTTACTTCGCCATTGACTACGATTTCATTTTCGGTTAATAAAAGTCGGCCTTCGGGTACTCGCTTTACCGCATCACAAGCTGCCAGGGTAGACAGTAGTATGATAATTAATCCTATTTTTGCGGAAAGTTTTTGCAAGGGCTTTTTTATAAAAATAACTTCAAAAATACACATTAGACGTGGTTAGCAAAAGCCAAATAAAATTAATAACGAGTCTGGCTCAAAAAAAGTACCGACAGCAAAACGCTTTGTTTGTTGTAGAGGGAATTAAAGGAATACGCGAATTTCTAGATTCGAGCTACGTATTACACAGTCTTTATGCGCTTGAAGGTGTTTTTGAAGATCAGGATACAACTGAGGTTTCACCTGCAGAACTCAAAAAAATATCGTTTTTAAAAACACCACAAAAGGCTTTGGCGCTTTTTGAAATCCCAAAACAGCGTTTAGAAATAAAATCGGGCTTTCAGTTGGTACTTGATGAGGTGCGTGACCCGGGAAACTTAGGTACTTTGATAAGGCTTTGCGACTGGTATGGTATTGAGCATCTTATTTGTTCTGAACAGACGGTAGATTGTTTTAATCCTAAAGTGGTGCAAGCGACGATGGGATCATTAACACGTGTAAACCTTGTGTATACCGATTTAGAAACTTATTTGTCAAAACAAAAGCTTCCGGTTTACGGCGCGTTTATGGATGGAGAAAATGTTTACCGCTCCCAATTGCCAGAGGAAGCGATTTTGGTTTTAGGTAACGAGGCTAATGGAGTTTCGGCGGCAGTTTCAGAAAAAATTCAGCAAAAAATAAGCATACCCCAATTTGGTTCAAGCACTACCGAAAGCCTTAATGTAGCCATTGCCGGAGCTATTTTAGTAAGCGAATTTAAACGCGGTTAGATTTTCTCGATCGTCGATATTAAATGTTCTGAGACTTACCTCAGGAAAATTTATTTGATCGCGCAAATACGTAAGCGCTTGTAGTCTGCATAATAATGACCGTCTTGAAATAGCGCCTCATGCACATTTTCCTGAACTTCTTTTCTAATAGCGTCTGCCTCATGCTCAGGAATGTCTGTGAAGTAGTGTTTAGCAAACATTTTGAGCCAATCGATAATGCCTGTTTCAGGATCTTTCAATTTAGTAGGGCGCTCGTATAAATGCGCAAAAGTTACCTGAAAGCCCGATTTTTCAAGAAAATAGCAGTAGGTTCCCAATTTAGGAAAGTACCAATTGATCGTTCTGGATTGCTTAAAATAACCTTTTTCTTCTAAAACTCTACTCAAAGCTTTGATAATGGTGTCGATATTTCCTGCGCCTCCCATTTCTAAAAGTAATCTTCCGCCGATTTTTAGATTGCTGTACATCGCAGAGATTGCTGCTTCAGGGTTTAAAATCCAATGCAGGGTTGCATTACTAAATATCGCATCGTAGCGTTCTTGATCTATAAAACTTTCTCCGCGAGCGGTTATAAATTCAATGTTTTTAAACTGCGCTTTTGCTGCATCAATCATCTCTTGAGAAGCATCAATACCTACAAGTTGCGCTCCGCTTTCGGCAATAGCAGCAGTGAGTTCACCAGTACCACAACCCAGATCAAGTATGCGTTCGTCTTTTTGCGGATTAAGCATACTAATGAGGTCTTTCCCGTAGTTAAAGACAAAGCCGTGTTTTTCTCTATATAAATCTGCTTCCCACATTATTGAAAGGTAAAGTTTAAAAATATACCGCGAGATTGCATGGTTTCAATATTTGAAGTGTATAAACTGTTTGGGTTTTCATCCCTAACCAGTTCATCTGTCAATGCAAAAACACCGCGTATACTTGGTGAAAATTTGAAATAAGGTAAATATAAGTCAATACCAAATCCTACCTCATAGTAAAAGGTATTGTTGGTCATTCTAAATTGTCCCGAACTGTTGTCATCGGGATTTTTCTCATTACTCGATAAGTTGTGCGAGTAACTAAAACCGCCCACAACAAATGGTTTGAAGTTATTAAGTCGCTTGGTTGAAAATTTTAATAATAAAGGGAAGTGTATATAGGTCGAATTGAGTTCGCGAATTCTATCATTTTCTTCTCCCGGAATATCAAGATAAAACAGTGTTCGTGCATTGTAAACCAAACCGGGTTCCAGGCGTAAATCTAAAAATTCATTAATACGTTTGTTCCCAAGCAGTCCTACATTGAAACCGTAGTTTTGCTCAACAAAAATATCAGGCCTAGCTTCTTTATAATCAAAATTGAAGTCGTACCGATTGATGCCAAAATAGTATCCCCAACTCCATGGTTTTTTGTCAAAATTCTCATCATTAAGAATGCGCTCCCGAGTCAAAAATTGCGCTTGCGCTGTTGATGCTGTGAGTATTAATAAAAAGACAAAAACCGGTAGTTTGTGCATAGAATTACTTTGATGCCAAATAAATTGTGGCCACGCCCATTGTTTGTGGGTTGGCTTCAACATGAGTAAACCCTGTTTTTCTCAAAATATTGTTGAGCTTTTCACCATAGGGAAAAACAGAAGCGCTTTCACTTAAATACGCATAAGCATCGCGATCTTTTGAAAATACCCGACCAATCAATGGGAGTAAGGTTTTGGTGTACAATCCGTAGCCTTGTTTAAACGGGAACTTAGTAGGTACCGAAGTTTCCAGGATTACAAAAATTCCGCCGGGTTTAAGAACGCGTAGGATTTCAGCCAGACCTTTCTCTAAGGTTTCAAAATTACGAATTCCAAAGGCAACGGTGATGGCGTCAAAATAATCATCTTCAAACGGAAGGTTTTCAGAATCTCCTTGAACCATTTTGATACGATCATCTAGATTTTTTGCAGCAACTTTTTCTTTTCCTACGTTAAGCATTCCTGCAGAAATGTCAAGACCTATAATTTCTTCGGCCTCGGTTTTAGCGAGATTGATAGCAAGATCACCGGTTCCTGTTGCGACGTCCAGAATACGCTTAGGTTGTGTGGCAGCTACTTTGTTTACCACTTTCTTACGCCATTTTACATCAATTCCAAAAGAAATCACACGGTTGAGTCCGTCGTATTCTTTAGAAATAGTATCAAACATGCGCTCTACTTGTTCGCGCTTTGACTGGTCTGAATCTTTATACGGATTAACGTTGCCGCTCATATTTTAATTTTAGTGGCAAATATAGTATTTGTTAGTCGATGAGGCCTGCTCTTTTAGAAGGCTGTTATAATTAAAGTTATCTCTATTAATTCTCCTATCTTTGCAAGGTTTTGCTCACAAAGTGAGCGCCGCAGGAACTCGAAGATTCGTGTTGCGGCCTACAAACCAAATGCCTTGCGGACTTGCCCCAAGGTAGTTTACTTTAAAATTGACTATGAAGATTGTAATTGCAGGTGCCGGGGAGGTAGGCTTTCATTTAGCCAAACTTCTCTCTTTTGAATCACAAGATATCACACTTATAGATGTTGATAAAGATAGTATTGCGTACGCCGATACACATCTTGATATACGAACCATACGTGGAGATTCAACCTCGATTGCAGTTTTAAAAGAAGCGCGTATAGATACGACAGATCTTATAATTGCAGTTACCTCTAGTGAAACCACCAACATTACAGTGTGTGTGCTTGCAAAACAGATGGGAGCAAATCGCACCATCGCACGTATTTCAAATACAGAGTTTATAGAGAATCAGGAGGTAGCCGGTTTTAAGAAATTTGGTATCGATGAATTGATCTCGCCAGAAAGTCTTGCAGCTTCAGAGATAGAATTGCTGCTCAATCAGTCGGCATTTAACGACAGTTACGAGTTTGAGAACGGAGCGCTTACAATGGTAGGAACTTCCTTGAGCAGAACCGCTTCTTTTGTGGGTAAAAGTGTAAAAGAGGCAGCGCGCATTTTTCCTACGTTGCATTTTATGCCTATTGCAATTCAGCGTGAAGGCACGCAGTATACGTTAATTCCGCGAGGTGATACCATTTTTAAAGAAGGGGATCAGGTGTATTTTATGACGGTAAAAGAAGGTGTAGATGAGCTCTATAAGCTTACCGGTAAGATGAAGCAGGAGATTAAAAATGTAATGATCTTAGGTGGAAGTAAAATAGGATACAAGACTGCCCGTGATCTTTGCTCGCATAATTTTAAGGTCAAGCTCGTAGAGAAGGATAATGATAAAGCCTATGATCTTGCCGAAAATTTACCTAAAACTTTAGTGATCAATGGGGACGGAAGAAACGTAGAGCTTCTTGAGGAAGAAAATATCTACGATATGGACGCTTTTATCGCCGTAACCGGAAACAGTGAAACCAACATTATGTCGTGTTTGGTAGCGAAGTCTAAAAGCGTTAAAAAAACCATCGCCTTAGTCGAAAATATGGATTATTTTCAGCTTTCTCACAGTATTGGTATCGATACGTTGATCAATAAAAAGTTACTTGCAGCCAATAATATTTTTAGATACATAAGAAAAGGCGATGTGGTCGCAATGACCAAACTCAATAATATGAATGCTGAACTTTTAGAATTTAGCGCTAAGCCTAATTCTAAAGTTATAGGTAAACGCATTAAAGATTTAGATTTTCCTAGATCGGCGACTATTGGAGGTATTGTTAGAGACGGAAAGGGTATTATTGCACTTGGAGAAAATCGCATCGAAGTAGGCGATCGTATTGTGGTGTGTTGCCTGTTACGATCGATCAACAAAGTAGAACGCATGTTTATCTAAGACTCTATGCCTAACAGACCCAGACTCAATCTAAAGATCATTTTTCATTTAATGGGCGTATTGCTTCTGTTTAACGGGGGTTTTATGTTTATTTCTGCAATTGTAGGCTATTTCTATGATGAGGTTTCGGTGGCTTTGGGGATTATTTCTGCTGGTTTGTTAACGATTTTTCTCGGGATGGTTTTTATGTTCTTTACCCGAGATCACAAAAAGGAAATTCAAAAACGGGAAGGGTATATCGTTGTTACCTTTGGATGGATTTTCATGTCATTGAGCGGTTGTTTGCCTTATTTGTTTACAGGCGCGATTCCTTCATTTACCAATGCTTTTTTTGAAACCATAAGTGGGTATACCACAACGGGTGCGTCGATTTTAAATGATATTGAAGCAATACCTGACGGAGTTTTGTTCTGGCGTAGTACTACGCATTGGATAGGAGGGATGGGGATTATTGTTTTGGCAATTGCCATTTTGCCTTTACTGGGAATAGGTGGTATGCAACTTTTTGCTGCCGAAGCACCCGGCCCAAATGCCGATAAATTGCACCCGAGAATTACCGATACCGCAAAGCGTTTATGGCTCATTTATTTTGGCTATACGGTAGCTGAAACCATACTTCTAAAAATCGCAGGAATGTCATTTTTAGATGCGATAAATCACGCGATGAGTACGCTTTCTACTGGTGGTTTTAGTACAAAAAACGCGAGTGTTGCCTATTGGAATGATAATCCGGCGGTTCAATATATTATCATTCTGTTTATGTTTTTGGCGGGAACCAACTTTATTCTGAGTTATTTCGCCTTCAAAGGAAAGCTGCGCAATGTCTGGAAGGATGAAGAGTTTAAATTATATTCAGCCTTTACTGTGGGGTTCACAGTGCTTGTCGTATTTATAATCATATTACGTGCTGATGTATCAATTTCTTCAATAGATCATCCAATGGTGTTTGGAGAGTATGAGAGCGCGATACGCCACGGATTGTTTCAAGTGATCTCTGTAATTACCACCACCGGTTTTGTTTCAGCAGATTTTACGATGTGGGCACCGTTTGCGACAATTATTTTCTTTGGTTTGATGTTTTTAGGGGGCTCAGCAGGTTCTACTTCAGGTGGAATTAAAGTAGTGCGCCATCTTATGATCATCAGAAATGGGGTACTCGAGTTTAAACGTACACTGCATCCAAATGCCATTTTGCCGGTACGTCACAACGGTAAAGCGGTTAAAAAAGAGATCGTATTTAATATTCTGGCCTTCTTTATTCTTTACCTTTTGGCTTGGATCATTGGTGCCTGTGGTTTGGCTTCGATGGGACTCGATTTTCCTACAGCTTTGGGAGGTGCAGCTTCATCATTGGGTAATGTGGGGCCTGCTTTTGGGATTTTAAGTCCTGTAAATAATTTTGATGCCCTGCCGATTTTAGGAAAGTGGTGGTGTGCATTTTTAATGTTGATCGGCCGACTTGAACTCTTCACTGTTTTGATTCTGTTAACGCCGTTCTTTTGGCGTAATCGCTAGTAAGGGTTAACTTTGTTAAGCTTTAAATTTAGTTGAAGTTAGAAGTTATGTTGCTTTTATTTTTCGACTAATCCCAACCAACCCAAAAATAATTGTTTTGAAAAATTACGATCTTATCATAATAGGTGGCGGCCCCATAGGTCTTGCTTGCGGAATCGCAGCCACAAAAGCAAAACTCAATTATATTATTTTAGAAAAAGGCGTTCTGGTTAATTCGTTGTATAATTTTCCTGAACAAATGACTTTTTTCTCTACTTCAAATCTGCTCGAAATAGGTGATGTGCCTTTTGTGGCGCATAATGATAAGCCTACGCGTAAAGAGGCTTTAGAATATTATCGTCGTGTTTATGACAGCTGGAAATTGAATGTACAGCTTTATACGCCCGTAGAGGCAATGACGAAAACCAGCGATGGATATGTGCTCAAAACCCCTAAGGAAGAATTTAAAACTTCGGCAGTAATTGTTTCTACAGGGTTTTACGATACCGCAAGAATGCTGAATGTTCCCGGAGAGGATTTACCTAAGGTGAAGCATTTCTATGACAGTCCGCATCCTTACGTAAATCAAAAGATCTTAGTGGTGGGCGCTGCAAACTCTGCCTGTGATGTGGCTCTAGAAACTTATTATAAAGGAGCAGAGGTTACGATGGCCATTCGCAGTAATGAGATTTATCCTAAAACCAAATATTGGATCAAACCCAACATCGAAAACCGAATTAAAGAAGGTTCGATCAAAGCGTATTTTGAAACTACAGTAAAAGAGATCAAACCGCATAGCGTGGTCCTAAATACTCCCGAAGGAGAGGTGGAACTGGAGAATGATTTCGTTTTAGCGATGATAGGTTATACGCCAGATTTCAGTTTGTTTGAGCGTCTTGGGATTCCGGTAGATGAGGAAAATCACAAGCGACCTATACACGACGAAGAGACTTTAGAAACTCCGCTTGCTAATGTATATGTCGCAGGCGTAATTAATAGCGGTCTTAAAACGAGTAAACTCTTTATAGAAAATACACGTGTACACGCTGATATGATTATGGAGGATCTGAAGACCAAATTAGCCATCCCTTCTTAATAGTTAATACTTTCTTAAAGCCTGAAAATTGAAAAACCGCAGGTGAGTTTCTCCACGTAAGTGTATTGTAACTAAAAAACTTTACACTATGAAAATGAGAAATTTATTACCAGTTTTAGCTTTAGGTCTTTTTATGATCGCAGGTACCGCAACTTTTGCACAGGAAACAAAAATGGTGGGTGGTGCTGCAATGTATCCTTCAAAAAATATTGTTGAGAATGCCGTAAACTCAAAAGATCATACGACTTTAGTAGCTGCGGTAAAAGCTGCGGCTCTTGTAGAAACCTTGCAAAGTGAAGGGCCTTTTACAGTATTGGCGCCTACAAATGCTGCATTTGAAAAGCTTCCTGATGGGACGGTGGCATCTCTTTTAAAACCTGAAAATAAAAAGGCTTTACAAGGTGTTTTGACGTATCATGTAATCGCGGGCAAAAATTCTGCAGCAGATATTATTCAAGATATAAAAGATGGTGGTGGAACCGCAGAGTGGACTACCGTTAACGGGCAAATGTTATGGGGAATGCTTGATGGAGATATGGTTAAAATTAAAGATCAAGCAGGAAATATAGCAACGGTTACGATTGCAGATGTATATCAATCAAATGGAGTGATTCACGTAATAGATACAGTGTTGTTACCTAAAATGTAATAGAGATAATTTTAAAAGTAAAAAGCGACCCAATGGGGTCGCTTTTTTTGTGTTATAAAGCTGAATTTTTTTTTAGGAAACTGCTTTTTTAATTCGGGCTAAAGCTTCTTTAATTTGGTCTTGACTTGCTGCATAAGAAATACGGATGCAGTTAGGATTACCAAAAGCTTCACCGGTAACTGTAGCTACATTGGCTTGCTCTAAGATATACAATGCAAAATCAGAAGCATTGTTAATCGTTGTTCCGTTGAGTGTTTTTCCGAAATAATGCGAGATATTAGGGAAAACATAGAATGCGCCTTCAGGTTCATTACATTCAAAACCTTCAATATCGTTGAGTAGACCTAGAATTAATTTTCTACGCTCTTTAAACTCATCAACCATATATTGAATTTTGCTCACAGGAGCTTCTAGGGCTGTGATTACCGCGCGCTGAGCAATACAGTTTGCACCGCTGGTTACCTGTCCTTGAATTTTGTTACACGCACGCGCGATGTATGCCGGAGCGCCTATGTAACCTATTCGCCATCCTGTCATTGCAAAAGCTTTTGCAACACCATTTACCGTTACCACTCGGTCGTACATATCTTCAAACTGCGCCATACTTGCGTGACCTCCTACATAATTAATATGCTCATAGATCTCATCACTTACTACTACAATTTGAGGATGCTTTTGAAGCACATCAGCAAGGGCTCTTAATTCAGCTTCGCTATAAATAGATCCACTCGGATTACACGGCGAACTGTACCAAAGCATTTTGGTCTTTGGTGTGATTGCTGCCTCTAGCTGTTCTGGAGTCATTTTAAAATCGGTATCCAAAGAAGTTTCAACTTCTACGGGTACACCTTCAGCAAGTTTTACTATGTCTGAATAGCTTACCCAATACGGGCAAGGTAGCAGCACCTCGTCTCCCGGGTTCAAGCATACTTGAGCAACATTGTAAAGTGATTGCTTAGCTCCTGTTGAAACTACAATTTGAGAGCGATCATAAGTAAGATTGTTATCGCGCTTAAATTTTGTAATGATGGCATCTTTCAGCTCAACATAACCGTCAACCGGTGTGTATGAATTGTAGTTGTCGTTTACAGCTTGTATCGCTGCATCTTTAATAAAATCTGGTGTGTTAAAATCTGGTTCACCAAGGCTCAAGCCAATGATGTCCTTTCCTTCAGCACGTAACTCACGCGCTTTTGCAGCCATAGCAAGTGTAGCCGAAGCAGCCAGATTATTAATTCTATCAGATAGTTGGTTGGTAAGTGTATCCATTTAAAAAATGTAAATAATTAAGCAGGTTGAAGAGCGGGTTGCATCCCCATCTCTTTTAAATATTTAAAATGAGCAATGATCGCTTTACGCGTCGTTTTATACTCATTATAGGGTAGGTTAAACTCCTGAGCCGTTTCTTTAACGATTTTTGAAATCTTAGTGTAGTGAATGTGGCTGATATGCGGGAAAATATGGTGCTCAACCTGATGATTGAGTCCGCCGGTAAACCAGTTCACAACTTTATTTTTTGTAGAAAAATTCACTGTGGTAAATAACTGATGTATTGCCCACGTGTTTTTCATCGTTCCGGTTTGATCAGGAAGCGGCATATCTGCTTCGTCAATCACGTGTGCCAATTGAAATACCACACTTAGAATTACTCCGGCAGTATAATGCATCACAAAAAAGCCTAATAAAACCTTCCACCAGGCAATATCTAAAACAAGTAATGGTAGAATGATCCAGATGCTTAAATAGATGAGTTTTGTGATCACGAGTTTAGTCCATTCCAATTTTGGATTTGGGAATTCTCCATAGGATAATTTACGTTTCAGATAACGCTTCATTTGAAGGAAATCTGTGGTCAGCGCCCAGTTAAAAGTTAATAGACCATATAAGAAGATTGAGTAAAAATGTTGAAAACGGTGATGCTTATACCATTTTGCGTGTTTTGAAAATCTTAGAATACGACCCGCCTCAAGATCTTCATCGTGACCGTGAATATTGGTGTAGGTATGGTGAAGCACATTGTGTTGTACTTGCCAGTTATAAACGTTCCCGGCAAGAATGTAGATGCTACTTCCCATAATTTTATTTACCCATTTTTTCTTTGAGAATGAGCCATGGTTACCATCGTGCATTACATTCATACCTACGCCGGCCATACCAACACCCATTACGATCGTAAGAAGCAATTGTGCCCAGCCCGGTAAGTCGATGCTCAGTAATAAGAAGTAAGGCGTCAGAAATAGCGAAAACATAATAATTGTTTTCAAGTACAATTTCCAGTTTCCTGTTCGTTCTACGTTGTTCTCTTTAAAGTACGTGTTTACACGCTTGTTGAGGGTTCGGAAGAATTTTGCCGAATCTACTCTCGAAAATTTTATTGTCTTTGTATTCTCCATAATTTAAAGCTTAGCGTAAAAAAGCATTTTTTTTTAAGTCTTTTTTAACGCGACCTCAAAAATAAGATTTATATCGTTTTAAGGTCTGAAAATCCTTTAATTTAACGCCCGAAATCCTAATTTTGTTGCCATAAAAGTCGAATATGGAGCTTATCAAGCATTATTTCTCAGATCTTAGTGATACTCAGTTAAATCAGTTTGAAAAACTGAACGATTTGTATCAAGATTGGAATCTAAAGATCAACGTAGTTTCTCGTAAAGACATTGATGAGATCTATTTGCGTCATGTTTTGCATTCTTTGGGAATAGCGAAAGTGCAAAAATTCAATCCCGGAGCTTCTATTCTTGATGTTGGAACGGGAGGTGGTTTTCCTGGAATTCCATTGGCGATATTATTTCCTGAAACGCAATTTCATCTGGTAGATAGTATCGGTAAAAAGATCAAAGTTGTTGAAGAAGTTTCAGCGGGCTTAGGGTTGAGCAATGTGAAGATCACAAACGATCGCGTTGAGAATATTGATGGGCAATATGATTTTATTGTAAGCAGGGCTGTGGCTCAGATGGAAACTTTTGTGCGATGGATCAAAGGCAGAATTGCAAAGAAAAGTGAACACGAACTCAAAAACGGAATTCTATATCTGAAAGGTGGGGATTTAACTGAAGAATTGAAGCTTTATACTTCGGCAACCATTTATGATCTAAACGACTACTTTGAAGAAGAATTTTTTGAAACCAAAAAGGTGGTGCATTTACCGTTGAAGTATAAGGGCTAGACTAAACATAAATAAAAAATGCGACTCAAATGGAGTCGCATTTTTTATTGGTACCACCACGGGTTTAAAACCCCGAGGCTTGCCTTTAGGCGGTTAATCTTAAGTTCGTAGCATATTGAGGTACGTGCGGTTGCATCGAGTACCAAATTTTCTTAGAAATTCCTGCGCGCGTTCTATAAGCGTGGCGCGTTGTTCTTGATCGATCTCAAGTAATGTATCTTCCAATTCTTTTAATTTATCGTCGATACTTTCAGGATCGCGCACGAGATATAATTTCTCTTTTTTTCGCGTAATTCTTCTTTTACTTTTCTTTTTTGACACATCGATTACCGAATATTTTACTTTCAGTACATACATCTTGCTATCCTCCGTCGTTGTCATGGTTCTTCCTTTTTGATTCTATACAAAGTTAAAAAAACAAATTCAATTAACCTTAAGGTTAACTTTAGGTAACGTTTAGTTAACATTGGGGTTTGATCAAAAATAAAGCTATCGCGTTGAATACGATAGCTTTATTGAGTTATCTCCTGAGGTCGTTTATTCTCCTAAGAATGGATATCTGTAGTCTTCTGGAGTTACAAATGTTTCCTTGATCAAGCGAGGAGAAGCCCAACGCAATAGGTTAAGCACACTTCCTGCTTTATCGTTTGTACCAGATGCACGAGCACCACCAAAGGGTTGTTGACCAACAACAGCTCCTGTAGGTTTATCATTGATGTAGAAGTTACCCGCTGCATTTTGTAACGCATCTGTAGCTTCGGTGATCGCATATCTATCGGCTGCTAGAACGGCACCAGTTAAGGCATATTCGCAATCGTCTACAAGTTCTAAAGTCTTTGACCAATCTGCATCTTCATATACATAGATCGTTACCACAGGTCCAAAAAGTTCTGTAGTCATCGTGGTATATTTAGGATCGGTAGTTACGATAACTGTAGGTTCTACAAAATACCCTTTTGACTTATCGTAATTTCCACCGGCAATAATTTCTGCTTCGCTATCTTCTTTAGCTTGGTCAATGTATTTGGCCAGTTTGTCAAAAGAGCCTTCGTGAATAACAGCAGTTATGAAGTTGCTCATATCTTCCGGAGAACCCATTTTGAAAGATTTGATGTCTTTTAATAAAGCATCTTTTACTTCAGACCAGATCGACTTGGCAACATAAACGCGGCTTGCAGCACTACATTTTTGCCCTTGAAATTCAAACGCTCCTCTTGAAATAGCTGTAGCCACTTGTTGAGGTTTTGCAGTTGGATGCGCAAGGATGAAGTCTTTACCACCAGTCTCACCTACAATACGAGGATACGTTTTATAGTTGTGAATGTTTGCACCTATTTTGGCCCAGATATTTTTGAATACGTGTGTTGAACCTGTGAAGTGAATCCCGGCGAAGTCAGGGCTCGCTAAAACCGTGTCGGTGATCATTTCAGGATCTCCCATCACCATATTGATCACACCTGCAGGAACACCTGCTTCTTCAAAAACTTCCATAATTACCTGAGCAGAATACACCTGACTGTCACTTGGTTTCCAAACAACGGTGTTACCCATAAGTGCCGGAGCTGCCGGTAAATTTCCTGCGATCGCAGTAAAATTAAATGGAGTGATAGCGTAAACGAAACCTTCGAGTGGGCGATGTTCTACACGGTTCCAGGCAGCTGCTGAAGATTCTGGTTGCTCAGAATAAATTTCACTCATATACTGTACGTTAAAACGTAAAAAGTCTATAAGCTCACAAGCCGAGTCAATTTCAGCTTGAAAAATATTCTTAGACTGCGCCAGCATAGTAGCTGCATTAATCTTGTAGCGGTAAGGCCCTTGTATAAGTTCTGCAGCCTTCAAAAATATTGCAGCGCGCTGTTCCCAAGGCATTTTTGCCCATTTTTTGCGAGCTTCTAATGCGCTTGCAATAGCATCTTCAATATGTGATTTTTCAGCAAGGCTGTAGTTTCCTAAAATGTGTTGGTGATCGTGAGGCGGAGCCATTGTAGCGGTATTGGCCGTTTCAATTTTCTCTCCATTTATATAAAGTGGCACATCAATAGTGCTGTTGTATAAATCTTTATAAGCGGTTAATACTTCATCTCGTTCTGGAGTTCCTGGCGCGTAGCTTTTTACAGGCTCGTTAATCGCAACAGGTACTTCAAAAAATCCTTTTGACATATAATTATTTTTTTGATTTTTTATTAATTGTTCTCTTGAACATTGAATCCGCTAAAGTTACAAAATATAAAAGGCAATACCTTAGCGGAATACTACAGTATTTTTTGGTATCGCCAATGGATTTTAGATCCTTTGGTTTGGCTTGAAATAGAAAATTTGTTTTGAACGAATGGCCAAGAACTTTACTCGAAGTGGCTTGTGAATTTGTAGAAAGAATTTGTCGAATCCTGCTAGTTAAGCAAATGTGTTGCACTTAATTTGAAGGTAGGGATGTATACTTGAAATTGAGAGGAATTGGTAAAATTGATCATGGTGTAGTAACCGTTCATCGCGCCAAAAGGTGAGCGTAGCAAACAACCTGAAGAGTAGGTGTGTGTTTGTCCAGGGTTGAGTACCGGCTTTTTTCCGATCACACCTTCACCTATAACTTTCTCTTGTGCATTTAAGGCGTCGTAAATATCCCAAGAGCGACTTAGGAGTTGTACTGTGTCTGTGCTGTTGTTTGTGATGCTTACTTTATAACCAAAAGCGTAGAAGAGCAGTCCCTCTTTTGAGAAAGAGCCTTCAAAATAAGTGTCTACAGAGACGCGAATGCCTTTGGTTACTTGTTCGACCATAATTTAATATAATGCAGCAGTGAGTATAAAAAATACACTACCCACAACTAAACCTAGCAATAAAAATACGCTATTTAAAATGAAAAACTTAAAAATTGTACGTAAACGACTTTCTTTGTAGAAATTGCGTAGAGCTTTATAAAAGTAAAACGGAGCGATTACCAGGATGAAAATTCCGGAAAGAACTTCGGAGCCTATTAGGAATTCAGGTATTAATAAAATGAGTAATACTAAAAAGAGGAATGTGAAAATGTGAAAGATGAAGATCACATGTTCCATATAGTTGTATTTGCGTTTTACCACAAAGAACTTCCTGAAGCAGGCTATTAGGTTCAAGCAAAAAGGACCTAGGTACGGGATTTTGTACAACCGACTAAATACCTTGTGATTGGTGTTTTTCAATTCTTCTTTAATGTATTTAAAAGAGTATCTTTTAAAATAAAGCAAGAGAAAAAAGCAAGCGAAAATCGGTGCGAGGAAGAATAAGAACACCGGAATTTTTTCAGCCAAATACTGACCAAATTCTACAGGATTTTCTTGTATGCGTTCAAAGCCATTTTCTCGCTCATACAGCCAAATATTAAATCTGCTTTTGGAATACTCTAGGCTATCAAGTGCTTGATAAGGATTTTTGATTTGAGTTTGTAATGAAAAACCTTGAAACATTTTAAACTTAAAAAAGCTGCGTTCAAAGAAATTTGTCGTGTCTAAGCTTTGTTCACGAGCATATACAAAAGGAAGACGCTCTAAGCTGTCTTGGTTTTTGGTTTTTAATGCAAGGTCTTTGTAATAGGCAATCGAATCTAATGCGATTTCCGGCTTGTCTTTATCCTTTTGAAAATTGAATAAATTCTGAAGCGAAGAATTGTTTTCAGATTCAACTTCATTGATTTGCATAAAATCGATAAAACCACTGATCAAAAAATAAATAATACTTACGCTTAGAAAAAACCTAAAGGGGTTTGCGTAACGCATGCGCTTACCGGAGGTGAAATTGCGAGTGATCACGCCGGGTTTAAAAAGTAGATCTTTAACCGTATATCTAAAACGAGAATCATAATTCACAATACTTATGATGAACTCATTTACATAATCACCTAAGGATAACCTTTTTGTAGAATTGAGTTGCCCGCAGTAGGAACAGTATCTGTCGCTTAATTCTAGAGGATGCCCGCAATTGAGGCATTCATTACTGCGATAACTGAGTGATTTTCTCGAAGATTGTTCTAGTTTGTCATTCACAATTTAAAGATAAAACGATTTTCTTAGAAATCAATCGCGACGCACATTAGAAATAGAAGTTGAAAGCGCATTTCCGCGACCTATGAGCTCATCAAAACGGCTGCCGGGAGCTCTATAGTATATAAGGACATCATAGATATTTTCAGTTTGCCAAAAATCTCCATCTACAGGATTAAAGGGAAGTAAGCTGCCATCTTTTACTACAACATAGCGATAATTGTAATAGCCTTGCTTTAAAAGTAAGGGCAATTCATAGCGCTTGCTTTCAGGGTTATACTGCATTTTGGTTGCGTCTTCGATCACATAATTGTTAAAATTTCCATAGACGTGAATTTCTTCATCTAATGCGCGCTGTGGATGATCTAGACTAAAATGAATCCAGGCATATTCTGCATTAACCTTGGGTTCATCGCCTTGAATGGTATTGATCTTGAAATTACCATTCAGGTCAGGGTTGTATGTGTAGACTGTATTGTCTCTCGTGATGTTTCCGAAGAGGTAATTGTGGTATAAATCTATAAGTTCGATATATTGAACTCTGTTGGTTGCGGCGCGAATGTCTTTGTTGTCAAAGTCAAAAAACTCGTTACCGGCAAAAAAAGACGTCTCTTCATCATAACGGTATTGCAGCATATTACCAATGCTAAATTGTGGTTTGATAGGACCGATGGCTCTTTTGAGGTCGTTATTCTGAATGATAAGCGGTTTGACCGTGTTTTCCGGGTTAATAAGAATGAGGTCGCCACCATCTACATTAAAGTTTACTACTTGTTTTTCTTCGATGTATTCAAGGTTTCGCGTGCGTAAAATTTCTACACCTACCGTTACCTGAGGATCATAAATCATAAACTTACGTGAGAAAATAAGTTCGTCCTCATTGTTAAAAACACTAAGCAGATAATTTCCAGATTTCAATAAAGCAGTAGTGTATTGGTTTGGGATTTGAAGTTCGTAATGGGTGTAAAGTTGAAGTGTGCTTACCGAATTTGTATAATTCATAATGCGCACGTCATCGACTCCTTTTAAATATTCGGTTTTAGCAAGTACCGAAGGTGTCCAGTCATAATTGTGGTGTGTAATGGTGTAATAATAGTCTGCTTCATCACCTATAATATCATCAAAACTTAAATTAAGCGGGTCACCAAGTCGCAATACCGGGAGCTGACTTTGAGACGTATTGCTATAAAATTGAACCGATTTTATGTAAGGTGGTGCAGCAACTTCAACAGCTACCTGACTAAAAGCGAAGTGTGAGAGCACCAAGAGTAAGAATGTCGAAAACGTTTTCATTTTGAAATTTCAGGTTTAAAGCGCCGTGAACGAAGCAAACAGCCCTTATTTGGAAACAGTCTGAATAAGGTCTAAAACTAGGTGTTATAAGCGGTTTGAGCGCCTTCAAATGTAACGAAAATAATGCCGCTTTATTTTTATATTATAGTTTGTGTTAGAAGCTTGTAAAATTTGTAAATTCGCACACCTCAATTCAAGCATATAAAGGGTTGAGAATAACAAGAACTTTAACATATACTTCCTATGTCAAAAGACATTAAGATCAAAAAGGGTCTTGATATTAAATTGGTGGGCGAGGCTGAAAAGTCGATCGCCGAGGCACCAAAATCAAGAACTTATGTGATCAAGCCTTCAGATTTTCATCTGGTAACACCTAAGATGTTATATAAAGAAGGAGCTAGCCTAAAAGCAGGAGAGCCACTTTTCTACGCTAAAAAAGATGAAAGTATCAAATTTGTTTCACCTGTAAGTGGAACACTTACTGAAATTAAACGAGGAGCAAAACGCGTTATTACACATTTAGTAATTGAAGCAGATGGTAAGGATACTACGGTAGAATTTCCTACGCTTGATGTAAATGCTGCAAATGCCGAGGCGATCAAGGCGCGTATGCTAGAATCTGGTCTTTGGCCATTTATCAAGCAGCGTCCTTATGATATTATTGCCAACACAGAGACGACTCCTGATGCTATTTTTATTTCAGGACACAACAGTGCTCCATTGGCGCCTGATTACAATTTTAGTCTGAAGGGTAAAGAAGCATATATACAGGCTGCAATTACCGCGTTGAGTAAATTGACTTCAGGTAAGATCTATTTAGGAGTAGGTAAAGCTTCAGATTCTGTTTTTGCTAACATAAGCGAAGTAGAGATGCATACGGTTTCAGGACCACACCCTTGTGGAAATGTAGGTACGCAAATCAATAAAATCGCTCCAATAAATAAAGGAGAAACCGTTTGGACCGTAGCGCCTGAGAATTTAGCGATCATCGGAGAGCTTTTCTTAACCGGGAAGTTTAACCCTGAGCGCGTGATTTCAGTTTCAGGATCTGGTATTAAAGCGCCTAAATATTATAAGACTAAGATAGGAGCTGAAGTTTCAACATTTGCATATTCAGCAGGTATTGAAGGTGATAACGTACGTATGATCTCAGGAAATGTGTTAACTGGAGATCAAGTAAATGCAGACGGGCATTTAGGGTACTACCACAATGAATTTGCTGCTATTCCTGAAGGAGATGATTACGAACTCTTTGGGTGGAATAAGCCGGTATTCAACAAGATTTCTTCATCAAGAGCTTTAACTTTCTCTTGGTTGTTCCCAAATAAGAAATACGATCTAGATACCAATACAAATGGTGAGCATCGTGCATTTGTAGTGACTGGTAATTATGAAGAGGTTTTTCCTTTGGATATTTACCCATTGCAATTATTAAAGGCTTGTATGGTACAAGATCTTGATGCGATGGAAGCTTTAGGGATGTATGAAGTAGCTCCTGAAGATTTCGCGCTTACCGAGTTTATTTGTGTGTCAAAACAACCACACCAAGCAATAATTCGTAAAGGACTTGATTTAATGTACGCTGAAATAGGATAAAAGCTATGGGATTAAAAGAAAAATTACACGGAATTAAAGAGGATTTCAAGGGCAAGAAAATGGCGCCTGCATTTAATGCATTGCACACCTTTCTTTATACGCCTAATGAAACCACGCATAACGGAGCTCATATTAGAGCCGTAGATGATTTAAAGCGTACCATGAACACGGTGATCATGGCGCTTATCCCTGTTTTAATATGGGGTATTTTTAATGCAGGTTACCAACATTATGCGGCAGTTGATGCAGCAAATGGAATTGTTAGAGAAGCAAGCCTTTTTGGTAACTTTTTTACTTGGGACAATTTTACGATGGGTGCAATTACGGTGCTTCCATTAGTGATTGTTTCTTATGGAGTTGGACTTTTAGTTGAATTCATTTTTGCTGTAATCAAAGGACACGAAGTAGAAGAAGGATATCTTGTAACAGGTATGCTTGTACCTTTAATTGTACCGGTAGATATCCCATTATGGATGCTTGCTGTTGCAATTGTTTTTGGTGTTGTAATTGGTAAGGAAGTTTTTGGAGGTACCGGGATGAATATTTTGAATCCTGCACTTACGATTAGAGCCTTTTTATTCTTTGCTTATCCTACTTGGATGAGTGGTGATAAAGTTTGGGTTCACGGAGCTAAAGAAGCAGTAGGTACTCCAGACGCGATTTCAGGAGAAACAATTTTAGGTTCTTATGCGCAGAATTCTTCTGTAGTATATGATTTTGCTGATAAGTTTTTTGGGTTTATTCCTGGTTCTGTAGGAGAGACTTCTACATTCTTGATTTTACTAGGAGGTTTGTTCTTAATGTTTACCAAGATCGCAAGCTGGAGAATTATTCTAAGTGCGATCGTTGGAGCTGCAGTAATGGGATTGATCTTTAACGGTGTTGCAGATGCTGGTTGGATAACAGAATCAAGTAAATTCTATGGATTGATGAGTACTCCATATTGGGAGCACCTGATCATAGGAGGAATTGCTTTTGGTATCGTGTATATGGCCACAGATCCTGTTTCTGGATCACAAACCAATACCGGTAAATATTGGTACGGTTTCTTAATCGGGTTCTTCTCGATCATGATTCGTGTATTTAACCCTGCATATCCAGAAGGTGTATTCTTAGCGATCTTATTAATGAACGTTTTTGCACCTACAATTGATCACTACGTGGTACAGGCAAACGTTAAAAAACGTATGAAACGTTTAAAACTTAAAACTGCTTAATAATGGCAAATACAGATAAAAACAGTTACACGATAATTTTTGCTATAGTGATGGTGCTTGTAGTGGGAGCATTATTAGCTTTTACCGCATCAAGCTTGAAGCCAACGATTACCGAGAATGAGCGCTTTGAAAAGCAACAGAACATCCTTTATGCTATGGGCGTAAATGAGAATGTTGAAGGCGCAGTGAATTTTATTCCGGCAAACGAGGTTGAGGCTGAGTTTTCAAAATATATCAAAGAACAATTGGTTATCCAGAACGGAGAAGTGAAAAAAGATAGTTCTGCATATTTGATTGACCTTAAAGGTGAATTAAGCAAAGATATGTCAGAGCGTAAGCTTCCATTGTTCGTAGGAGAAAAAGAAGGTAAAGATTATTACATTATACCGCTTTACGGTAAAGGACTTTGGGATGCGATCTGGGGCTTTGTGGCTCTTGATGCTGATTATGTTGTTCAAGGTGTATTCTTTGATCACAAAGGTGAGACTCCAGGACTTGGTGCAAACATCAAGGAGCGTTATTTTATGGATGACTTCACCGGTGAAGAAATTATGAACGGTACGCAGTACTCAGGGATCACTGTAGCAAAAGGAAATAACGACCCATTAAACGAACGTAAGGATGATGGAAAAGTTGATGCCATTGCTGGAGCAACCATTACCGGTAACGGTGTGACTGCTATGATCAATAGTACCGTTAAGCTTTATATACCTTACTTAAAAGATATTAAATTATAATTATGGCACTACTATCTAAAAAAGACAGAGGTCTCATTCTAGATCCTCTAGCAGATAACAACCCAATTACCATTCAGGTATTAGGTATTTGTTCGGCGCTTGCAATTACAGCTCAGTTAAAAGCTTCGATAGTGATGGCACTTTCGGTAGTGTTTGTACTTGCAGTAGGTAATGTCGTGATTTCTTTGATGCGTAATATCATTCCGTCAAAAATTAGAATTATCGTACAGCTGGTTGTTGTAGCAGCTTTGGTAATCATCGTTGACCAAGTGCTTAAGGCATTTGCTTACGAGTTGAGTAAAACGCTTTCGGTTTTCGTAGGTCTTATTATTACCAACTGTATCATTATGGGACGTTTTGAAGCCTTTGCATTAGGTAACGGTCCTTACAGATCGTTCTTAGACGGTATTGGTAATGCTGCCGGTTATGGGTTGATCTTGATTATCGTAGGTTTCTTTAGAGAACTATTAGGTTCGGGTACCTTATTAGGATTTAAAGTACTAGGAGATCCAATCGCAAAAACAGGACTTTATGCAATTGGGTACGAAAACAACGGTTTTATGTTGCTTTCGCCAATGGCACTTATAGTGGTGGGAATCATCATTTGGGTACAGCGTTCTAGAAACAAAGAGTTAATCGAAGAAAACTAAAGATTACGAATGGAGGTTTTCCTCTTTTCTAACTTCTTATTATAAAAAAATGGAACACGTAGAGTTATTTTTTAAATCAATTTTTATAGACAATATGGTATTTGCCACCTTCCTTGGGATGTGCTCTTACTTGGCAGTGTCTAAAAAAGTTTCTACCGCTGTGGGTCTGGGTGCTGCAGTAATCTTTGTACTTGCAGTAACAGTACCTATGAACTGGTTATTAGATCAGTATGTATTGCGTCCGGGAGCCTTAACGTGGTTAGGACCAGAATATGCAGATTATGATTTGAGCTTTTTATCTTTCATTCTCTTTATTGCGACCATTGCAACAATGGTACAGCTCGTAGAGATTGTAGTTGAAAAATTTGCACCATCATTATACAACTCCTTGGGTATTTTCTTACCGCTTATTGCTGTAAACTGTGCGATTTTAGGAGGATCATTATTTATGCAGTCTAGAGATATTCAAACTTTAGGTCTGGCATTCAATTATGGTCTTGCTTCAGGGATAGGTTGGTTTCTAGCGATTTTAGCAATTGCTGCTATCCGTGAGAAAATTAGATATTCTAATGTGCCTGCTCCTTTGAGAGGATTGGGAATTACCTTTATCATTACAGGTCTTATGGCTATTGGTTTTATGAGTTTTGGAGGAATGCTTACCGGAGGTGAGGAGAAAACCGAAACGACTGATGAGGTAGCAAAAGTAGAAGTTCAAAGTCAAGATACGACTGAAGAGGATGAATCTTTAGCTGAAGTATCTCAAGAAATAAACAACAAGTAAATATGTTTTTAGCAGCAAGTACAGGAGGAGTTATCGCAGCAACTGTAGTAGCGTTTTTAGTACTAACACTTGTGTTAGTAGGATTACTACTTTTTGCAAAAGAAAAATTATCTCCATCAGGTCCGGTAAAAATTACCATCAACGGAGAGAAAGAAATTGAAGTAGATTCAGGTAGTTCATTACTTTCTACTTTAGGTGGAAAAAAAGTATTCTTACCATCTGCTTGTGGTGGTGGTGGTACTTGTATTCAGTGTGAGTGTCACGTTTTAGAAGGTGGTGGTGAAGCACTACCTACCGAAACTCCACACTTTACCCGTAAAGAATTAGCAGCAGGAGCACGTCTTGCTTGTCAGGTAAAGGTGAAGCAAGACATGAATATCACAATCCCTGAAGAGGTATTTGGTATTAAGAAATGGGAAGCAACTGTTGTACGTAACTACAACGTAGCATCGTTTATCAAGGAATTCGTTGTTGAAATTCCTGAAGATATGGATTATAAAGCGGGTGGATATATTCAAATCGAAATTCCTGAAACTACAGTGAAGTTTGAAGATATTGATATTACTGCGCATCCAGAAGAGCACGAGACTCCAGATAAGTTTCAGGAAGAGTGGGATAAGTTTAAACTTTGGCCACTTGTGATGAAAAATAACGAAACTGTAGAGCGTGCGTATTCAATGGCTTCTTACCCTGCAGAAGGACGCGAGAT
Source organism: Leeuwenhoekiella sp. CH_XMU1409-2 (assembly GCF_037029365.1). NCBI lineage: Bacteria > Pseudomonadati > Bacteroidota > Flavobacteriia > Flavobacteriales > Flavobacteriaceae > Leeuwenhoekiella > Leeuwenhoekiella sp. CH_XMU1409-2. The sequence continues at coordinate 54,304 of NZ_JAYMEI010000014.1, read as the reverse complement.
TATGTTGAATGTACGTATCGCAACACCACCATTTGATCGTGCTAAAGGCGGTTGGATGGATGTAAATCCTGGTGTAGCTTCTTCTTATATCTTCAGTAGAAAGAAAGGTGATAAAGTAATTATTTCTGGGCCTTACGGTGAATTCTTCATCAACGAGTCTGAAGCAGAAATGCTTTATGTAGGTGGTGGAGCAGGTATGGCGCCAATGCGTTCGCATTTATATCACTTATTCAAAACCTTAAAGACTGGTCGTAAAGTGACGTATTGGTATGGTGGTCGTTCTAAGCGTGAGCTATTTTACCTTCAACATTTTTATGACTTAGAAAAAGAGTTTGAAAATTTCAGTTTCTACTTAGTGCTTTCTGAGCCATTAGAAGAGGATAACTGGAAGGTAAAAGAAGACATTCATAGTGAAGGTGACGGTTTTGTTGGTTTTGTTCACAACGCTGTAATTGAGCAGTATTTGAGCAAGCATGATGAGCCAGAAGAAATAGAATTGTATTTCTGTGGGCCGCCATTAATGAACAAAGCAGTTCAAAAAATGGGAGAGGATTTTGGTATCCCAGATGAGAATATTCGTTTTGATGACTTTGGAGGTTAATCTTCTAAAGTTTATAAAATGCAAAAGCCGTTACGAAAGTAGCGGCTTTTTTTCTACTATAATTTAGAGCGTAGTATCTTTGTAGCATGGCAGAATTATTAAATAAACAGGAGCTTCATAACCTTGCGATGAATATCGTAGGGAAGGATTTAGAAGAGCAAGGTTTTGAGTTTTTAGGGGTGAATAGCCAGTTGAAGCGTAACCCTCAGTTTGTGGCTTTAAAGAATAAAAAGCTGCATTTTGTTATTGTACGTGCGGTGGGCTATCCTGAAAACGCCAATACCTATGACGAAGGTTTTATGAGCGAAATGAAACTACATGCCGATAAGTTTAATGCCCGAACTTTTTACGCGGGTGTAGGTTTAGGTAGTGCTGAAGATTATGGTAAGCCTGTGGAAAAAGGAGATGCTTACACGGTAATTTATAATGGTTTACAAGAAATAGAATGATGAGATCTTTAACATTACTAGTTGTTGTTTTATTGATGATTGGCTGCAAATCAGAACCAAAATTGGTGGTTTTAAGCGGGCAAGCTTTAGGTACCGGCTATCAAGTGCAGTTTTACGCAAATGAACGTTTTGAAGTTGCTCAAAAATTTGATTCAACCGTTACTGCGATTAATCAATCGATGAGCACTTATCAACCAGATTCTGACATTTCGAGAATAAATGCCGGAGATACTTCGGTTGTTGTTGATGAGATGTTTAAAGAAGTTCTGGCTTTATCCAGAACGGTGTATCAGGCTACTAAGGGTTATTACGATCCAACCGTTGGTATTTTGGTAAATGCTTATGGTTTTGGTCCGGGAAAACCGCTCAAACAGCTTGATAGTGTGGTTTTAGATTCTTTAAAGGCCTATGTAGGTTTGGATAAAATCAAAATTTCTGAAGCAGGGAAAATCCTTAAAGAGAATCAGTCGGTTTATCTTGATTTCAACAGTATCGCAAAAGGATATTGTATCGATCGTATTGGAGTTATGCTGGAACAAAACGGAGTAGAAAATTACTTGATCGAATTGGGAGGGGAATTGTTGGCAAAGGGAAAAAACCTGGATAAGGATAAGCCTTGGCGTGTAGGAATAGAAAACATTAATGCGCCGGTAACCGATCGTGATTACACCGAAGCGGTTACGTTAATAAATAAAGGGATGGCGGGCTCAGGAAACTACCGCAAGTTTCGTGTTGATACTGTGACCGGTCAGCGGTATGTGCATACGGTGAACCCATTAACGGGTTTGGCAGAAAAAAGTGATGTGCTCAGTGCTACGGTAATAGCAAATAGCTGCGCAGAAGCCGATGCCTTTGCAACTGCTTTTATGGCCTTGGGTTATGAACGTGCCAAAGAGGTACTGGCAAATGTAGCAGGAATTGATGCCTACTTGCTTTATACGCAAACTGAAGCAGACAGTGTTCAGGTTTTTATGTCAGCTAATTTTCAGCAGTACTTAGTACCTTCTAATTAACTAAGCTAAAGTGACCTGTAACACGCGCTCCTTCCGGTAAAAGAAGTTCAAACCAATAATCATCGGCTTGGAGTAGTTTATCTAGGTAGGTGCCGTCCCAGCTGGCATTTTGTGCGCCTAACTCTTTCAAAAGTTTTCCGTAGCGGTTATATATACGTACGATAGCACCCGGATATTCTTCTAAACCTATCAACTCCCATTGATCGTGAATTCCGTCGCCATTAGGTGTGAAATATCTTGGGTAATCAAGAATTAAGAAGGCTTGAGAAACCACCGTTCCGCAGCCATTAATGTCTCGAACAGCAATGTTGTGATAGCCTCTTGAAAGACCGCCAAAAGTAGGATTGGACCCAAAAGGACCACCGTCAAGAGCGAACTCATACGATCCTAGTCCGGTTACTGTGATCGTGGCTTCATTTTGAGGGTAGTTTAAGCCTACAACTTCTATTTCTGTTATTGTGGCTCTTTCAGACTCAAATACCTCAGTTGACATTGTTGTGCTGCAGCCATATGAATTGTAAACCGTCACGTCATACACGCCGGGTTGATCAATAACAATCTCATTTAAATTGGCGCCGCTTTCACCAGTACTCCATTCATAAAACGCAAATCCGGAAGCGATCGCTAACGTAAATGGATTAGGGTCATCGATACATAAATAGTGAATTTCAGCAAGCTGGAACACTGGAGGATCAACAACTAAAATGTCAAACGAGCCATCAGAATAGCATCCGGTCAAGAGATTGATACTTCTAAAATAAATAGTTCTTGAGTCTGCTGAAGCTTGCCAGTTCAGCGGTAATCTGTTGCTGTCATTGGCGCGGTCTTGTATGGACTCATAAAGATACGTGTCGTAATCATCGGGATCAAGACCATTTAGGGCTTCGGTTTCAATATTTGAAAAGTCATAAGTAAGGGCGTTGTTCCCATCTCGACACGCAATTATTGTACTGGGTTGGCTTAAGGTAGGGCCAAACTCATAATCGATTCTAAAACTATCGGTAACGACACAGCTTGTAGCGTTACTTCGTATAGTGAAGAAAATTTCAATTCCGCTTTGCGGAACATCTACAGCAGTTATAGCACCGCGATTAGTAAACGCATCAATAGACGACCTGTAATAGGTGATATCTAAATCGGTACCTTCCTGAGTTATTTGCTCATTTAAGGCTGTGAGATCGTAATTTTCAATACCTGAAGCATTACAAATATAAAGTTGGTCGGGATTGTTGTAAGCCGGACTTCTGTTTACAATAAGATCAAATTCTTCGATAGAAGAGCAGGGTCCTGTTCTGCTGGTTATACGAGCATAAACAGTTTGAGAATTTGCGCGGGTATTGGTGTAGCGGTTAGGTAGGCTATTCTGATTTAAATTAGCGTCACCTAATGATGCGTGAAAACTTACTTCAGAATCCGGATGTCCGCTTATAATAGTTGAAGCGTGACTTGATAGATCAAAAGAATAAAAACCATCATCGTTTCCATCATCATCACAAACCTCAAGATCCTGAACGGTATTGTAATCGGGTGTTTCTGGTAATTTGGCGGTTCCATTTAAATTAATTTCAAAACCTTCGGCGCCGTGAGCGCGATCAACAAGCAAGTAGTAGCGCTCACCGGCATTAACTGTTAATTCTTGAAGATAACCATTGCCGTCACCACCAGGTCCTTCTGAGAGGTCTGTTTCGGTGGAATTTAAACCGGTGTTAGCGCTTACTCCAGCGGCCTGAGGGTTGGTGCTACTGCAGCGGATAGACATACCTAAGTTGGCGCAATCGGTCACCGGACCATAAACTGCAAAGTCAAAATCATCGGTTCCGTTTTCAGGAACGATATCAAAGCCTAAGCTTCCTCCTTCTTCAATATTGATCTCAAACCACACGGTGGCATTATTGAAATTATAGCAAGGTGGGACAAAATTCCCCGGTAAACTGAATTCATCAAAACCAACACCGTTTGGTTCAACGCCAACGGGTGTGTTTCCGCAGAGAATTATTGCATCGGTACAATCATTAGCTTGACTGTAGGTCCAATTGCTGTAAATAACTAAAACAAGTAAGAAGATATAGTTTTTGAGCATACATATTATTTAAAGCAAACCGGTAAAATCTCGCCTTTTGCAAGTCGGTATTTATCAACTTCTGCAGCATCTAACTGCGCGGTATAATCGACCTCATGTACTTTGAAACCGATAGTACGTAATTTATCAAAATAATCGCGACCGTAAATACGCACGTGATCGTATTGCCCAAAAATTGCTGCACGTTCGTTTCGGTCTGTGATACTGTTATCTTCAAAAGTATCTGCTCGCTGCAAATCCTGCGGAATTTGTAAAATAGCCATTCCGCCGGATTTTAGAATACGATAAAGCTCTTGCATTGCTTTTGTATCATCGGGAATATGTTCTAAGACGTGGTTACAGAAAATAACATCGTAAGAATCATCTTCGAATGGCAAGTCGCATATATCTGCTTTCACATCTGCCAGCGGCGAATTTAAGTCTGTAGTAGTGTAGTCGAGATTTTTCATGGCTCTGAAGCGCTTGTAAAAAGCTTGTTCCGGTGCGAAGTGCAACACTTTTCTAGGAGCTTTAAAAAAATCTGTTTCGTTCTTTAAATAGAGCCAGAGCAACCTGTGGCGCTCGAGAGAAAGCGTAGAAGGGGAGAGCACATTTTCGCGTTGATTCTCGTAACCATAAGGTAAAAACTTTTTAAAAGTCTTTCCGTCTATGGGGTCTTGATAGGTGTCTCCGCGCAAGCTAAGCGCCAGAAAAGGACGTGCAACATAGCTCAAACGGATTAAAAGCGGTCTGGGAACTAAATTTAGAACACGTTTAAAAAGCTGTGCAATCATACTTGAAGATCACCCCAGTTTTCACCGGTCTTGATACGGTGCAATTGCATTTCAGAAACGCCAAACTGTTTTGCCAATACTTTTAAGCGTGTACGACGGTTAGGGTCTAGCAATTTTTTCTTGAGCACTTTAGCTTCAGCATAGCTTAATTTGGTGTAATGGCGTTCTCCCGAGGTACGACGTTTTATATCTAACGGACTTGTTTTTTGATGCGCATAGCGCTCTTTATGCGTTGCCCATTTTAGGTTGGTAATACGATTGTCTGTCTTGTCGTGATTGAGATGTAGAACAGCTTTTTCGTTCTCACCGGCTTTAAGAAATGCTTTTGCCAATAATTTGTGCAGATAGAAGTTGCGACGTTTACCACCTGCGAGTTTAATGTTTACCGTGATGTAGCCGTTAATATGCCCACCTTTGATAATATTTCCTTTAGGGTTTTTATTGTAACTACGTACTTGACCGTAATTTGAAAGCCCAATTTTATAGCCTTCTTCCCAGTTTTCTTCACGGTAGTCGATCCAAGTTTCTAGCTGCATGGCACTTGGTATTTTGTTAGTTAATTGGTTATAGGTTGCGCTCTAAAAGCGTCTTCTTCATCACTTACGATTCCTAGGGCGTCATAAATATACTTAAAAGTAGAAAGAAGCTCAGGTTTTCCATCAACTAATGCAACATCGTGCTCAAAATGAGCACTTGGCTCCCCATCACGTGTGGTGATCGTCCAGCCATCACGATGCTGTTTAATACGGTGTGTACCGCGATTGACCATAGGTTCGATCGCTACGACCATACCTTCAATAAATTTTTTACCACGACCGCGACGACCATAATTAGGCATTTCGGGATCTTCATGCATAGAAGCACCAACACCGTGACCTACCAGTTCGCGTACAATTCCGTAGCCGTGCGCTTCGCAATATTGTTGAATAGCATAGCCCACATCACCTACGCGATTGCCAAACTTAAATTGCTCGATTCCTTTGTAAAGTGATGCCTTAGCAACTTCCAAAAGTTTTTTTGTTGCCGGTTCAACTTCACCTACTTCAAAGGTGTAGGCGTGATCACCATAAAATCCATTTTTGAGTGCGCCGCAATCAATAGAGATGATGTCTCCATTTTCAAGAGGTTTGTCATTAGGAATACCGTGAACCACTTGCTCATTAGGACTCATGCAAAGCGAATTGGGAAAGTCGTACAGACCAAGAAATCCGGGTACAGCCCCGTGATCGCGAATGCAGGTCTCTGCAATTTTATCGAGTTCGAGCGTGGTTACTCCTGGTTTAACTTCTGGTGCAAGGGCTCCTAGAGTTTTTGAAACGATTAATGCGCTTTCACGCATAAGTTCTATCTCTTCTCTGGTTTTTACAATGATCATTAATCTCTTTTTTGGAGCGCAAAGTTACGAAGATTAGCGAGAAAATCGCGGTATTTAGATGGTGGGTTTAAACCATTTTTAGGTAGAATAATACCTCAAAGAATTCAGGCAATTAAAAGTCTTCTAAATATTATCTGGATTGGTAGCAAGCGTTTTGAATAGCTTGGCTTTAGCCTTTTGTAATTTATAGGTAATCTCGATTTGTTTCAATTGTGAATCAATAAGCTTTAACTCGCGCGAATTGATCAAGAAAATTGAACTTTCTCCCACCTGATATTTGCGCTCTTCTGCATTGAGCATCGTGGCGTAATTCACGACAAGTTCTTCAGCTACGATATTCTGCTCTTTAAGCGTGATGAGTTCTGTATTCACGGCTCTCACCTTGTTTTGCAATTCTAGTCTGGAGTTGGTTAATTCTAATTCAGAATCTTGAAGTTTAAGCTTCGCAAGTTGAAGATCTCCGCGTTCTTTCCGAAGGAATAAAGGCATTTTAAAGTGTAGCCCGGCTTTATAATTTTGGGTATAAAAGCTATCCAGATTATCAGGTTCTGAAGTGATAAAATTATAATTAACATCAATCACCGGAAGCAACTTATTTCCTTTCAAACGCTTTTCGATCTCGAGACCTTGTACTTTGTAGGCAAGCGAACGCATTTTAGGATGTTCTTCTATCTGAAAGTTTGCAATATCAAAGCCTGTGATTTTAAGGGTTTCATCAACTACGTATTGTAAATCTTCCTGCGGATAGACGGCTTCTTGCAGTTCTACAGGAATATTGTTACCCAGCCATAAGAAGTTGGCCAATTCTAGCTTTTTCTGAATGTATTCTAAGCGCACTTCTCTCAGGCTCAAATCCCTGCTCTGAACGCTTATTTTAGCTTCGGTAGTATCGATCAAAGGAATATCTCCTGCGAGCGCACTTCGCTTGATTCCTCTAAATCTAATGATTGAATTTTCTAAGGCACGCTCGTAGAGCAGTACTTTTTTATAAGCTTGAAGCCAGTCAAAATAAGCGATAGCAGCATTGTACAAAACCTGGTTTACCGCAAGGTCGAGATCTGCACGAGCTTGTTGCCGGTAAACCTTTGCCTGTTTAAGCGTAGCCATACGCTCATTAATCCATAAACCTTGTCCTAAAGATGCCGAAATTCCTGCGGTATACAATCCGTTTTCAGGTACGGTTTTCTGCGGATTTAAATAATAGCCTTCATTTTCTTCAAACTGCGCTTTTAAGTCAATACCATACCAGGTTGGGACTTTAAAAGTAGCGTTGAGTAAATTGTAATATTCGGTCTCTTTAAAAACCTTTTGGTCAAAATCTACTTCTACTTTAGGATCAAACCCACCACGGGCTTTAAGCAGTTTTGCGTCCCCGGTTTCTAAGATAAGGTTTGCCTGCTTAGCCACCGGATGGTTTTGCTTTACCAAGCTTATATATTCTTCAAAGCTTAAGATTTGCAGTTCCTGATCTTGAGCAAAAAGCCCAGAACCGTAGAGGAGTAGTATGAGTAAAACTAGAGGCTTTCTCATTTCTTATCTTTTTCTTTTGAATCGTTAGAATCACTAGGCGTGTAGTAATTTGGCGGGAAGCCATTCAGTTTTCGCCATAATTCATACCAGATAGGCACATCTTCAAGAAGTGCCAAGGTGCTCGCGCCGGCGCCTATACGTAAGGCTTCAGGCCAAGGTTGCTCATCAGGATCTGGTGCCAGAAGTACGCGGTATTTTCCGTTAGGACTAATGAAGCGTTCAATAGCGACTACTTTACCTCCAAAAGTTCCGAAGGAATTATAAGGCCAACCGCTGAACACAATAGATGGCCAACCATCAAACTGAATACGTACTTTTTCGCCGTTATGAATTAGGGGTAAATCTATAGGCTTAACATAGGTTTCAACGGCGATGTCAAAGTCAGAAGGCATAATGCTTACCAGTTGTTGCCCTTCTTTAAACGTTTCTCCGATACCGCCTATGATAGCTTTGTTAATGTATCCACTTTGCGGTGCACGTACGTAATATAACGCGTTGCGTATTTCATAATTCGTTCTGGTGTTTTCTAATTTGCTTACCGCTGCTTCAGTATCAAGTTGTGTAGAAAGGGCAGTAGCTTGATCACTTTGTGCTTTTGAAATTTTATCAGCATAGGTCGCTTCAAGACGATTTAGCTCGATTTGAGCATTGAGCAGTTCGTTACGACTTGCAAGTAATTTATTCTCTTGAGAAATGATTTTTGCCTGAGCTTCCTGAAGTTTTAAGCGTTTTTCTTCAACATCGGTGACCGCTTTTAGACCTTCTTGTTGAAGACCTAACGTACGCTCATATTGACGTTCTGCAATACGAAGATTAGTTTTTGTAGCTTCAAAATCGATACTGTCGCTTTTGATTTTAAGTTCGGCCTGAATACGTTTATTTTCTGCTTGTTGCAGTTTTAGAACGCGTTCATTACGCAAGGCTTCAATTTGATTTCCTAAAGCGTTTACTTTATTTCTGTACGATTCAACAGAACTTGCTTTTGCACGTACCTGTTGATCGGTTCGTTCGACAAGGTTTGGGTCAAAGTATTCATTTTTTACTTCAGTAATAAAGAGAATAGTGTCTCCTTTCTCTACAAAATCACCTTCACGTACATACCATTTTTCTATACGGCCGGGGATAGGAGATTGTATGGTTTGCGGGCGTTGTTCTGGGGTTAGGGTGGTGACATAACCTATACCAGAGATCGTCTGCGTCCACGGTAGAAAAAGTACAATGATCAGAATAATGCTGAATACCTTTAAAAAGCGGTTGAAGTAAGCATAATGCTTTTTCTCAAGGACTTTCTTTGATGCCTTGTAGCCCGAAATATCAACCTTTTCGTTTATTTTATCTTGAGATATATTAAGCATAGGTTTCTAATTTGAAGTTGAAAGTTTACCGGAGTCAAGCCATAAGGTTCTCTCGCAGCAATTTTGCCATGCCTTGTCTTTACTGGCAACAATGATGGCCCACGGATTTGACTTATCAAATAAAAAGTTTACAATGCGTTCTTTTTCTTCTGTCGAAAACTTTGTGAGTGGTTCTTTGAGAATAAGCAGTTTAGGTTTGCGCACGATACTACGCGCCATCACGATTTTATCTGCAATCGTTTTTGATAAACGCTGTCCTTCTGGCTTGATCAAGGTGTTGAGTCCGTTGGGTTGATCTTTTACAAAATCAGCAAGGCCCATTTTTTCAACCGCCCAGTCGATGTTTTTCTGAGGAACCGTTTTATCACCAAACGTGATATTGTCGAGAATGGTGCCTTCAAAAGGAGTTTCTTCAGGAAAAGATTGCCCAAGTAATGCCCGGTAATGATTCAACTGAATACCTTTAACCGATTTGTTGTTGATAAAGAATTCCCCGCTAGTTGGTTCTAAAATTCCTGCGATGATCTTAAGCAGTGTAGACTTGCCAGATCCGTTAGGGCCATTTACAAGCACGTGATCTCCTGGATTGATTTTAAGAGAGACTTTGTCGAGTATGGTGACTTCATCGGCGTGATCTTCATAGCTTACATTGCGCAGTTCTAAGTGAAGATTATCTTCTGCTTCAAAGGGTTTAGAAAGTTCCTGGTCTTCCAGTTTCTTATCTACGACCTGTCCCACCTTTTCCAACGCGGTAAGCAAGTCATAAAAATTCTCTAATCCTAAGATGAGCTTTTCTACAGAACCTATGATAAGAACGATAATGATCTCTGCAGCCACAAATTGACCAATGTTCATCTGTTGATTGAGTACCAGAATTCCACCTATAAGCAAAAGACCTGCGGTTACCAAAACCTTAAACGCGATCATTTGTATAAACTGAATGCGTAAAATTCTAAAGTGACTTTCACGCGAGTCTACATAATCACTTACCAAAGCATCGTTTTTATCTAATGCCAGACTCGATCTTCCTGAAAGTTTAAAGCTTACCAGAGCACGCGCGATTTCTTGAATCCAATGCGCGATTTTGTATTTATATTTTGATTCATTCAAGCTCGTTTGCAAACCGGTATTTCCTGTGAATTTAAATACCAGATAAATAAGCAAAATGAGTAAGATTCCGTAGAAAATAAAAAACGGATGATAAAAGGAAAGCAGAATAAGACCAAAGATGATCTGTACCAAAGCCGCCGGAAAATCAAGTACCAGTTTATACAAACTTTTCTGAATCGTAAGAATATCAAAAAAGCGATTGGCCAATTCCGGAGGATAATAATCTTTGAGTTCGCTCATTTTAATTTTAGGAAATCTATAGGTGAACTCAAAAGAAGCGCGTGTAAAGATCTTCTGCTGAATGTTTTCAAGTATGCGTATTTGCATCAATTGTAGTGCGCCAACAAAAGCAACGCCAAGGGTAACCAAAATCACAAGAATGATCCACGACGTGGTGATTTGTGCACCTTGGATAAGATTTACAATAGCCTGAATCCCTAACGGAAGCGAGAGACTCACAATTCCCGCAAATATGGCGTAATAGAGAATCTGCAAAAAATCTTGCTTCTCTAATTTTAAAAGCCGTACAAAACGTTGCCAGGGCGTTAATGTTTTAGAATCCATATATAATTAGGAGTTTAATAAGTTTGAAGTGAGGTGTATAAAATACTGTGAAGGTGAAGTCTTTTTACTACAATCGGTCAACGAGGTAAAATGATCTTTCAAAAAGTGTTGGTGCAAAGATCCTGCGAGAATAGTGCTGGCCAAACTTGCAGGATACGGATAGCCCTCATTCACATCGGCAATCATTTCTTTTAAGCGTGTGGTGAGCCGTTTATAAATCACAAAATATCCCTCTTTATTTTCATCGTCAACTTCTTTAGTCAAATAGGATTTAGAGTACTCGTTAATCACGATTTTGTTTAACGCCACCTCATTAATATGATTGAACGAATGATCTTCTTCTACTTCGCGCGTTAATATTTCTATCGCTTGTTCTAATTTTTCTTTAGGATCGTGGATGTTTGCAGTTGCAAAAGCCAGTTGGTATTCTTTCCAGCCCCAATACCAATTGGTTAAGTAGATCAAAAATTTATGCTTATTCTCAAAATACCGGTATACAGAACTCTCGTTAGATTCTATACGCTCTCCGAGTTTTTTAAAAGTGAAATTATCAAAGCCTAAATCATTGATGAGTAGAATGCCATGTTCTACGATGCGTCTTCCTAACGAGGAAGATTCCGGGTCTTTTAAATAGACGTTGTCATTGATAGTGATCTTCAAGTTACGAAGTAACTCATCCATAAAAGAATATTTTAATCGCTAATTTAATAGTAATACTATTAATCTTGAAAATTTTACAATTATTTTAGTCTATAACGTTATAGTGTTTAAGGATAGAATTTTGAAAATGAGAAGCTTAAAAAGGAGTTCTAATAGGTTTTAGTCATATCTTCATCAATAACGATAATGAAATCAGCTTGATTTAGATAAGCTTCTTCAAGCGTATCGAGGTCTTTTTGAGCAACACTGGTGATGGTGGTATAATTCAATTTAGGCGCTCCGTTTTTGAGATACCACAAGATTCCTTCGTGAAAATCGCTATGAAACGAACCGTTATAATGAATAAAAACCTTGTTTTCTTCTATGTTTTGCAAGATAAAATGTGCCATCGTGGCATCTTTTATAGCTTGAGCCATAACCAGTTTAGGAGAGCCGTGATCTCCCATCATTTTTAAAATTTCTTGATAGCGTGGCAGTTCAGGATCAAAAGCGATAGGCAGCGGAGCAATCCATTCTTTTTCTTCAGAAGGCAAACTGTCTAATACTTCAAAACCTTCTTTGTAAACCATACTGGCATATCTTCGGGGAACATTTGTAGCAATAAATTGTAGGGAATTGTTCTTAGCAAAATCTACCAAGGGTTGATAGTCTGTTTTATGATTTACCCAAAGGCGTGCGGTAGAATCGAGCTGTTTTAAATTGATGCTATCGCTTAAATAAGCATTCAGTTGCTTTTGATTATCTGCCTCGATCATTTCGGCTCCTAGAATAAGTGTTTTGGTAGAAGCCAAATCTTGAGTCACTTCCAATTCCAGCCAATGCGCAATGGGATTGTCGTGCATTTCACCAAATAAGATCACATCTTTTCTGTTATTTAAGGTGTCAAGCATAGCTTGGTAGGTTGTAGGTTTTCCGCTGCTATCAAATAAAGCATAAGCAGGTTTGTCCTGTGCAATAAGCTGAATACTCACAAAAAAGATAACAAGTGGAAAAAGGTAAAGGGCGCGCATAGTGGTGTTTTTGTCGTTTAAAAATACAAGATTTATTGCATCATTTTTTGTGATAGTCAAGATTTAAAAAGAATGATTAATCAATTGTAGATCAAACTTTAGCTATCTGCATTCATTTGGCTACCTGCTTGCGTATCTTTGCAACTCTAAAATCACAGCATGGTACAAAATTTTAAGAGCTTAGGGCTCAACAAGAATTTGATAAAAGGGTTAAATGAACTTGGTATTCAAACACCTACCGAAATTCAGGCTCAAGTGATCCCTTTACTTCTTGAGGGAGCCACGCATCTCGTTGGGCAAGCACAAACCGGTACCGGAAAAACGGCTGCTTATGGTTTACCTATTTTAGAACAGATAAATCCCAATCAGAAAAGTATTCAAGCGTTGATCTTGTGCCCAACGCGAGAGTTGAGTCAGCAAGTGGCCAAACAACTATTCAAATTCACAAAATACACAGATAAAATTTTTACCGAAGCCGTCTATGGAGGTGAAAAAATAGACATTCAGATCAAGAATCTTAGTCGGCCTACTCAGATTGTCGTGGCTACTCCCGGCCGATTGATCGATCTGTTGAGTCGTAAGGCAATCGATCTTTCTCAGGTAAATACCGTAGTGCTTGATGAAGCAGATGAAATGCTAAGTATGGGCTTCAAGCAACAATTAGATGATATTCTGAGTCATTTGCGTAATGTAGAGAACAAATGGTTGTTTTCGGCAACAATGCCACACGGGATCAAGCAAATTGTAAATCAACACATGGCAGAAGATGCACATCGCATTCAGATAAGCCGCGATGTGGTTAATAAAAATATTGAGCATAAATTTTTGCAATGCGAAGAGGTTGATAAACTTCCGATTTTATTAGATTTTCTAAAAACTAAAAAGGGAGAGCGCGGTATAATCTTTTGCAAAACTAAAGCGGCTACCGCAAAACTAGCTAAGCAGCTTATAGCAAAAAATATCGCTGCAGAAGCTCTGCAGGGCGATATGTTACAAAAAGAACGCGATAAAGTTATGCGTGCTTTTAAAAATGAAAGCTTACGCGTTTTGGTAGCTACCGATATTGCTGCACGTGGTATTGATGTTCAGGATTTAACGTTTGTTGTGCATTATCAAATGCCAGATCAGGAAGAATATTACACACACCGAAGCGGTCGTACGGCCAGAGCAGGTAAAGAAGGACTTTCGTTAGCATTGGTGACTTCAAAAGAATTACGCATTTTAAGGAGTTATGAGAAGGCGTTGGGAATTGGCATTAGTGAAATTCGTGCTAAATAGGTACGGATTCCGCAAGTTGTAGTTTGTCAACTTGTTTATAGTATATTTAGGAGTTATTACTCTCGTTAATGTTTTATAAAAGTTTATTAGTCCTAGTTGTTGTGCTTTCTAGCTTTCATGCTAAAGCGCAAAGCGTTAATTCGGCATATCTCTGTATGTCTGACGGATCGATTGTTTTAGCTGATTTTGACACTTGTAGTGTGCAGGATGTAGTTACTCAAAATAACTATCTGCTTGGTGATATAGCCGAAGGCGATACCCCAACCTCTTTATACGGTGTAGACTATTCCAATATTTACACTATAGATTTGATTGCTCAAGAAATGCGGCCACTGGGAGCGCTTAGCTTTATAGGCACTAGCGGGGCTTATTTAAACTCTTTGGTTAGAGAATCTGAAGGTACGCTACTCGCGGTTTCTGGTGACAGCACAGGTTCTTTATATCGAATTGACGTACAAAACTTAACAGCAACACTTTTAGGCGCAACAGGTTATGCTTCAGCCGGAGATCTTACTTTTTATGAAGGCGAACTCTTCTTATCGGCAACCGGGGGTGGTTTAGTGCGTGTGGACATCGAAAATCCTTCTTCAAGCGAATTGATAGGTTCAATGAATGCCGGAGGTTTTGCAGATATTTTTGGTGTGGTTACCGTAATACAGGGAGATCCTTGTGCGGGAGACGTAAATTATGAAATGATCGCTACCGGTGGTAGAGACACACGCGTTGTTGATGTGACTACAGGTGCGACTTCTGCGCTTTGTTCAAATCTTTTTTCAGGAAGAAGCATTTTTGGTGCTGCCGAAGTGACTGTGGCTACTTTGTGTCAGTTAAATTTAGAGTTGAATGCGGTGAGCCCGGTATGTTCTGGAGAAACGCTAACTGTAGAAAGTACGGTAGATCCTAATGAAGCAATAGGGACTTTTACGTATGAATGGTATGAAGTGGGAAGTTCTCAGGTATTGAGCACTCAGCCTAATTTTACGGCGACTTTTGACCGTACTACGGTTTTAGAATGCGTGGTAACCGATGCAGACCGAGTAGCGCCTTATCAAACCGCACGTGCTGAAATTACAATAGAAGTTACACCGTCTCCGGTTATTGATGCAATCGAAGATGTGGTAGCCATTGATACGTTTACACTTCCTGAAATTACAGGTGAAGCCATTCCTGATGCAATGGTTTTCACAAGTGAAGCTTTGGGCGAGGGTACAGTCTATAGACCAGGTGAGCAAATTACAATTGCTGATTTTTCTAGTTTTCCTATACGTTTGTATATGTATGCCGAAAATGAATTAGGGTGTAGTGTTCAGGAGTCCTTCGAGCTTATGATCTACAGTGCCGAAGATGTTACCGACTTAGGGAGGTTTTTAATAGATGCGCCTGCGTTTTTTACACCCAACGGAGACGGCTATCACGATTTATGGAGTATTGGTTTTCAAGAAAATGTAATGCTGGATGAGGTTTCGATTTACGACCGCTTCGGGAAATTGCTCAAGCGTTTAAATCCAAATAATTTGAATTGGGATGGCAGGTATAACGGTGTCGATATGCCTAGCAATGCGTATTGGTTCAATATTAAATACCGGTATGAAGAGCGGCAATTAGAATACCGAGGGCATTTCACTTTAAAGCGTTAATGATTTGCGATCACATTTTTAATATCAGCACGGCTAAGCACACCGCTTTGGCGCCACACTTGTTTGCCGTTTTTGAAAAGCATTAACGTGGGTACACCGCGCACCTGAAATTTTTGAGCTAAAGTTTGATTCTTGTCAACATCTACTTTAACGATTTTTACCTTTTCGCCTAAATCCTTTTTCACATCTTCAAGAATAGGCGCAAGCGTTTGGCATGGTCCACACCACGTCGCAAAAAAATCGATTAGCACAGGAATTTCAGAATCTGTAAGGTTGCCAAAACTTGTTTTCATATCGCAAAATTAGGAGTAAAGAGCCAAATTAGAAAAGCCTTTAACGACATCTTAATACTATGCTAAGATAGGGCGTTTGCAGCGTTAAATGCCGTTAATCTATGCGCAGCCTTTGGCGGTAGTTAATAACTTGAACTTTAATAAAAATTCAATCTATTAAAACGATAAATATGGAGACCAGCAAAGAAAATGTTTTAGTTGCCGGTGCAAACGGTACAACAGGAAAATTGATAGTAAGCTATTTGAGAGAATCACAATATTATAATCCTGTAGCTATGGTACGCAAACAAGAACAACAAAAACAGTTTAAGATTCAGGAGGTTGATACGGTACTTGGTGATCTGGAGAAAGATCTTTCTCGTGCAGTTAAAGGAATTGACAAAGTTATTTTTGCAGCAGGTTCAGGCGGGCATACAGGGCCTGATAAAACTATTGATGTTGATCAGGAAGGAGCAAAAAATCTAATCGATGAAAGTAAAAAAGCAAATGTCAAAAAGTTTGTGATGCTTAGTGCGATCAATGCAGACAATCCTGAAAGTAGCGATTCCCTAAAGCATTATTTAGAGGCTAAACGAAATGCTGATAATTTTTTAAAAAATAGCGGTCTAAACTACACAATTGTGCGTCCCGGAGCTTTGACTAATGAAGCTGGAACACGCAAGATTGAAGCGGCTCTAGATGTGGAGCGAGGAGAAGTTACAAGAGACGATGTTGCTTACACCTTAGTTCACGTGCTCAACGACGATGTTGCCCAGAATGCTACTTTTGAAATGATCGAAGGGGATCAGAGAATAGAGGACGCAATTAAAGAATTTTAAAACCACGCAACTATGAATAGAAAATACATTGCAATTTACGTTACTGTTTTATTGTTAACCATGTTTTCCTGTGTAGAAAGCAAGCAAAAGGAGGCCGAAGTAGAAACAGAAGAGCAAGCTGAAACACCGATTTTTGAAAAAGGAAATCTTACTTCAAAAGAAAAATTTGTCGGTGATGTTTATATGAATTTATTGGTTCCCGAAGATTCAACCTATACTACAAAATCAGGTAGTGTTACGTTTGAAGCAGGATCGCGTACCAACTGGCATTACCATCCCAGCGGTCAAATTCTAATGATAACTGAAGGAACAGGATATCACCAGATCGAAGGTCAGGTTAAAGAAATTATTGCTAAGGGAGATGTGGTTAAGGTGCCAAAGAATGTAAAACACTGGCGCGGTGGTTCAAAAGAAGAGGCTATGACGCATATTTTTGTGATTCCAAATACCGAAATGGGAGCTTCAGTATGGTTTGAGCCTGTAAGCGATGAAGAGTTTTCTGAGTAGCAATTACAAGTATTTCTGCATTCTAAAAACAGAAATAAACTCGATATAAAAGAAAAAGCCAGTGAATTTGAGTTCACTGGCTTTTTTAGTTTAGTTGTACCCGGGATGGGACTTGAACCCACACGTACGAAGTACACACGGCCCTCAACCGTGCCTGTCTACCAATTTCAGCACCCGGGTCTGTTTAATTCAAAATTACTATAAAATAAAACCAGATGGTAAAATCTGGTTTTAATTTTGGTGACTTGGCTGGGGCTCGAACCCAGGACCCTCTCCTTAAAAGGGAGATGCTCTACCAACTGAGCTACCAAGTCTGGTAAAAAAGCTTCTAAAAAACAAAACCAGACGTCAAAATCTGGTTTATGTTGCTTGTGACTTGGCTGGGGCTCGAACCCAGGACCCTCTCCTTAAAAGGGAGATGCTCTACCAACTGAGCTACCAAGTCTTTCCTTAAATGCGGCTGCAAATATACATCCATTTTTTTAATCTACACAAGCCTTTTTGTGATAAATTTGAATAAAATTGCAGAAGCTTCGATAGGCTTTTGAAAATCAGTATTTTTTAAGAATGAAAATTTATTTAATCGGCTATATGGGCTCAGGGAAATCTACTTTAGGTAAGATTTTGGCTCAGGAACAGGATATGAATTTCATCGATTTTGATGATTTTCTAGAAGAAAAGGAAGGTAAATCCATCTCGGAGATCTTCAATGAGCAGGGTGAGATTTATTTTAGAAAAAAGGAAGCCCTTTATTTACAAGAACTTTTACAAGGATATGATAATAGTGTTATAAGTCTTGGTGGAGGGACTCCTTGTTATGGTGACGCGATGCAACGCATCAATGAAGCAGAAGGAACTTCGGTTTATATCAACGTTCCGGTAAAAGAACTTGCAAGCCGCTTATGGTCACAACGGGAACATCGCCCGGTATTGAAGCATCAGGATACGCCTGAAAAACTCGAGGAATTTGTGCGTAAACACCTTTTTGAACGCAGCTTTTACTACAACCAAGCAGTAGTAAAAATAATGGTGAAGGAGCAAGGTGTAGACGAACTCATAAAAGCCTTAAAGACTAAGTTATTCTAAGATAGCAGAATCTTGCTCTGGTTTAAAGCGCACTTTTACCCGCTCATTTAATGAGGTGCTTAAAGAAATCCCTTTAAAGTCAGCTTTTACAGGATATTTCTTGTGATTTCTATTGACTAGAACTGCAGTTTTGAATTGTTTCAGAGGAACATCAAGAAAATGCTTAACACCGTAAATTAAAGTAGTTCCAGAGTTTAAAACATCGTCAATAAGTACGAGTGATTTATCTTGATAGTCGGCAGGATCAAGAGAGGTGGTTACCGTGCCTTGTGGTGCTGTTTTGTTCATTTTTACTTTGCACAAAACACATTTTAGATCAGAAACTTCTTCAAGAATCACCTTGAGACGCTCTGCGATAACATAGCCGTTTTGAACCACCCCGGCGAGAATAATTTCTTTTTCGTCAACATTGCTTTCGTAGATTTGATACGCAATGCGGCGTATTTTATTTTGAATGTCTTGGTGATCTAAAATGGTTAGCACTTCGGTTTTCATCAGGATTCTTGATTTGATTTTTCAAAGATAAAAAAGAGTTCGTTGCCCAATCGTGGTTTTATCGAATTATAACAGGCTTCTAATGTTTTGATGTTGAAGTATTCTGAAAACAACTTCTTGTATTCCTCAGAGCTGCCACCAAACGGAGGGCCTTTTTCCGTGAGCGGAAAATTAAATAAAACTCCGCTAATCTTTCCTGAATCTTTAAGTAAAGAAGCTGCATGCGCAGCATAATCGGGTCTTTTATCAGGTTCTAAAGCACAGAAAAAAGTTTGTTCTAAAATAAGATCATAGGAGGTGTGATGCTCAAAAAAATCCCCTTCGATAAGTTGGTAAGCTGTAGTATCTGGTAAGGCTTTTTTTAACTGAGTCAACGCCGATACAGATAGATCAATAACGTCTACATTTTTAAAGCCTTGCTGCGCCAGATAACGTACTTCGTGACCGTAGCCGGCTCCCGGAACAAGAATTTGAATGTTCTTATCATCGATCTGGTCTATGTATTCTTTCAGCGGTGTAGAAACCGAACCGATATCCCAACCTGTTTGCTGGTTTTGATAACGGTCTTCCCAATACAATTTGTTTAAATCAGTTTTCAAAAAAGTCGTCTTTTTCGTAGAAATCATCTAGGTCGCGACGGTCTTTCTTGGTAGGACGTCCGGTACCTTTTTTGCGATAATAGTCTTTAGAATATTTGAGTAAATCTAATTTTTCAAGATTTTCTGCAGGAGTTTTGTCAACATAATACAAACCAACCAATTTAGCACCAACACGGCTTGGTGGGTGGTCTAAAACCTCAATAATATAATTCACTTGATTCTTTCTAATTTGAATCGTATCTGAAGGAAAAACTTCTCTAGAGGGTTTAACTGCAACATCATTTATTTTTACCTGTCCTTTTTTACAGGCATTTGTAGCGATAGAACGGGTTTTAAAGTACCGCACACACCACAAATATTTATCAACACGCATAATCTATTGCTTTAAAGCTCGTTTTTAACAACACAAAAATAGCGTAAAATTGTATCTTGCGCGACCTAAAAGCAACATGATGACTATGATGAGAAACATATTTTTGGCTGCAATGGGCCTAGTATTTTTTATCTCTTGTAAAAACGATGATGACAATACCGTAGAAATTGAGGTGCGTGATCGGGGGGAAGTGCAGGTAGAAAGTTCGGCAAATTTGACCGCCTATTTAGATACTCATTTTTATAACTACGAGGAGTTTGAAACACCACCTGCAGATTTTGATTACAAAATACGCTTTGATACGATAAGTGGTGATAATGCAGACAAGACGCCGCTTTCTAGTCAGGTCATTACCCGCCAATATACTTTTGAAGAAACAGAGTACGAGCTTTACATTTTAAAAGCACGTGAGGGCGAGGGTGTTCAACCTACATTTGCAGATTCTACGTTCTTAAATTATGAAGGTCGTGTAGTAGGTGGCAATCGTTTTGATGTTGCAATTTCTCCGGTTTGGTTTGATTTATCTCAAGTTGTTTTTGGTTTTGCAAATGGGGTTAGTGAATTAAAAGCAGGAACTCAGTTTACTCAAAATGCTGACGGAACTTTTGACTTTGGAAATGACTATGGAATAGGGGCTGTTTTTATTCCAAGTGGTTTAGGATATTTTAACGGGTCAGGACCTGGCTTTGGTTCGTATTCAGATTTGGTATTTACCTTTGATTTGTTTCGTGCAGTAGAGGACACCGATAATGACAGAGATGGAGTACCTAACTGGATGGAAGATATTAACGGAAATAATTATGTAAACGAATTAGGAGATGATACCGATGGAGATCGCGTTCCTAATTATTTGGATACTGATGATGACGGTGATGGGACGTCTACCCGAGAAGAAATAAATTTAGATGAAGATGGTAATTTAGTTTTACCATTTCCAGATAGCGACAATGACGGAACTCCAGATTACTTAGATCCTGAGATTAGTTAAATGCTATACATATCACATAAAAGAAAAGGCCCGTTATCAACTTGATAACGGGCCTTTTTTATTTCAACAATTGTGCGACTATTATAAATTAAGCGAAAGGCTTAAGATCAATTGATCGGGTCTTGTGTCAATACGATCCCCTCTAGTGATAATGCCATTATTATCTAAGAACTCAGCTTCATTGTCTCCAAAACCACGCTCATAGCGTAAATCAATTCCAAGTTTGCCTAAAGCTAAACCTGCGCCGATATTCAAACCTACCGTAAAGTCGTTTTTAACATCACCTAGCGTAATCCCATCATATTCTGTATCTAGAATATATTGAAATGCAGGACCTGCAAAAACCTGTAAAGGACCTAAAACTTCAAGTCCAACAAGAACGGGTAGATCTAGCTTTTGCATGCTAAAATCGTCATCCTCGTAGGTTGAATTAAGTTTGGTGTACACAAGTTCTGGTCTGATATAAAGTTTTTCTCCGGCACGGCCAAAAACTCCAACGTGATATCCTATGTCACTGCCTGGATCTTTATAAGCATTTTCCGCAGAGACTGTAATGTCTCCTGTGCCTCCGTAGTTAAGCCCGGCTTTAATACCAAAACCCGGATCTGATTGCGCGTGTGCAAACGACACGACTAAAAATAAAATTCCTAAAAATGTTCTTTTCATAACGGTTAAGTTGTGCCCTGTTAAGAGCGGTTTAAATAAATTTAATCAATTACGATCGATTTATTCTAGCCGATAGAAGTAAACATTTTTAGGAATCTAGTATAAAAGTGCTTACTTCTTAGCTAGCACTCTATTAACGGCTTCTACTATAGATTTAGTATTAAGACCGTATTTTTCCATAAGTTGAGCAGGCGTACCGCTCTCTCCAAAAGTATCGTTGGTTGCTACAAATTCCTGATAAACAGGATCGTTTTTAGCAAGTAAACCAGATACACTCTCACCAAGACCACCTAGGTAATTGTGCTCTTCACAGGTTACTACGCAACGGGTTTTCTTAATTGAATTTAGAATCGCTTCATCATCAAGCGGCTTGATGGTGTGAATGTTGATCACTTCGGCTTTGATTCCTTTTTCTTCAAGTTCTTCGGCAGCTTCTAGTGCGTGCCATACCAAATGACCGGTTGCAAGAATAGTTACATCAGAACCTTCCACAAGGTGTAATGCCTTACCAATTTCAAACTTTCCGTCAGCTTCGGTAAAGTTAGGAACGCTAGGTCTACCAAAACGTAAATAAACCGGACCTTCGTGATCTGCAATCGCGATGGTAGCGGCTTTAGTTTGGTTAAAATCACAAGGATTGATCACAGTCATTCCCGGTAACATTTTCATAAGACCTAAATCTTCTAGAATCTGGTGAGTCGCACCATCTTCTCCTAACGTAAGACCAGCGTGAGAAGCACAAATTTTTACATTTTTACCCGAATAAGCAACGCTTTGACGTATTTGATCGTAAACACGACCAGTAGCAAAGTTTGCAAATGAAGTAGCGTAAGGTATTTTTCCGCCTATAGTCATACCGGCAGCCATACCAATCATATTAGCTTCTGCAATACCGGTTTGAAAAAAGCGCTCTGGGTGATTCTTAGCAAAGTCGTTCAATTTTAAAGATCCGGTAAGGTCTGCACAAAGGGCAACAACATCTTCATGAGTTTTTCCCAGTTCGTCCATACCTGCACCAAAACCAGAACGAGTATCTATATTTCCTGAATTTGTGAATTTTTTCATATTTCTGACCCCATTTTATTCAGTAATGAGTAAAATATATTCGGGGTAATTTTTAAGGTTAATAGTTTCTTTTTGATGGGTACCAATTAGTAGTCGCCTAAAGTCTCAGGGTTTTGAGCTAGTGCTTTTTCTAATTGCTCATCATTAGGAGCTTTACCGTGCCACGCGTGACCATTCATCATAAAGTCAACACCGTGTCCCATAATGGTATGTAATAAGATACAAACAGGTTTTCCTTTACCGGTGCGTGATTTTGCTTCATTAAGACCAGCGATAATCGCTTCGATATCATTTCCTTTTTCAACGTCTAAAACATCCCAGCCAAAAGCTTCAAATTTAGCTTTAACGTCTCCCATATTTAAAACGTCATCCGTACTACCGTCAATTTGCTGACCGTTTAAGTCAACTGTTGCAATAAGGTTATCTACTTTATTACCAGCAGCATATAAGATCGCTTCCCAGTTTTGACCTTCTTGCAATTCACCATCACCGTGAAGGGAATAAACAAGACTGTCATCACCATTGAGTTTTTTGGTTTGAGCAGCACCTAAAGCAACACTCATTCCTTGTCCTAATGATCCTGACGCGATGCGAATTCCCGGAAGTCCTTCGTGCGTAGTAGGGTGTCCTTGCAGACGAGAATCTATTTTTCTAAACGTGTTTAATTCTTCAACCGGAAAATAGCCAGAACGAGCCAAAACGCTGTAAAATACCGGTGAGATATGACCATTAGACAGGAAGAATAGATCTTCGTCTTTTCCGTCCATATCAAAACCTTCTTTACGTTTCATTACTTCTTGGTATAAGGCTACAAAAAATTCTGTACAACCTAAAGAGCCTCCCGGATGCCCAGAACTCACTTGGTGTACTTGCCTTACGATGTCTCTTCTTACCTGAGAGACAAAATCTTCTAATTGTTTTGTGTTTGGCATTTTGATTAAGTTAAAATTTGATTTTCAAAAATACCCATTTTAGACAGGTATTACAATCAATAACCCATATATTACTAGTCTTTTAAGGAAATTTAAGAAGTTTTATATTTTAAGTGTAAAATCCGCACTTATTATGCGGGATTTGCAGCAAACACTATCTATTAAATAGTTTTATCTTTGCCGCTCTAAATTATACTATGCAATTTAATCTTGTTACAAAAGACGCTGCCAGCAAGGCACGTGCAGGAGCAATAACGACAGATCACGGAACCATTGAAACCCCCATTTTTATGCCGGTGGGAACTGTTGCTACCGTTAAAGGGGTGCATCAACGTGAGCTTGAGCAAGATATAAATCCAGACATTATCTTAGGAAACACCTATCATTTATACCTAAGACCACAAACCGAAATTCTCGAGAAGGCAGGTGGGTTGCATAAATTTATGAATTGGGACCGAAACATTCTTACCGATAGTGGTGGTTACCAAGTGTATTCGCTTTCAGCAAATAGAAAGATCAAAGAAGAAGGTGTCAAGTTTAAGTCACACATCGATGGCTCATTTCATATGTTTACGCCAGAACGGGTGATGGAAATTCAGCGAAGTATCGGGGCCGATATTATTATGGCTTTTGATGAATGCACGCCCTATCCTTGCGATTATAATTATGCAAAACGTTCTATGCATATGACGCATCGCTGGTTGGATCGATGTATTGATCATTTGGCCAAGACGCCGGTGAAATATGGTTATGATCAGGCGTTTTTTCCTATTGTTCAGGGAAGTACGTATAAAGATCTACGGAAGCAATCTGCAGAATATATAGCCAATTCAGGCGCGGTAGGTAATGCCATTGGCGGACTTTCGGTAGGGGAGCCTGCGGAAGAGATGTATGCGATGACCGAAATTGTGACTGATATCCTTCCGGAAGATAAACCGCGTTATTTGATGGGTGTGGGAACTCCAATCAATATTTTAGAAAATATTGCGTTAGGTGTAGATATGTTTGACTGTGTGATGCCTACGCGTAATGGCCGTAACGGAACCTTGTTTACCCAACACGGAACCATAAATATTAAAAATAAAAAGTGGGAAGATGATTTTTCTCCCTTAGATCCAGACGGAACGACCTGGGTGGACACCGCGTATTCTAAAGCTTATGTAAGACATTTATTTAGTGTAAATGAGATTTTAGGCCGTCAAATAGGTACGATTCACAACCTTGGCTTTTATATGTGGCTGGTGCGAGAAGCGCGTAAACATATTATTGCAGGTGATTTTTATACCTGGAAAGAAAAAATGGTAAAACAAATGGATAAGAGACTCTAGATGAAAATCCTAGATTGGTACATACTTAAGCGTTATCTGGGTACTTTTATCACGATGCTCTTGTTGTTTATCCCTATTGGGATCACGGTAAATCTGGCAGAGAAGATCGATAAGATGCTGGCCAATGAGGTGCCGTTTGTAGAGATCGCACTGTATTATCTAGATTTCACCATCTACTTTGCAAACCTGCTGTTTCCGTTATTTTTATTCTTATCGGTAATTTGGTTTACTTCAAAGCTGGCAAACAATACCGAGGTTATCGCTTTTTTAAGTAGTGGTGTTTCGTTTTATAGATTTTTGAGGCCCTACCTTATCGGGGCAACAATCGTATGTGTTGGCGCTTATATTTTAGGAACTTATCTGGCACCTGCGGCGAGTCAGGGTTTTAATGAGTTTACCTATGAATATCTCAAAAATGGTAAAGCAGCCCGTGAAACCCGAAACGTATATCGGCAGATTAACGATAACGACTACATTTATGTAAGCCGCTTTACGCCTTCGAGTAAAATGGGGCAAAACTTTACATTAGAGCATTTTGAGAATAACACCCTTCAGTATAAAATACAAGCGCGAAGCATTGTTTACAGACCAGAGGATACCTTGTACCGTCTTAATGGTTACAAAAAAAGAATTGTGGGCAAAGAAGGTGATATTTTAATTTCAGAACCTAAATTAGATACCTTGTTTTCGTTTGATCTTGAAGATTTAACGCCGCTTGAATATATCGCTGAAACCCTAACGACACCGCGATTGAGAGAGTTTATAGATAAAGAGCGAGCCAGAGGTTCTTCTGCAATTAATAGGTACGAGGTGGTGCTGTACAAACGCTACAGTTTGCCGGTGAGCGCCTATATTTTGACCATTATTGCAGTCGCAGTTTCTTCTATGAAGCGCCGTGGTGGAATGGGAATCAACCTAGCCTTGGGGATTTCTCTAGCGTTTATTTTTATCTTCTTTGATAAGGTTTTTGGTACTATTTCAGAGCAATCTGACTTTTCTCCTATGGTAGCCGTGTGGCTGCCTAACGTGCTTTTTGGTATCTTAGCCATATATCTTCTCAACCGTGCAAAACGATAGTCTTAAAAGTTACTTCCATTTTCACATCATTGTGTTTATTTGGGGGTTTACGGCAGTTCTGGGTGCTTTGATCAGTATTGGGGCAACGGCATTGGTTTGGTACCGTATGCTCATTGCTTCGATAGTCATTTTTGGCTACATAAAATTTAAAGGGATTTCGCTCAAGGCGAAAGGCAAAACGATTTTAGGTCTGGCAGGTGTGGGAGTTCTTATCGCTTTGCATTGGTTAACCTTTTTTGGTGCGGTTAAAATCGCAAATGTTTCGATCACTTTGGCGATGATGAGCACAGGAGCTTTTTTTACGAGTATTTTAGAACCTATTTTTTATAAACGGAAATTGATCTGGTACGAGCTCGTTTTTGGCTTGCTTGTAATTTGTGGTTTGTATCTCATTTTTGAAGTAGAAACGCGTTATACTGAAGGAATTATTGTCGCGCTTATTTCTGCATTGCTAGCTGCGTTGTTTACGCTATTCAATGGCAAGTTTGCAAAAAAGCACAATTCTGTGATGATTTCTTTTTATGAATTACTCACCGGAGCCTTGTTTATTACCGTTTTTTTGGCGCTTAGCGGAACGTTTGATACTTCCTTTTTTCAATTACAGCAAATGGATTGGGTGTATCTCTTGATACTTGCGACCGTTTGTACTGCATATGCGTTTATCGCTTCGGTAAAAGTGATGAAACATTTAACGCCATACACCATTATGCTCACCACAAATATGGAACCCGTGTACGGAATCATCCTCGCTTTTCTCATTTTAGGCGATGCCGAACAAATGAATACCGGCTTTTATCTGGGCGCAATACTCATTTTATGTACCGTAATTTTAAACGGAATTTTAAAAAATGCCCGTAGACGCAAGGCTGCACGCGCATTAAAGAATTTAGAAACAAATTAAAAAATAGACCGGCTAAAAACCGATAAGGGTTTGGGAGAAGCTTTTTAAAACCTTTATATTTGTCAGCTAACTAAAATTTTCCCCTAAATGGAATATTTAGAATTTGAACAACCCATTAAAGAGCTAGAAGAACAACTTCAAAAATGCTCGCTTATAGGAGAGGAAAGTGATGTAGATGTCACCAACACCTGTAAGCAAATTGAGAAAAAACTCAACGATACCAAGAAGGAGATTTATAAAAATCTTACACCTTGGCAGCGTGTACAGTTGTCACGTCATCCTAACAGGCCCTATACTTTAGATTATATCAAAGCGCTTTGTGGCGATACCTTTCTAGAGCTTCACGGCGATCGCAATGTTAAAGATGACAAGGCGATGATAGGTGGTTTGGGTAAAATAGGGGATCAAAGTTTTATGTTGATCGGTCAGCAAAAGGGCTTCAATACTAAGACACGTCAGTATCGTAATTTCGGTATGGCAAATCCTGAAGGTTACCGCAAAGCATTACGCCTAATGAAGAGCGCAGAGAAGTTTAATCTTCCCGTGGTATGCTTCATTGATACTCCGGGAGCTTACCCTGGTCTTGAAGCTGAAGAGCGTGGGCAAGGAGAAGCTATTGCGCGTAATATTCTTGAGATGACACGTCTTAAAGTGCCCATCATCGTTGTGATCATAGGTGAAGGAGCAAGTGGCGGCGCCTTAGGTATAGGTGTTGGAGATAAGGTGTTGATGCTTGAAAATACATGGTACTCTGTGATCTCACCAGAATCGTGTTCTTCGATCTTATGGAGAAGCTGGGAGTTTAAAGAGCAAGCAGCAGACGCATTGAAGCTTACCGCAAAAGATATGAAGAAGCAAAAGCTTATTGATGAGATCGTAAAAGAACCATTAGGGGGAGCACATAGCGATCGAGAAGCGACCTTCTCTACAATAAAAGAAGAGATTTTAAAAGCATTTAATGAGTTCAAAAACTTATCACCAAAAGATTTGGTTGAAAAGCGTATGGATAAATACTCAAATATGGGGGTGTTTAAAGGTTAAAACAGTTAAACATCACTTGCGACAAAATTCCGGAGATTTGCTCTCCGGTTTTTTTTTATGCTTGTTAACAAGAATATTTAGTTATCAACATGCTATTTGTTAACTTATGGTGGATAACCACAGCTGCAAAAAGTTGAACCCGCCTTAACAAATTTTTTACATTCGTCCTCTATGGAAAATCTGCAGACAAAACCTAATTATATCAATCCTAAAAAAGACGTGATCTCCCTTGAGCGTGGTAAATTACCACCTCAAGCTATTGATTTAGAGCAAGTTGTTTTAGGTGCGATGATGATTGATAAAAAAGGGGTTGATGAAATTATAGATATTTTAAGCCCTGAAGTTTTCTATAAAGATGCTCACCAACACATTTATGATGCGGTTCGTGCCTTGTTTGAAAATGGGGAGCCTATTGACTTATTAACGGTTTCTCAGCAGTTGAAGCAAATGGGAAAATTGGATCAAGCTGGCGGGGACTATTATTTGATTCAATTAACGCAAAAAGTATCCTCATCAGCGCATATTGAATACCACGCTCGTATTATTCTTCAGAAGTACATTCAGCGTAGTCTGATCAAAATTTCTAACGAAATTATCGAAGAAGCTTACGATGAGACTACAGATGTATTCGACCTACTCGACAACGCCGAGAGTAAACTTTACGAAGTAACTCAAGGTAACATCAAGCGTAGTTCTGAAACGGCGCAAAGTTTGGTAATTCAAGCAAAAAAGAAAATTGAAGAGATTTCAAATAAAGAAGGACTTTCAGGTATTCCATCCGGTTTTGATCGTCTTGATAAATTAACCTCGGGCTGGCAGGCGAGTGACTTGATCATTGTTGCAGCACGTCCTGGTATGGGTAAAACGGCACTTACGCTCTCCATGGCGCGTAATATTGCGGTAGGTCAGGGAATTCCCGTGGCGTTTTTCTCGCTGGAGATGGCTTCGGTACAGTTGATTACGCGTTTGATCTCTTCAGAAACCGGACTTTCCTCAGAAAAGCTACGTACCGGTAAACTTGAAAAACACGAGTGGGAGCAGCTTAACGTCAAAGTAAAGAGCTTAGAAAAAGCACCTTTGTTTATTGATGATACGCCTTCGCTTTCCATCTTTGATTTGCGTGCAAAAGCGCGTCGTCTGGCTTCGCAACACGGGATCAAAATGATCATTATCGATTACTTGCAGTTGATGACCGCAGGAGGTAGTCAAAAAGGTGGAAACCGGGAACAGGAGATCTCGATGATCTCGCGTAACCTTAAAGCACTTGCAAAAGAATTGATGGTGCCGGTAATCGCACTATCACAGTTATCGCGTGCGGTAGAAACGCGTGGTGGGAGTAAACGACCGCTGCTTTCTGACCTCCGTGAATCGGGTGCGATCGAGCAGGATGCCGATATTGTATCCTTTATTTATCGTCCGGAATATTATAAAATTGATGAGTGGGATGATGAAGAGCGCAGCCCAACAGAAGGTCAAGCCGAGTTCATCATTGCAAAACACCGTAACGGTGGATTGGAAAACATCAGGCTGAAGTTCTTAGGACACCTTGGTAAATTTGACAACCTTGATGACTTTAGCACTCCGTACCAGTTTGAGTCTGCGATGAATCAAAATGCTGCGGCTAACGATGATACCTTTACTCCAGACAGTTTCCCAACGCCTGATCAGGCATTTGGAAGCTCGATGAATGATGGTGGTTTTGATAAGGGTGGAGAAGATGAGGTTCCATTCTAGAATCTAAAGAAAGATATTAGAAAAGGAAGTCAGTTTTGACTTCCTTTTTTTATGGAATCAAGTCTTAAACTAAAGCAACCTTTTGCATAAATTCCATCTTAAAGCTAAATGATACTTTATGAAAAGTAAGTTTCTAGTAATATTCGCCATCAGCTTGATATCGTATGTCGCCAAAGCTCAATTTGCAGAAAAGAACTGGGCCTATTTTAGTTTAGGAGGTGTAGTGG
Source organism: Leeuwenhoekiella sp. CH_XMU1409-2 (assembly GCF_037029365.1). Lineage (NCBI taxonomy): Bacteria > Pseudomonadati > Bacteroidota > Flavobacteriia > Flavobacteriales > Flavobacteriaceae > Leeuwenhoekiella > Leeuwenhoekiella sp. CH_XMU1409-2. The sequence goes on along the minus strand of NZ_JAYMEI010000014.1, from coordinate 24,739 downwards.
GGTCGCATCTAGGAGTTTCGGTGAGTGCAGATTATGTATACGATAATAAATATTCATTAGAAATTGGCTGGGAACAATATATTAGGTCTTCACAGAATAAACCTGATGATTTTTCGTCGGGACTGGTAAATTTATTTCTGTTGAATTTATTTGAACCTTTCGAGCAGAGTGATATGGTTCAACTCCAAGGGGGAAGAGTCTTTATTTTGAATGAAAAGAAAAGTATTCGACTAAATATTATGGGAGGATTGGCTTTTACATCAATTAAAGATGCATTTGATTTTAGAGTTGTAGATTCGCCCTTTCTAACTGATAATTACACATATGAATACAGTAAGCGTAATACTATAAGTTTATTATTTTCCCCACGAATAGAGTTTGCAACTGCCTATTATGGTCTAAGTTTATCCCCCAAATTCATATATAATAAAGATATAATCTATTTTGGATTAAGTCTTAATCATATGATTGGCGTTCTGAGGCCAAAATCTGAATAGCAATAAATATACTAGGCATAGTCTTTGAATCGTTGTAACTTCAACAGCGTAAAATACAAGACTTTTGAGATTGAAATCATACTTTTTATTTAGACGTTTCTGGCTGTCGCTTTGTTTTAGTTTTTTTATTGTTCCGGCATTCGCTTCCTATGTTTTGATTCCTATGGATGCCGAAAGTCAAAAGGAACATCTAAAAGCCTACGGAATCACGTATTGGACGCTCAACCAGCAGCAAAAAGTAAAATGGTTGCTCAATTATCGTGGGGGTGCATTTTTACTTCCGGATACCGGAGCACTCCAAAAAGAATGTATGATTCGCGGGGTGTCGTTTGAAGTTTTAAGCGATGCAAAAACCGAAGCTATTCTGGCAGAAATCGAGAGTCCGTCCCAAAATATGGAGGCGATCGTTTTGGAGAAAGCGCCCAAAATCGCGGTATATACGCCAGATGGTTCGGTGCCCTGGGATGATGCCGTGACTATGGTTTTAGAATATGCTGAAATTCCTTATACCAAAATTTACGACCGGGAAGTATTGGCAGACGAACTCGTGCTTTATGACTGGTTGCATCTGCACCACGAAGATTTTACCGGTCAGTACGGGAAATTTTATGGATCCTACAGAGCGACTTCTTGGTATATCGAAGAAAAGAAACAAGCTGAAGCCTTAGCTACAGAATTAGGTTATGATAAAGTCTCTCAAGAAAAACTAGCCGTGGCAACAAAGATCAGTGATTATGTCATAGGCGGCGGTTTTATGTTTGCGATGTGTAGCGCGACCGATAGCTTTGATATTGCGCTTTCGGCAACGGGTGTTGATATCTGCGAGCCGATGTTTGACGGAGATGCTTCAGAAGCAAATTATCAAGCTAAAATCAGCTACGACCGCACCTTTGCCTTTACCGACTTTACACTGGTCAAAAATCCGCAACAATATGAATTCAGCAGTATAGATACCACGCCTTTTCGTAGAGTTCCCGCAGACACCGATTATTTTAGTCTCAAGGAATTTTCAGCAAAATGGGATCCGGTGCCTACAATGCTTTGTCAAAACCACACAGCTTTGGTTAAAGGCTTTATGGGGCAAACCACAGCCTATAATCCGGAAGAGATCAAAGCCAATGTTTTGGTGCTGGGAGAGAATAAAGCCAACGGCGAAGCACGTTATATACACGGTGTAAAAGGGAAGGGCTTTTTTACCTTTTACGGCGGTCACGATCCTGAAGATTATCAGCATCGTGTAGGAGACCCTAAAACCGAATTGAAATTGCATCCTACAAGCCCCGGCTATCGTTTGATTTTGAATAACATTTTGTTTCCCGCAGCTAAAAAGAAAAAGCAAAAAACCTGATGAAACCGCTTGTTCTTGTAGGATTTTGCCTCTTTGTTTTATTTGGCTTTCAGCGAAAATCTGCCCGTATGCCGTGGCGCGATGGACATACGTTGAGCTGGTCTGATTTTCAGGGATTACCTTCAAAAGGCAGCGCGTTTTCAGCCAGTTCTAATACTGGCATCAGTCATCGGTTTACGATTAAAAGCACCGGGATTATTGATAAATCCAAATCGATCATTAAGGCCAATTTCTATCCGAAACTGTCATGGTATAAACCAGAACTTATTGATGAATTTACCTTAAAGCACGAGCAAACGCATTTTGATATTTCTGAAGTGCATGCGCGAATGTTTCGCAAAGCGTTAGCCGAATTTCACTTTACTCGTAACTCAAAAGCAGAAATTCAGAAAATCTATAAAAAGATTGAAAGCAGCCGGCGCAAAATGCAAAGTCAGTTTGATGCCGAAACCGAACACTCCGTAAACCGGGAGGCTGAGAGGTTGTGGGAAGCAAAAGTGCTGGCTTTACTTCATAAGTATCAACCTTGGGCGGGCTGAAACGCTTAATTTTAAGTTTTCTTATGCAGTGCACGTTAATCTTCTGTTAGAAAATTATGGTTTCCTTCGGTTCTCATCTAACTTTAAAAGAAAAACTATGATACGAGAAGGAAGTACTGTAAAATGGAAATGGGGTAACGGGACTGCAACCGGTGAGGTTAAGGAGTCTTATTCTAAAGAAATTACCAAAACTATTGATGGTAGTGAAATCACCCGAAAAGGAGAACAAGGAAATAAAGCACTTTTAATTAAACAGGAAGATGGTTCTACTGTTTTAAAATTAGAAAGCGAAGTAGAGAAAGCATAACAGCTAATGGCAGAGTTTATAAAACTTTATGATGAAAACCCAAGCGAGCGCGAGATCAAGCGCATTGTTGAGGTTTTAAAAAATGATGGGGTGATCATTTACCCTACAGACACGGTTTATGGTTTAGGTTGTGATATTACAAGCAACCGGGCGCTCGAACGTGTTGCACAATTGCGTGGAGTGAAATTAGCAAAGGCAAATTTTTCATTCATCTGTGAAGATCTGAGTAATCTTTCAGATTATGTGCGGCAGATAGATACGCCAACGTTCAAATTGTTAAAGCGCGCATTGCCGGGACCATATACTTTCATTCTTCCGGGAAACAACAACTTACCTACTGTTTTCAAGAAAAAGAAAACCGTGGGAATACGGGTGCCAGATAATAACATTGCACGCGCAATTGTGAGTCATCTTGGCAATCCTATCATTTCAACTTCAATTTATGATGAAGATGATGTGATCGAATATACCACAGATCCTGAATTAATTCTGGAAAAATGGGATAAGCTTGTAGATGTTGTGATTGATGGTGGTTATGGAGGTAATATTCCGTCTACCGTGATTGATTTGACCAGTGGCGAGGCGGTTGTATTAAGAGAAGGAAAAGGGGAACTTACCATTTAAATACAAATCCTAAATAGAAAACCCTTTGATGAAAGCAATAAAAAACCCGGTCGCAAGACCGGGTTTTAATATTTTAAAACTAACTGTTCTTAGTTTTTAGGCATTCCTTCTTCAATCATTTTGTAGAATTGGTCTAGCTTAGGAAGAACAACAATACGTGTTCTACGGTTACGCGCACGACCTTCTGCAGTATCGTTGCTAGCTAGAGGCACGTAGTAACTTCTACCTGCTGCAACCATACGCTCTGGTGGTACACCAAACTCTTCTTGAAGAATACGTACTACACTTGTTGCACGCTTCACACTAAGATCCCAGTTATCTTCGATTACAGAAGTGCTGATAGGCTGGCTGTCTGTATGACCTTCTACCATAAACTCGATGTCTGGCTTGTTTTTAACTACAGTAGCGACTTTACCAAGAACTTCTTTAGCACGGTTGGTTACATCCCAACGACCACTGTTGAATAAAAGCTTATCTGAGATAGAAACATAAACCACACCTTTCTCAACATTGATCTCGATGTCTTCATCGTTTAAGTTACCTATAGCTCCTTTTAAACTTGTAACAAGTGCAAGAGTTACAGAATCCTTACGGTTCATCGCATCACGGAAAGCTTTGATCTGAAGATCTTTTTCTTTCATTTGCTCAAGAGACTTTTCTAAGTTCTCAGCACCTTTTGCTGAAAGTGTAGTTAAATTTCCTTGAGTATTGATGAGATTATTATTCGCGTTTCTAAGATCAGTGATTTGCTCTTTCATCGTTTCACTTTGTGCTAAACAAGCATTAAGTTTAACGGTAGCTGTATTAAGCATATCCTGCGTTTCTTTTTGTTTAGCCTCTAATGCCGCATATTTCTTCTGAGATACACAAGAGGAAAGAAGTACCAGCGCTGATGCCGATACAATCATTAATTTTCTCATAATTTTAGTTGTTATCTTTAATTTTTAGTAACGTCAAATTTATTAAAATTAGTGCCCAATTGCCCAACCTTAACAATACTTTAAATTTTGTTAAAATAGGTCGGTGTAGTGCTTCTTTTGCCGTATGAAATACGCCCAGACAATAGATTTGACTTTGGCGTAAGGTCCACTTCCGGCGGTATGACTACGAGTTTTAAGCAGTTTTGGGGTTTGGGCATAAAAATTGAAATGCGCTTGCAGCACCGCTGTAAAATGCTTCAGTTTTCCTTCAGCTAAAAATTTAAAAGCGGCGATCCCGTCGAGACACATTCGCGTAAATAGAATAGGGTAGACTTTAAATCCGGCTACATTTTTAAGCAAAAGCATCAAGTTGTTTCTAAAATTCAAGTAGGTCTTTTTCGGATTCATTTGTTCTAGAGTAGCTCCACCTAAATGAAACACAGTACTCTTTCCAATACATTGAATAGAATATCCTAAATTCTTGATCCGCCAGCATAGGTCGATTTCTTCTTGGTGCGCAAAGAAGTTTTCGTCTAGCGCGCCGGCTTCCCAAAAAACGGACTTGCGCACCGCTAGACAAGCACCGCTTGCCCAGAATAGTTCTGTAGTGTCGTCATATTGGCCAGCATCTTCTTCACAAGTGTCAAAAATACGACCGCGACAAAAAGGGTATCCCAGAGAATCGAGAAATCCTCCGGCGGCACCCGCATATTCAAAATGGTTTTTCTTTTTTAAGTCTAAAAGTTTTGGCTGTGCAGCACCCAAATTTTTATCGCTTTCAAAAGCCTTGATCATAGGTTCTAACCATCCGGGAGTCGTTTCTATATCACTATTCATCAGGATGAAAAGTTCTTCTTCCAGATGTTGAAGCGCATCATTATAACCTTTAGCATAACCGCCATTTGAAGTATTCTGAATGATCTTTACCTGCGGAAATTCAGCTTGTACAAAAGAGACAGAAGCATCGGTTGAAGCATTATCGGCGACGTAAATGCTTGCTAAATGCGCGCTGTGTTTGATGACACTGGGCAAAAATTCTTGAAGCAGTTTTTTACCGTTCCAGTTGAGTATGACGATGGCTGTTTTCATAGGCTGTAAACCGGGATATCTCTTAAGAAGATATATTTTTTAGCTTCATAATCCATTTGACAATAGTAGTGGTTGAGACCGTTGGTAACCATTAAATATTCAGCTTTTACCGCAAGATTATAGCGCGCGATCTGGTCAAAAGTCTCTTGTGTGATTTTAACCTTAGGCGCTTTACATTCAATAATTAGAAAAATACTTCCGTCAGGATTAAAAATAACCCCATCATAACGCTTTGAGGTGTTGTTGATCTTTAATTCTTTCTCAACATTTATAAGCGATAACGGGTATTTATAAACGCTCAAAAGATGTTTTACCACGTGTTGGCGTACCCATTCTTCAGGGGTGAGCACCACAAATTTTTTACGAATGGGGTCAAATATAAGCGGTTTATTTTCGCTACTTTTGAGCCTGAAGGCATATGGAGGAAAATTCAATTCTTGCATCGTTTCAAAGGTAATCAACCTTCGGAATTTTTAGGCCTGCATCAGTTTTAAAACTTCGTCCCCATCGGGATAAGCATATAAAAAAAGAGATTCAATACAACCTTGGTAGAAGAAGTTACACGCATTGTAAAGGATATTAAAAAAGGCAATCTAAGACCTATTTATTTTTTAATGGGAGAAGAACCTTATTATATAGATCAGCTTGCAGATTATATTGCAGATAATGTGTTGACCGAAGAAGAAAAAGGCTTCAATCAAATGGTGCTTTACGGTCGTGATGTTTCTCTTGATGATGTGTTGTCACAGGCCAAACGTTTCCCGATGATGGCAGAGCGTCAAGTGGTGATCGTAAAGGAAGCTCAGGATATGTCACGCGAAATTCTGTCGCAACCCGATAAAAGCAAGAACAAACTTGAGGCTTACGCCGAAAATCCGCAGCCTACTACCGTTTTGGTGTTTTGCTATAAGTATAAAAAGCTCGACAAGCGCAAACGTGTGTATAAAGAAATCGCTAAGAGCGGACTCATCTTTGAAAGTAAAAAGCTGTATGAGAATCAAGTAGGCGATTGGATTCGTCGTGTGATGTCTGGCAAAGGCTACACCGTAGAACCCAAAGCCGCGCATATGCTCGTAGAATTCCTTGGTACCGACTTGTCAAAGATCAATAACGAATTAGAAAAACTTCGACTAATTCTTCCCGAAGGCAGCACGATCACACCACTTGCGGTAGAAGAAAATATCGGGATCAGTAAAGACTTTAACAACTTTGAGTTGCAGCGCGCCATTGGTGAGAAAGATGTGGTGAAAGCGCATCGTATCATCAATTATTTTAGTCAGAATCCTAAGGATAATCCTATGGTCGTGACTATTGCTTTGCTTTTTAGTTTCTTTCAAAATTTATTGATCTATCACGGTTTGCCGAGTAAAGACAAAGGCACCGTCGCAAAAGCGCTTAAAGTGAATCCTTATTTTGTAAGTCAGTATGTAGATGCGGCGCGTAACTACCCAATGAAAAAAGTGAGTCACATCGTTAATTTATTACGTACGGCTGATGTAAAAAGTAAAGGTGTGGGCGCTTACAATCTTTCGCAGGGAGATTTGCTCAAAGAACTTTTGGTGCAAATAATGTCTTAGTTAAACTTCGTTTACAAAGGCAACACTGTGCGTGGCTACGATCGCAGCAGTCTCGGTGCGCAAACGGCTTTCTCCAAGCATTACAGGACTGAATCCTACTTGAATCGCTTGTTGGATTTCGCTTGGCGAAAAGTCTCCCTCGGGACCTATCAAGATCAAAACGTTTCTTTTAGGCTGAAGTTTTTGCTTCAGTGAAAATCTGTTGGTTTCTTCGCAATGCGCGATAAAGCGATCTCCGTTGAAAGTTTTTGTAGTCTCTAAAAACTCACTGAAGGATTGCGCTTCATTCAGTTTAGGAATATGCGCTTTCAACGACTGTTTCATCGCACTTTGAATGATGCGCTCGTAGCGCTCTTCTTTAATGACCTTGCGCTCGCTATGATCGCAAATGATAGGTGAGATTTCAGAAATTCCTATTTCCGTCGCTTTCTCGAGAAAAAGCTCAAAACGATCATTCAACTTTGTTGGCGCAACAGCCAAATGTAAATGATAGGGTAGTGGCTGTTCTGAGGTTGCTTCTAAGATCTTAACCGTACAGTTTGACGGACTTGCCGAAATGATTTCAGCCTTAAAAAAGTTTCCGCTTCCGTTAGTGATATCCAGCACGTCACCGGTACGTTTGCGCAGTACTTTTACGATGTGCTTGCTCTCGTCTTTAGGAAAAGTTGCTTCTTTAGCTTCTGCAGCAATTTCAGGATGATAAAAGAGTTGCATACTTAGATTTTAAGTCGTGATTGCGCCATTACTTGAGTATCGGTGTAACCGGTTTCGGCAAGGTTTTCTTCTAAATATTTAAGGTAGCCCACAATCCCGATCATAGCAGCGTTGTCTGTGGTATATTCAAATTTGGGCACAAAAGTTTTCCAGCCATATTTTTGTTCAGCTTCTTTAAGTGCTTTGCGAATCCCGCTATTGGCTGAAACGCCACCGCCGATGGCAACGTGTTTGATTCCGGTTTGTTTTACCGCTTTCTTGAGCTTATCCATCAAGATATTGATAATCGTATACTGAATGGAAGCACAAATATCATTCAGATTTTTATCTACAAATTCAGGATCTGCAGCGATCTCTTTCTGATAAAAATATAAAACAGCAGTTTTAAGTCCGCTAAAGCTGAAATCAAGCTCGCCTACTTTTGGCTTGGTGAATTTATACGCTTTAGGATTTCCCAGTTGCGCGTACTTATCGATCAAAGGTCCACCGGGATAAGGCAGGCCAAGAATTTTGGCGCTTTTATCAAAAGCTTCACCTACAGCATCGTCTAAGGTTTGGCCAATGACGGTCATTTCAAAATAGCTGTCAACCCGAACAATTTGCGTATGTCCACCGGAAATCGTCATTGCTAAAAACGGAAACTCGGGTTTGTCATAACCTTCTTCTTCAATAAAATGTGCAAGAATATGCGCTTGCATATGGTTCACATCGATCAACGGGATGTCTAATCCCATCGCAAGAGATTTGGCAAAAGAGGTTCCTACGAGTAATGAGCCCATAAGTCCGGGACCGCTGGTAAAAGCGACCGCATTAAGCGCTTCTTTTTTTACATTTGCCTTGCGCAACGCCTCGTGCACCACAGGAACAATATTTTGCTGATGTGCGCGTGATGCCAGCTCAGGAACAACACCGCCATATTGCTCGTGAACAGCCTGACCCGCCACAACATTTGCAAGGGTTTTGTCGTTGTGAAGCACAGCAGCCGCTGTATCGTCACAAGAAGATTCTATAGCAAGAATATAGGTGTTATTTTTTGACATTAGGTCGCTAGGTATAGGGAATGTTAATGTACTTTTACCCAAACAGGGATTAAATATGTTGAGGTTTATCTCAGTTATTAATTTCTAAGCAATGCAACATCAAAAAGTAATGTTTATGCTGTAAGTACACACGTACTGTTTCAATAAAATTAGACTTTAGTTTTCTGTTATGAAGCTAAAGCGGGACAAAGTTAAAACTTAAAAACGTATCAGAAAATTTAGAAAAATAATTACGCGAACCCTATTTATTTTAATAGGTGTCTTTGCATTGCTTTTAATTATTTTTTCGATTCCTGCGGTACAGACTTCGGTTGCAAAAAAGGTGACCAGCGCGCTGAACGAAACCTATGGTACGGATATTTCCATTCAAAAAATACGTTTAAAATATAACGGGAATGCGCTCATTAAAGACGTGTATATCGCAGATCATCATCAAGACACCTTGATTTATGCCGAAACGGTAGAGACAAGCTTGCTGAGCATACGTGCCTTGATCAAAAATGAAATGCCTTTAGGTGGTGTTTTTCTGGATGAGGCAAAACTCTATGTGAAAAAATATCAAGGAGAAGAAAATGATAACCTGTATATTTTTTCGCAGAAATTTAACACGGGGAAAACCGGAGGCACGCCTTTCAAATTATCTTCTTCTGAAGTTGAGATCGATCATATGCATTTCAAATTTGTCGATGAAGATCTTGACACACCAGAGGTTATAAATTATAGAGATCTGCATCTTTTAGCTGAAGACTTTGATCTTGACGATGTGACGGTTTCCGCACAGATTAAGGAGTTGAGGTTTGATGCCGACAGGGATTATCACTTGAGAGGTCTAGAAGCCGACTTTAAATACAGTCCTGACGAAATCATACTCAACGGGATGGTGCTTTCAACAGAACACTCGGTGATACGAGGAGATGTATACCTTGATACCCGTAATAATGCCTTTGAGGATTTTAATAATCGGGTGATTTTCAATATTGATTTTGAGCCAAGCGAAATTTCAACTACAGATTTACAAGCGTTCTATGCTGAATTTGGTGCAGGAGAGAAAATAATGCTTTCCGGGATAATGCAGGGAACGTTGAATGATTTTAGAGTAACCAATTTTGATTTAGCGGGGTTCAATACCAGTAGAGTGCAAGGTGACGTGAAGTTTGAACAACTTCTTAGTGATGTTAATGCTTTTAATATTGAAGGAAACTACCGGCAGTTAAAAACGAGTTATCTTGACCTGACGGCCTTACTTCCCAACATTTTGGGAAATAACCTGCCTAAAGAATTGGTGCGGTTAGGAACTGTAGATCTTAATGGTGTACTTAACGTCACCGAAAACACGGTCTATGTCAAAAGCAATATTCAAACAGATCTTGGATTTCTGGAAACCGATATTGATCTGCGAAACACTCAAAATATTCAAAACGCATCTTATGTAGGGATGTTGCGCGGAGAGTCTTTTAATATGGGGCGCTTATTAAAGGTTCCTAAGTTGAAGAACATTACTTTTAATGTACGTGTAAACGGGGCTGGAGTTAAAGCTGAAACTTTGGATACAAGAGTAGAGGGGCTTATTAGCTCTGCAACCTATAATAACTATACGTATCGCGGAATAACTGTAGCCGGTAATTTGCAAAACCCCAATTTTGACGGTCGCCTTACGGTAAGAGATCCTAATGCAAATTTTACTTTTGACGGTCTTATAGATGTTTCAGATGAAATACACACTTATGATTTTACCGCAGAGATTGACCATATCGATTTAGGAAAGCTCAATTTCTTACAAGATACTTCAGCAGTTTTAAAAGGAAAAGTGGTGATGGATATGCGAGGTACTAACATCGATGATACAGGTGGTGTGATCGCTTTTACCGAAGCAAGCTTTGAAAATTCAAATGATCTGTATGAATTTCAGGATTTTGTGATCACTTCAGGATTTAGACGTGGCATACGCACGATCACGATGAATTCACCAGATATTATTTCGGGACAGGTTTCAGGAGTGTTTAAAATAGGAGATCTAAAAGCCTTATTTCAAAATGCAGTAGGAAGTTTGTATACCAATTATGAGCCGCGAAAAATCACTGAAAATCAGTTTATGGATTTCAATATTCAGATTTACAGTAAGATTGTTGAGGTTTTGGTCCCTGATATCGAATTAGAGCCCGATACCTTTGTGCGGGGTAGTGTGGTTTCAGATGATTCAGAATTTAAGCTAACCTTCAGATCACCGCGCATAAAAGCTTTTGGAGTTTTAGCCGAAGCAATAAACGTACGCGTAGATAATAAAAATCCGCTCTTCAATGCGTACGTAGAGGCAGATAGTATTGGTACAGGAATTTATGGCGTGAGTGATTTCAATTTGATCAATGTAACCTTAAAGGATACACTCTTTATACGTTCAGAATTTAAAGGAGGTCCGCAAAAGCAGGATAATTATGACTTGAGTTTTTACCATACGATCAACGAAGAGAATAATTCGGTAATTGGATTTAAACGCAGTAGTCTCAAATTTAAAAATAACGAGTGGTTTTTAAATGAGACAGATAATAAGGATAACAAGCTTGTTTTTGATAACAACTTTTTAGATTGGGAACTTAAAGAATTGGTCTTGTCTCACGAAGAGGAGCGCATTTCTTTAAAAGGTGCTGTTAAAGACAGTACCTATAAGGATATAAAAACAAATTTTGAGAATGTACGCTTATCTCACATCACACCTTATATAGACAGTTTAGACTTGCGTGGTTTAGTGAATGGGAATCTGGATATCCTTCAAAAGGAAGGCGTGTATTTGCCCAATAGCTCTGTAAATATTGCAAACTTCACCATTAATGATATATTGATGGGCGACTTGGATTTGGCGGTTGAAGGCGATGAAAGTCTAACCAATTATCAAATAGACACCCATTTAAATAACGATAATACCGAAGTCCTTTCGGCATTAGGAACGATTAACGTCGCGGCAGAAAACCCGGCGATAGATCTTGATGTGCAGCTGCGTAAATTAAATATGAAAGCATTTAGTCCGTTGGGAGGCGACGTGATCTCAAAAATTCGTGGCTTGGCTAGTGGTCGCGCCCGCGTGACGGGCGACTATCGCAATCCGGATATTGATGGCGAAATTTTATTGCGCGAGGCCGGTTTGGGGATTCCCTATTTAAATACCGACTATGACTTTAGAGGTACAGCTCGGGTAACCCTCGACAATCAGGAATTTCGGTTTGGTTCTGTTGCATTGGTAGATACCAAGTATAAAACAACCGGAACCTTGAGCGGTACTATAAGTCATCAATACTTTAGAGATTGGGATTTAGACCTGGATGTCAATACAAACCGACTTGTTGTTCTAGATACAGAACCCGACGACTTTGCCTTGTATTATGGTACGGCTTTCATTAGCGGAGAAGCCAGTCTTACCGGTCCTACAGATGAACTCGTGATCGACGTGACAGCGACTACCGAAGAAGGAACCGTCTTTAAAATTCCGCTGAGTGATACAGAATCTTTTGGCGACAACAGCAATATTTACTTTCTAAGTCCCGAAGAAAAGCAGGCGCGCCTGGAAGGTGAAGAAGTGGTTATTGAAGAAATAAAAGGGCTCGAGTTAAATTTTGATCTTGAAGTTACACGCGATGCTGAAGTAGAGATCGTTGTGGATGAGGTAAACGGAAGTACTTTAAAAGGACGCGGAGCAGGGTATTTGCTTATACAGATCAATACCAACGGTAAGTTCAATATGTTTGGTGACTTTACACCGTACTCAGGGACTTACAACTTTAGATATAGTGGAGTTGTGCAGAAACAATTTAATATTCTGCCGGAAGGTAAAATAAGTTGGGACGGAAATCCTACAGAAGCCTTGCTTGATATCAGTGCAGTCTATAATACACAAGCAAACCCATCGATCTTGCTTGAAAATCCTTCCATTAACCGAAAGATTCCGGTGGATGTGATCATCAATTTGGACGGCGAACTCGTACAGCCGGAAATCACCTTTGATTTTGAATTCCCGAATACGAGCTCTATCGTAACTTCAGAGCTGGCTTATCGTCTTGACAACAGAGCCACTCGAGAGCTTCAGGCATTTTCATTAGTTACACAAGGGGCGTTTTTTAGCCAGAGCGGTATAGATGCGCAATCTGCAGCCTACGGAAACCTGATAGAAACCGCTTCGGGCATTTTTAATGATCTACTATCTGATGAGGATGGTAAATTTAATGTAGGACTAGATTATGTGCAGGCCGATAATCGTCCAGATTTACAAACTTCAGGGCGTTTTGGTTTTACGCTTTCTACCCAAATTTCAAAGAAAGTATTGATCAATGGTAAAGTGGGTGTACCTGTGGGAGGCATCAGCGAGCAAGCGGTTGTGGGTGATGTTGAGGTGAATTTCCTATTGAATGAAGACGGAAGTCTGCGGGCCACCATTTTCAACCGCCAGACAGACATTCAATTTGTAGCTCGAAACAACGAAGGCTATACGCAAGGTGCAGGATTATCTTATTCGGTAGACTTTAATACCTTTAAAGAACTGATTCAAAAAGTTTTTAAGGGTAAAGCTCGGGAGGTCGAAGAAGAAATCAAGGTTATTCAACCAGATTCTGAAATTCCCTACAACGGTTTCGAGCAATAGGTAGATTTTAAATTCTTTTGAGAATATGATATTTTGAGGATATCTAAATTTTTAATCTACTAAAAACAGCCTATTTAGATTATAAATACCCCAAATTTATCCACTTTTAAAAAATAGTTGTTAACGATAACGATTGAAATTGCGAAAGCCACGAATTTCATTAAGAATGGCTTAGGAATATGCAATTCAATTGCTATTTTTACTTCTCATTCAACAGTAAATGGCACAAAAAATTAGAAAAATCGGAGTTTTAACTTCTGGTGGAGATTCCCCTGGAATGAATGCAGCCGTACGTGCAGTAGTACGTACCTGTGCATATCATAAAATAGATTGCGTAGGTGTTTACCGTGGGTATGAGGGATTGATTGATGGAGATTTTGAACCTATGGATGCGCGAAGCGTACGCGATATCATTAATAGAGGTGGTACAATGCTTAAATCGGCACGCTCTGACCGATTTAGAACACCCGAAGGTAGAAAAATTGCCTTTGATAATTTAAAAGAGAACAATATTGACGGCCTTGTCGTTATTGGAGGAGACGGTACTTTTACCGGTGGTCTTATCTTTAATAAAGAATACAACTTTCCTATAATGGGAATCCCCGGTACTATTGATAATGATATTAGTGGTACAGATAAAACTTTAGGCTACGATACAGCATTAAATACTGCGGTAGAGGCTATCGATAAAATACGCGATACAGCGAGTTCGCACAACCGTTTATTCTTTGTAGAGGTGATGGGGCGTGATGTAGGCCATATTGCACTTAACGCAGGTGTCGGAGCAGGGGCAGAAGAGATTTTGATCCCTGAAGAGAATTTAGGTTTAGATCGTCTTTTAGAATCTTTATTACGCAGTAAAGCCAGTGGTAAAACTTCTAGTATCGTGGTAGTAGCTGAAGGAGATAAGACCGGGAAAAATGTATTTGAACTCAAAGATTACGTAGATGAAAACCTTGAAGGTTACGATGTACGTGTCGCGGTTTTGGGGCATATGCAACGTGGAGGTTCTCCAAGTTGTTACGATCGTGTTTTGGCTAGTAGAATGGGCGTAAAAGCTGTAGAATCACTTTTAGCCGGAGAAAGCAACTACATGGTAGGAATTCAACACGAGAAGATGGAGCTCTACCCGATTGAGAAAGCGATCAAAGGAAAAACGCATATAAATAAAGAACTCGTTCGTGTGTCTGAAATAATGACCACATAATTAGTAATACAAATCAAATAGTAAATACAATGGGAAATTTAAAATTAGGTATTAATGGTTTTGGCCGTATAGGTCGTATCGTTTTTAGAGCAACTGTAAAACGTGATAACGTAGACGTTGTGGCGATTAATGACTTATTAGACGTTGAGCACCTTGCATACCTTTTAAAATACGACTCAGTACATGGTAATTTTGATGGTACTGTTGAGGTAAAAGATGGTAATCTTGTGGTAGATGGTAAAACAGTACGTATTACCGCAGAGCGTGACCCTAAAAACCTTAAGTGGGATGAAGTAGGAGCAGATGTTGTTGCAGAATGTACAGGTATCTTTACTTCTATGGAAACTGCAGATTATCACCTGCAAGCAGGTGCTAAGAAAGTTGTGATCTCTGCACCGTCTAAAGACGTGCCTATGTTTGTTATGGGTGTAAACCACAAAGACGTAACTGCTGATAACAATATCGTTTCTAATGCTTCTTGTACAACAAACTGTCTTGCTCCATTAGCAAAAGTGCTTAACGACGCATACGGAATTGAAGAGGCTTTAATGACAACTGTTCACGCAACTACAGCAACTCAAATGACTGTAGACGGTCCTTCTAAGAAAGACTGGAGAGGTGGTCGTTCTGCATTAGCAAACATCATTCCTGCAAGTACTGGTGCTGCAGTAGCAGTAACTAAAGTAATTCCTGAATTAAAAGGAAAACTTACCGGTATGGCATTCCGTGTTCCTACTCCAGATGTATCTGTAGTAGATTTAACGGTAAAACTTTCTAAAGATACGAGCTATGAAGACATCAAGAAGACCTTTAAGGCAGCTTCTGAAGGTGAAATGGCTGGTGTATTAGGTTATACTGAAGAAGCAGTAGTTTCTCAGGACTTTGTAAGTGATCCACGTACAAGTATTTTTGATGCAGGTGCTGGTATCGAATTGAATTCTAAATTCTTCAAGATCGTTTCTTGGTATGATAACGAGTTTGGATATTCAAACAAGTTAGTTGACTTAGCGGAATACGTTAATTCACTATAATCGTATTAACTGAATATATGCCCTTTAAACCTCCTCGGGTTTAAAGGGTTTTTTAAACTCTCACAAACACATGATATTATTAGTAGATAGCGGATCGACCAAAACAGACTGGATCGCATTAAATGCCGAAGGTGCAGAGATTTTTCAAACACAAACTTTTGGGCTTAACCCACAAGTGTTGTCTGCAGAAATCTTGACAGAGCGTATCATCAACAATTATGAATTGTACAAGCATCGTCACGATGTAACGCACGTTCACTTTTATGGGGCCGGTTGCGGTACTCAGAAACCCAAGGAGTTAATTCAAGGTGTATTTCAGGACTTTTTTGATAAGGCTCAGGAAATCGACATTAAAGAAGATACCTATGCCGCACTTTATGCTACTACTAAAAAAGATGAAGCTGGTATTGTTTGTATTATAGGAACAGGATCTAACTGTAGTCTTTATGATGGTGAGAATATCGAGCAGAAAGTAACTTCTTTAGGATATATTTTGATGGATGACGGAAGCGGTAACTATTTTGGTCGCCAATTGCTGCGTGATTTCCATTTCAATAAAATACCAAAGGAACTCGCTTATGAATTTGCTAAGCAGTTTGATTTAACAGCAGAAAGTATAAAGAACCATTTATACAAAATGCCTAACCCAAACACCTATTTAGCACAGTTTGCTCGTTTTGTGATTACCAATAAAGATCACGATTACTGTAAAAAACTAATACGCAAAGGGTTTAAATTATTTATAGAGCATCAAATTCTTCAGTTTGATAACGCTAGAGAAATTCCTGTTCACTTTGTAGGATCGATTGCATTCTATCTACAAAGCGAACTCAAAGAGCTTCTTGAAGAATACGATCTTAAAATAGGAAAAGTATTGAAGCGTCCTATCGAAGGTTTGGTAGCTTATCACAAAAATTATATGATGGTGTAATGCACTATCATTACTCAATAAAAAAAGCCTGAAAGTTTTCTTTCAGGCTTTTTTTATGGGCTACTGCCAAATATTTGATATACGTGTTTTTTCCTCTTGTGTTATTTGATCGCGATCATTGAGATCTCCACATTTACAAATTTTGGAAGGTTTGCAACTTCTACAGTCTCACGCGCAGGAGCTGTTTCTTCATTAAAGAAGGTTCCATAAACCTCATTTACTTGAGCAAAGCTGTTCATGTCGCTTAAAAAGATCGAGCTTTTAACCACGTTTTCAAAAGTAAGTCCGGCTTCGGTTAAAATAGCTTCTAAATTTTGCATTACCATTTTGGTTTCCGCAGCAATATCCCCGCTTACAAGTTCGCCGGTTTTAGGATCTAATGGAATTTGACCGCTTACAAAAAGCGTATCGCCTGCAAAAACCGCTTGATTATAAGGTCCTATGGGTGCCGGAGCGTTGGTTGTGCTGATAATTTTTTTCATCGTATTTGGTTTTTTAGATTGGTTTAAAGTTGTTGGTCTGGCGTACGGCGCTGCTCGTATTTGAGGTCGCTCAACACGCTAGATTTGATTCCTATAAAGAAGTTCCAAGATGCATAGGTGCCAAAGGGTGTCCAGGCAAACGTCATATTAAAACTCTCTAAATCCCGAGCAAAACGCAATTGCGTAGGAGTGAATTTGCCTGTGGTCAGGTCAATACCCGATGAAGCTCCTACAAACCATTTTTCGCCCAATTCTACATCACCACTAAAGTTGATCGCGTGCGAAGTGATCGCATTTTGGCGTGCCGCATTCCCATAATTCACATTATAATTCACACGTAAATTCCAAGGGATGGTGTAGTTGTAAAGTTCTTGATTTTCATCAGGGTCTTCATCTGCACCTTCGGTATCGTTAAATTTATTCTGAAGCTGCCTGCTGTCTTCACCAAGGAGGTTATCGCGCCTCCCGCCGTTACGGGCTGTTTGCGTGTCTTCTCCTTCACGGTCATCATTTTCCTTTCCAAAGCTTTTACTGCTGAAGGAATAGCCAAAGTTGGCACTCGCATTGGTAAGTCTAAATAAGCTTCCGCCGTTGGCGATATTCAGTTTGTCAATACGTCTGTTATTGTTATTTAGCGCATAAGGGTCAAGGATCATATTAAAATTGACACTTAATTTGCTTTGAATAATAGGAATGGTACCACGCACTGATACCGGACTCAATTTTAGACTGTCTGCCAGAAAGTTATAATTTGTCGAGATCGCCAAGTTGCTGATGAGGTCGATCTTTTTGGGTTCTACAGCCGTACTGTCTTTGTCTCGTACTTTGGCCTCAACGGTGTTATTGATGCTTAAACTTACTCCACTAGAGCTAAAATTACTTGGAGCACCATAAAAACCACCTTCAAATCGAGAATAGCTTACCTCACGGGTTAAATTTCCATTGGGGTTGTTGAGTTCGGACGCGAGAAACGTCTCGTAATATTGATCAAAACCCGGGTTGTAATTAAAAGAAAGCGAAGGCTTCATCGTATGCCGTATGGCTTGTATTTTTTTATCGTCGCCGAAGTTAGCCTGCCCGTAAACCGTGGTACCTACGCTGGTGCTAAAATTATAAGTTGTAAAACGATCAAAACCACCTATGGTATCTTGCACAATTTCGCGTAGCGTAGGATCAAAACGCTGATCGATAGTTTCAAAAACCCAGCTTTCCTGAACGTTTGTACTTGCCGAAACACTAAAGTGCTTGAACAGTTTAAAGTTGGTAGTGATAGGGATACTATGGCGTACGCCTAACTCAGCATCTCTAAACATTTGCGGTGTAAAAAATAAACTATCTGTGGTTTCAAAGCGGTTTTCGCCGCTCATACTGTAGTTGAAATTTATATTTTGAAAAAAGCCCTTTTTGCTGCCTGAAGAAGGTGCGAAAGGGTAAATTCGATCTACGTTAAGCTGTACACTGGGCAAGGTCATATTAATTGCTTGCGTTCGGGTGTTTTGAGAATGTCGTGCGGTTAACGCCAGATTGACCTGCGGAACCGTTTGAAAGGTTTTAGAATAAGAAACCGAAGAGCTCAAAGTATTTGTTAATCTACTCGCTGTGTTATCGATGTTTGTAGATTGCTGGAAATAATTGCTACTTCCCAAGTTTACCGAAGCAGAAAAACGCGAATTAGGACTCGCCTTGGTATCCTGACTATGTGACCACTGAATGTTATAGGTGTTGGTTTCAGAGAAGTCGGGTAAACCGCGCTCACTGTTGAGCAGGCGTTCAAAACGAATGTTCACGTTTCCGCTAAAGCTGTAGCGCTTCCTGTAACTGCTGGCTGCCCGTAAGGCGTAGCTTCCGTTAGTATAATAATCTCCTGTTAAGGTGAGATCCATATAATCGTTTACCGCAAAATAATATCCCCCGTTCTGCAGGAAATAGCCACGCTCATTATTCTCCCCGGGAGAAGGCATAATAAATCCCGAAACGCTGGTTTCTTTTTCCATAGGGAAATAAGAAAACGGTACTCCTAAGGGTATGGGAACATCATATACGAACATGTTCACAAGACCGGTGACAATCTTTTTGTTGGGTACAAATTTTACTTTGCGCGCATAAAAATAATATTCGGGGTCGTCTTCATTTTCACTGGTGGTGAAGCGCACATTTTTCATGAACACTACAGAGTCGTTCACCCGTTTACTTACTTCATTTTTAATATAAAATTCTTGCTGCTGTGTACGCGAACCGTAAATAAGCGCTTTTTCGGTCTTGAAATTATATTTGATCGAATCGGGTTCTACGGTATTTGGGCCTTGAACAAAAACAGGCGGCTGGTTATAACCCGTAGAATCGGTTATTCCTTTAGCAAAAACCGTGTTGGTATTGTTGTCTACAATTATTTGACCGGCCGTGATGGTAATATCGGTATAAGCAACCTTTGCCTCATTGTAGAGATAAAGCTTATTCTCGCGGCGGTCAAAAGTAGAATAGTCTGTGGCGCTGTATTTTACAATATCGGTAAGCGCCTCGCGAGGAGCTGCGATACTATCTTTTAGCGTACTATCTTGTTGCTGTTCTGTAACTTGTTCGGGAAGTAAAGACCCGGTAGGCTTGAGTCGGTTGTCTATGTTTGCCGTGTCTGCAGGGATCGTTTTTAAAGTATTAATCGGTAGGTCTTGAGCCCACAAAGACCCATAGCAAATAAGGCTTAAGCCTAAAATGAGCAGTACGGAAAGGATCTTTGTTTGCAATGGGATTAATACTATTTTTGTAAATGTAAGGGCAAATTTCAAAGTGCCAAAATTACATCTATTTTTTAGAAGCCCTAAAGTAATGCGCATTAAATCTGTGCGCTTAAAACTTTAGTGATGTTCTAATTTTTTTGATTTTTGATGAATGATAAAATCTAAAGCGCTACCTATAATTTAATCTGGCCTGCAATTTGCAAAATACAAGGTGGTTTTAAGACGTTACCCAAATATGAGAACGACAACAATCTATATATTAGTATTTTTAATTACACTTCCTTTTCAGCGAGCTTTAGCTAATCTTAAGCCTGTTGACTCTAAGCGATTTGTAGTGGTGATAGACGCCGGACACGGTGGTAAAGATCCGGGTAAAAATGCACGAGGAGCAATCCTTGAAAAAGATATTGCGCTTAAAATCGCATTGCTTATAGGCGAAGAATTGCAAAAACAAAAAGATATAGAAATCGTTTATACGCGTAAAACCGATGTGTTTGTTGAATTGGATGAACGTGGTGCGATTGCTAACAGAGCGGAAGCAGATTTGTTTATTTCGGTGCATTGTAACGCGCATAATTCACAGGCTTCAGGAGCCGAAACCTATGTTTTAGGATTGCACCGAAACAAAACCAATTTTGAAGTAGCAAAGGCCGAAAACGAGGTGATCTATCTGGAGGACAACTACGAGGAGAAATATGCACAGTATAATTTAAATTCTCCCGAATCACTTATCGGGTTGACCTTGATGCAGGAAGAATTTCTAGATCAGAGTATTCAGCTTGCGAGTTATGTGCAAGATAATTTCCGTCAGAAATTGCACCGCAAAGACCGAAGCGTCAAACAGGCGGGATTTGTGGTTTTGCACCAAACCGTTATGCCTAGTATTCTTATTGAAACCGGTTTTATCACCAATACCGAAGAAGGGCGTTATCTTAATTCTTCAAAAGGTCAGCGTGATATTGCACACGCAGTAGCACAGGCGGTGGTAAAGTATAAAGAGAATGTGACCACTAATGATTTTTTAGGCGTTAAAAAAGTAGTGCCTGCAGTAGAGGTAAACGATGTGGTGGTTAAAGATGCCATTTTCAAAGTACAAATAGCGGCTAGTAGCAGAAGTTTAGAAACAAAGCCTTATAACTTTAAAGGCTTGCGAGGTATTCAGCGCAGTAAAGAAGGCAAGCTTTATAAATACTACTACGGCGACACTTCAAATTATACCGAAATAGAACGTATGCTTCGGGAAGCCAAGGCTAAAGGTTATACTACGGCATACATTGTGGCCTTCAAAAATGGAATCAAGCAAAACGCTAATGATTTTATAAATAAAAGTTAGGGCGTAAAGCCTTAATAGAATTTATTCCTAAATTTGAGGCTCATCAAAAAAAAATTACATTGAACATTTCTAGAGAAGTAAAAACAGGACTTCTGGCGGTAGTGGCCATAGCTCTGCTGATCTTCGGTTACAGTTTTTTAAAAGGGAATAATCTTTTAAATAACGACCGTACATATTATGCCATCTACGATAACGTAGAAGGCTTATCACCGGGTTCAAATGTCACAATAAATGGCCTTGTAGTAGGTAAGGTATTGTCTATAGATTTTGCAGATTCAAGAGGAGACTTGCTGGTCACTTTTAATGTTCAGAATGATTTTCAGTTCTCAACAAGTAGTAAAGCTCAAATTTATGGTGGCGGACTCATAGGCGGTAAAAACCTGTCTATTGTTCCGGATTATGAGCGAGGTGAAACTGCACAATCAGGAGACACGCTTGAAGGCACTATTGATGAAGGTATTTTTGAACTCGTTAATGAGCGTTTAACACCTTTACAGGCAAAAGTAGAAGAAGTGATCAATAGCACAGATTCTGTGTTGGTTGGCGTTTCTGATGTTTTAGATCAAAAAACCAGAAAGAATCTACGGGAAACGATTGCTCAAATAAGTGAAACTGCAACCAATTTTAATCAGGCTTCCCAAAATTTAAACAAACTACTTGCAGATAACGATCAAAAGCTCACCCGTACTTTTACCAATCTTGATGAGATGTCTGCCAACTTTAATAAGGTAAGCGATAGTCTTTCTAAAGTAGACATTAATGCACTTGTCTTGCGTATGGAAAGCGTGCTTGCAGACTTTGAAAGCATCTCTTCAAAAATTGAAAACGGCGAAGGAACTCTGGGACAATTCATCAACGATGACCAGATGTATAATAACCTAGAGCGTGCTACCAAGCAAATGGAAGAGTTGATGCAAGACATCAAACTTAATCCAAAACGTTACGTACACTTTTCAGTATTTGGAAAAAATCCCGGACCTTACGAAGAGCCTAAAGATTCACTTAGATAAACCTTATGCAGTATTTACCTAATATTTTGTTTGTTATTGCCCTACTGGCAGGAGTTGGTTTTTTTGTGTTCAATATCAAAAAGCTAATTCGCAACATTAAGTTAGGTCGTGAAGAAGACCGCAGTGATAACAAAGGGCAGCGGTTTAAGAACATGGCCAAGATCGCTCTGGGTCAATATAAAATGGTCGTGCGCCCGGTGAGCGGTATCATTCACGTTTTAGTGTATCTCGGCTTTATCATTATAAATATTGAAGTGCTCGAGATTATCATCGATGGGATTTTCGGTACGCATCGAATTTTTAGTTTCCTCGGAGGATTTTATGATTTCCTGATTGGAGTCTTTGAGATTTTTGCGCTTTTGGTACTAGTAGGTGTGATCATATTTTGGATCCGCCGAAACATACTTCATATCAAACGCTTCTTGAATAGAGAGATGAAAGGTTGGCCTAAGTTAGATGCGAACCTCATTCTTTATTTTGAAGTTGTACTGATGCTTTTGTTTTTAACAATGAACGCAGCAGATCTAAGCTTACAAACCAAAGGTGCCGAGCATTATGCAAGTGCAGAAGGCATCGTAGGAGCTTTCCCTGTAAGTCAGTTTATCGCACCGCTTTTTGAGAATATGAGCGTTGCATCATTAATATTAGTTGAGCGAGCGGCGTGGTGGATTCATATTTTAGGAATTCTGGTCTTTTTGAATTATTTATATTATTCTAAGCATTTACATATTCTGCTTGCTTTTCCTAATACATATTTCGCACGATTGAAACCTCAGGGACAATTTGACAATTTAGAGGCGGTTACCAATGAAGTAAAATTGATGATGGATCCTGATGCTGATCCATATGCAATGCCTGAGGAAGGTGCAGAGGAAGAGGTTCCTGCGAAGTTTGGAGCGAGTGAGGCAACAGATTTAAGTTGGGCACAATTGCTTAATGCCTACACGTGTACAGAATGTGGTAGATGTACCAGCGAATGTCCTGCCAATCAAACCGGCAAAAAATTATCTCCGCGTAGAATTATGATGGCGACGCGCGATCGTATTGAAGATATTGGTAAAAATATAGATGCTAATAAAGGAACCTTCAAAGAAGATGGTAAGCAATTATTAGATGACTATATTAGCCGAGAAGAATTATGGGCGTGCACGACCTGTAATGCTTGTGTTGAAGCTTGCCCGGTAGGTATTAATCCATTATCTATTATTATGGACATGCGTCAATACCTCGTAATGGAGCAAAGTGCTGCGCCAACAGACTTGAATAATGCGATGACCAATATCGAAAATAATGCAGCTCCTTGGCCGTTTAATCAAATGGATAGAGCCAATTGGATCAACGAGAATTAGTAAACCAACCAGTAAAATCAAAATAGAGAACTCATGAAAAAAGAGGAAGTAGACAAAATGTTAAGCGACAAGCTGCAAGACGGAGAACACGTAAGTCCGGTTTTGCCAGAAGGTGTTAAAAACTACCTCATTGACATAGACGGAACCATCACAGAAGATGTTCCTAACGAAGAGCCAGAGCGTATGGCGACCTGTAAGCCGTTTCCAGATGCTTTAGCAACTTTAAACAAGTGGTATGATGAAGGTCATATTATTTGCTTCTTTACTTCACGTACTGAAGAGCATCGCGAAGTGACCGAAAACTGGCTTAACGAGCACGGTTTCAATTATCACAGTTTGTTGATGGGGAAACCACGTGGAGGTAATTACCACTGGATAGACAATCACCTGGTACGTGCTACACGTTACAAAGGGAAGTTTACAGATCTTGTAGAGAAAGATGTAACTATTGAGGTCTTTAAAGATTAATTCTTTTAAATAAGAGCTAAAAATTAAATTATGGCAGAAGCGATCAAGGTACCTACGATGGCCGAATATATGGCTCAGGGCAAATCCCCAGAAGTTTTATTTTGGGTGGGCTGCGCCGGAAGTTTTGACGATCGTGCCAAAAAGATCACAAAGGCCTTTGTTAAACTCTTAGCAAAAGCCGAAGTTGACTTTGCAGTACTCGGTACCGAAGAAAGCTGTACAGGAGATCCTGCTAAACGTGCGGGAAATGAATTTTTGTTTCAAATGCAGGCGGTTACCAATATTGAAGTTTTGAACGGATATGAGGTAAAAAAAATCGTTACTGCATGTCCGCATTGTTTCAATACCATTGCCAATGAGTATCCTGGTTTAGGCGGAAATTATGAGGTGTTGCACCATACGCAGTTTTTAAAAGCCTTGATCAACGAGGGCCGACTTACCGTCGAAGGCGGAAAGTTTAAAGGTAAGCGTATTACTTTTCACGACCCTTGTTACTTAGCAAGGGCCAATCGTATTTACGAAGCGCCACGGGACCTTCTAAAAAAACTAGAAGTAGAACTTGTAGAGATGCGACGTTGTAAAACCAAAGGGTTTTGTTGCGGGGCAGGAGGGGCACAAATGTTTAAAGAGCCAGAACCCGGTACTCAGGATGTAAATATTGCTCGTACAGAAGAGGCGCTCGAGACCAAATCAGAAGTGATCGCCGCGGGTTGTCCATTTTGTAATACAATGATGACCGATGGTGTTAAGAATAAAGAAAAAGAAGATAGTGTACAGGTGTTAGACATCGCAGAAATGATAGCATCTGCAGAAGACTTGTAAAATATCTGTCTCTGAGTCGTCCTAAAATAGGTTGACAGTTTTTAAAAGTTTAAATCAATCCGGTGAAGCTAGCTTCACCGGATTTTTTG